>JBGAMF010000037.1:0-34294 GCA_044223185.1 Casimicrobiaceae bacterium | reverse complement strand
CGCCCCAAGCCTTGCGCGCTGACTGCCTTCGGGACCGAAACACGGAGCGCGCAGCGCACAGTGTTTTGGTCCCGCTACCGCAGGCCCGCGGCGTAGTCGGCCAGCGCCTTCATCTGCGCGTCGGTCATCCGCTGCGCGACCGCCGCCATCACGCGGCCCTGGACGTCCTTGCCGTCCTTGTCGTTGCCGCGCTCGCCGGCGCGGAACGCCTTCAGCTGCGCCAGCGTGTAGTCGGCGTGCTGTCCGGACAGCCGCGGGTAGTTCTTCGGGATTCCTGCGCCGTTGGGCGAGTGGCAGGCCGAGCACGCGGGCAGGCCGCTGGCGGCATCGCCCGCGCGGTACAGCGACTGGGCGGTCGCGACGAGGCTCGCGTCCTTCGCCGCCAGGAGCTTCGGCTTCTGCTGCGAGAAGTAGACGCCCAGCGCGACCATGTCGGCGTCGGTCAGCGGCGCCGCCATGCCCTGCATGATCGGGTTGACGCGGATTCCCGCCTTGAAGTGCTGCAACTGCCGGCTGATATACTCCGCGCCCTGTCCGGCGATGTTCGGATTCACGGGAGTGGCGCTGTTGCCGTCCGCGCCGTGGCACGCGGCGCACACGGTTTCCGCGATCTGCTTCGCCTTGGCGAGATCCGGCTTGCCCGCACCCTGCGCCATGGCCGCCGGCGCAACGGCGACGAGCGCCGACAGCGACAAGACGGCCAGCAACGACGTGCGATCCATACTTCGTGCTCCCTCGGGAAGATGCGGCCGCCTTCCGGCGTGGGCCGGCGCGCGACGCGGCAGCGACACGGAGTCGCCTTGAAAAAACACGCTATTGTAACGGAGTCCCGCCGGCCGGCCAAAGCGGCGGGCGCCGGGCGACCGGACGCGGCCGCGCCGCACCCGCTGGTGGGCGCGCAGTTCCTGACCGGCGCCGCGCAGGCGGCGCAGCTGCCCGCGCCCGGCGTGCCGGAGATCGCGTTCGCCGGGCGCTCGAACGCGGGCAAGTCGAGCGCCATCAACGCGCTTGCGAATCGCACCCGGCTTGCCTTTGCGAGCCGGACGCCCGGGCGCACGCGCGAGATCAACCTGTTCGCGCTGCGCGGCGGCGGCGCGCTCGTCGCCGACCTGCCGGGCTACGGGTACGCGGCGGTCGCGAAGGCCGTCAAGCGCGGCTGGCAGGACTTCCTGTGGCAGTACGTGACGACGCGGCCCAGCCTCGTCGCGCTCGTGCTGGTCGTCGACGCCCGCCACGGGCTGAAGGACCTCGACCTCGCGGTGCTCGCGGAGTTCGTCCGCACGTCGCGGCCCGTGCTCATCCTCGCCACCAAGGCCGACAAGCTCGGTACGGCGGCGCAGCGTGCCGCGGTGACGACGATCGCCGCGCAACTGCGCGACGCGTTCCCGCCCGCCGCGCCGAACGTCGTCGTCCAGCCGTTCTCGGCGGCGACGCGCCTGGGCGTGCCCGAGGCCGAGACCACGATCGCCGCGTGGATTCCGGACGGAGCGTGGCAGAATAGCGACGCGGACCGTGCCGCCAAAGAAAGGCCCCGCGGTCAAGGGGAGTGACGCGGGGCCTTGAAAGACCCGCCGCGGGGGGAGCCGCCGGCGGGCACCCGCTCAAGGGAGGGTGGCGGGAGACGTTCAACGTCCGCATGCTCTGACCGGCGGCCGGGCCCGCGAGTTCCCGTTCCGCCCGGGCGGTACGGGGCGCCGTCAACTTCGCCCCATCGCGCTTCGCCATGTCCTCCACGTTCAGCCCCGCTTCCACCGTCGTCGGCGGACTCGCGCAGGCGCTGCGCCCGCACGCGCCGTTCGCCGAGATGGACAACGCCGACGTCGAGCGCGTCGTGCGCGCGGCGCGCCTCACCTACTTCGCGCCGGGCGACACGATCCTCACGCCGGGCGCGCAGCGGCCGGAGCACTGCTACATCGTCAAGCAGGGCACGGTGCGCGGCGAGCGGCCGGGTGCCGAGGGGCTCGCCGTCGGCCTGTGGGAGCTGACGGCCGGCGAGATGTTCCCGCTGGGCGCCCTGCTGGGCCGCCGCGGCGTCACGTCGGTCTACCGCGCGGTGCAGGACGTGTTCTGCCTCGTGTTCTCGGCGGCCGAGTTCGACGCGCTCGTCGCGCGCTCGGCGCCGTTCCGCGACTTCTGCACGCGCGGGCTCGCCCACCTGCTTGACCTCCTGCGCGCGCAGGTGCAGGCCGAGTACGTCGGCGGGATGACGGGCCGGCACGACATGAGCACGCGGCTCGGAGCCCTGCTGCGCTCGGCGCCGATCACGGTGGCGCCGGATACGGCGCTCGATCGTGCGCTGGCGACGATGGAGGAGCGCCGGATCGGGTCGCTGCCGGTCGTCGGCGGGGACGGCAGGCCGCTCGGCATCTTCACGCGGCAGGACGTGATCGGGCGCGTCGTGCTGCCGCGGCGCAGCCTCGCCTCGGCGATCGGCGACGTGATGAGCGCGCCCGCGATCGCGCTGCACGCGGACGCGACCGCGGCCGACGCCGCCCTCGTCATGGCGCAGAGCGGCATCCGGCACGTCGTCGTCACCGAAGGGGATGGGCGGGTGGCCGGCGTCGTCTCGGAGCGCGACCTCTTCCACCTGCACCGCCTCTCGGTGCGCGAGCTGTCGTCCGCGCTGCGCCGCGCGCACGACCTGCCGACGCTCGTCCAGTGCGCGGCGGACATCCGCGCGCTGTCGCACGCGCTGGTGGCGCAGGGTGTCGGCAGCGGGCCGCTGACGCGGATGATCTCGAGCCTCAACGACCGGCTGACCGTGCGCGTGCTCGAACTCACGGCGCCGTCGTACGATCTGGCCGGCGTCACCGTGTGCTGGCTGGGGCTGGGGTCGGAGGGCCGCGGCGAGCAGACGATCGCCACCGACCAGGACAACGGCCTCATCTTCGCGGCGAACGACCCTGCGCCCCCCGACGACGTCGTGCGCGAGCGGCTGCTGCCGTTCGCTCGCGCGGTGAACGAGGCGCTCGACCGCTGCGGCTTTCCGCTGTGCAAGGGCGGGGTCATGGCGATGAACCCGAACTGGTGCCTGTCGCTGCCGGAGTGGGTGAACGCGTTCGCGCGCTGGATCGACCGCGGCGACCCGGAGAGCCTGCTCGCGTCCAACATCTTCTTCGACTTCCGTCCGCTGTGGAGCGCGGCGCCGCTGGCCGAGGCGCTGCGCGCGGACATCGCGGCACGCGCGCAGAAGAACCCGCGGTTCCTGAAGCAGATGAGCGACAACGCGCGGCGCAACCGGCCGCCGCTGTCGTGGCGCGGCGAGCTGGTGCCGGCCGAGGACGCGAGCGGGGTCGAGGGCATCGACCTCAAGCTCTACGGCAGCATGCCGATCACCGACGCCGCGCGGATCTTCGCGCTCGCGACCGGCGTCACGACGACCGGCACGCTCGAGCGCCTCCGCGAGGCCGCGGGCAGGCTCGGGATCGTCGCCGAGGACCTCGTCAACTGGTGCGACGCGTTCGAGTACCTGCAGATGCTGCGGCTGCGCACGCAGCACCGGCGGATGACGCACGAGCTGCCGCCGTCGGCCAACCCGAACCTGCTCCCGCTGGCGAGCGTGTCCGAGCTCGACCGGCGCATCCTGAAGGAGTCGCTGCGGCAGGTGCGCCGGATCCAGCAGCGACTGGAAGTCGACTACCCGTGACGCTCGTCCACCGGCTGCGCGAGCACCTGACCGGACTGTGGCGGCGCGCCGACGCTCACCCCGAGCGCTGGGTCGTCGTCGACACCGAGACGTCGGGGCTCGATCCGCAGCGCGACGCGCTGCTCGCGGTCGGCGCAGTGGCCGTGGACGCGGACGGCATCCGCATCGGCGACAGCTTCGAGGTCGTGCTGCGGCACGAAGCCGCCGGCGACGCCGAGAACGTGGCGATCCACGGCATCGGCTGGGGCGCGCAGCGTGCGGGCATTCCGCTTGCCGACGCGATGCAGGCATTCGCCGCCTGGGTGGCGGGCGCACCGTGCGTCGGCTTCCACGCGAGCTTCGACCGCACGGTGCTGGCGCGCGCGTTCGCCGCCGCGGGTGCGGGCGCGGCGCCGGCACGGTGGCTCGACGTCGCGGAGCTCGCCGCGGCGCTGCACCCGGAGCAGCACAAGCGCGGCGAGCGCAGCCTCGACGACTGGCTCGCGCGCTACGGCATCGAGACCGCGTCGCGGCACACGGCGGCGGGCGACGCGCTCGTCACCGCCGAGCTGCTGCTGCGTCTGCAGGCGCAGGCGGCGCAGCAGGGCAACCGCGGCTTCGCCGCACTTTCGCGGATGGCACGCCAGCACCGCTGGCTCGGCTCGCATTGACCGGCCGCCGGGCGGGGCGGCTCGCGTGCCCGGGCGGCGTGGCGGGATAATGGGGCATCGCCCCGGGAGGTTCGGATGAGCTTTTCGTTCACCGGCAAGTTCCCCGTCAAGCGGCCGCGCCGGATGCGCCGCGACGACTTTTCGCGCCGGATGATGCGCGAGACGCGCCTTTCGGCCGACGACTTCATCTATCCGGTGTTCGTCGTCGACGGCGCGCGGCGCGAGGAGCCGGTTCCGTCGCTGCCCGGCGTCGCGCGCAAGAGCATCGACCTGCTGTTCGCGGATGCCGAGCGCTGCCTGGCGCTCGGCGTGCCCGCGATGGCGCTGTTCCCGGTCGTGCCGCAGGAGCAGAAGTCGCTCGACGCCGCGGCCGCGTGGCACCCGGAGGGGCTGGTGCCGCGCACGGTGCGCGCGCTGAAGGAGCGCTTTCCGGAGCTGGGCGTGATCACCGACGTGGCGCTCGACCCGTACACGAGCCACGGCCAGGACGGCCTGATCGACGACGCCGGCTACGTGCTGAACGAGGCGACCGTCGCGGCGCTGACCAAGCAGGCGCTTTGCCACGCCGAGGCCGGGGCGGACATGGTCGCGCCGTCCGACATGATGGACGGGCGCATCGGCGCCGTGCGCGCCACGCTCGACGGCGCGGGCTGCGAGCTGACGCGGATCCTCGCCTACTCGGCGAAGTACGCGTCGTCGTTCTACGGGCCGTTCCGCGACGCCGTCGGCTCGGCGGGCAACCTCGCGGGCGGCAACAAGTACACGTACCAGATGGACCCGGCCAACACCGACGAAGCGCTGTGGGAGGTCCACCTCGACATCCGCGAGGGCGCCGACATGGTGATGGTCAAGCCCGGGATGCCGTACCTCGACATCGTTCGCCGCGTCAAGGATACGTTTGGAATGCCGACCGCCGTCTACCAGAGCTGTAATACTGGCGCGGGAAGCCACTGCCCATCGGTCATCATCACCACGCGCCAGTATTACAGCTCTGACCCCAATTTCCGGCGCAGCGCGCGGGGGCGCGGGGGCGTGACCCGAGCGCCCGCATGACCAGACCCGGACGGGGTGCTGCCTGACGGCGACCCGTCAGGTACCGTCGCGCGGAAGCGGACTCGCCGGGGCCCGACCCAGCAGCGCGACAACCCCCGCCTCGTCGAGCGACAACTCCTCCTGCCCGTGGCGGTCGCGCCGCGGGCGCTGGCGGGCATCCTCCGGCGCGCGCACGGACAGCCGCACGCCGCCGGCGGGCGTGGCGATGAACAGCTCGGCCGCGCCGTCGCGGTCGGATTGCATGGCGCGATAGGCCACGCCCGCGTCCAGCAGCGCGATCTCGACGAGCTTCGCGTCGGCGGCGACGAGCGCCAGCCGGATGTCGCTGTGCTCGGTCGCCCATCCGGCGGCCACGCCGCCGGTGAGGCGCGGCGCGAACGCGGCGAGGCGGCGCATCCAGCGCAGCGCCTCCTCGCGCTGGCGGGCCAGTGCCGCCGCGTGCGCGTCGCCGCCGAAGAGCGCGTGGTGGTCCGCCAGCGCGGCGGCGACCTCGTCGTCGCCCGGCAGCGCCTCGCGATCCGGGAGCATCAGCTGCCGCACGGCCTTGCGCTTGGCGAGCGACCAGTCGGTGATGCCGTGCTCGGCGATCAGCCGCGCCGCCGCGTGCGCGATCCGCGCGCGGTTGTGCGCGCCGCGGCCGTCGGGCGCGTGCGCGCGTCCCCGTGCCGGCGTGCGGTCGCGCTCGGCCACGCGGGGCCTAGAAGAGCTGGTCGCGCACGTCCTGCGGCGCGCGGCCCGGTACGTTCGGCGCCAGCGCCTCGTCGCGGCCCCGGGGCGGAAACTCCGCGAAGAACCACTCCGACAGGCCGCTCGCGTCGTCGCGCAGGCCGGTCGCCTCGTTGATGCGCACCGAGACGACGCCGTCGGGGACGTCGAGCGGCTTCTCGGGCACGCCCTTCAGCCCGCGCTGCATGAAGTTGATCCAGATCGGCAGCGCCGCGAGCGCCCCGGTCTCGTTGGCGCCGAGCGACTTCGGCTGGTCGAAGCCGATCCACGCCACGCCGACGACCGCCGCGTTGTACCCGCAGAACCACGCGTCGACGTTCTCGTTCGTGGTGCCGGTCTTGCCGGCCAGGTCGCGCCGGCCGAGCGACTGGGCGCGGGTCGCGGTGCCGTACGTGACGACGTCGCGCAGCATCGTCGTCATCACGAAAGCGTTGCGCGGGTCGATCGCGCGCTCCGCGCTCTCGCCGGCGACCACGGGCTTCGCCTCGGACAGCACGTTGCCCCTGGCGTCGGTCACGCGGCCGATCAGGTACGGCGCGACCCGGTAGCCGCCGTTCGCGAAGACCGCGTAGCCGACCGCCATCTGCAGCGGCGTGACCGAGCCCGCGCCTAGCCCCATCGTCAGGTACGGCGGGTGCAGCTTCGGGTCGAATCCGAAGCGCGTGATGTAGTCCTGCGCGTACTGCGGGCCGATGGCCTGCAGCACGCGCACGGTGACGAGGTTCTTCGACTTGGCGAGCGCCGTGCGCAGGCGCATCGGGCCCTCGAACTTGCCGTCGTAGTTCTTGGGCTCCCAGTCCTCGCTGCCCGTCTGCGCGGCCGGTACGAAGAACGGCGCGTCGTTGACGACGGTCGCCGGCGAGAATCCCTTCTCCAGCGCCGCCGAGTAGATGAAGGGCTTGAACGCGGACCCCGGCTGGCGCTGCGCCTGCGTCACGTGGTTGAACTTGTTGCGCTCCCAGTCGAAGCCGCCGGTCAGCGCCAGGATGGCACCGTCGAGCGGGGAGATCGCCACGAGCGCGGCCTCGGCCTGCGGCAGCTGCGCGATCGCCCAGCGGGCCTTGTCGTCGCGCGCCAGGCGGACGACGGCCCCGCGGCGGATGCGCTGGGCGGCCGGGACCTTGTCGGTGAGGTGGCGGGCCGCGAACTTGAGTCCGTCGCCGCTGATCACGACTGCGTCGCCGCTGGCCATCGCCGCGCGCACCTCGGCCGGCCCGGCGTCCAGCACGACCGCCGGGACGAGGTTGTCGCTGTCGGCGGTCTCCTGGAAGACCCGGTCGAGCACGGCCTCCTGCTCCGCGGTGTCGGCCGGCAGCTGCACGAAGCCCTCCGGCCCCCGGTAGCCGTGGCGGCGGTCGTAGTCGAGCACGCCGCGGCGGACTGCGGCGTACGCGGCCTCCTGGTCGGGCTTCCGGACCGTCGTCCACACGGTGATGCCCTTCGTGTACGCGTCTTCGCCGTAGGCGTCGAACACCACCTGCCGCGCCATTTCGGCGACCGCCTCGGCGTGGGTGGGCAGAGTGTCGCGCACACCTTGTCGCACATTCAGTGGCGCAGTTTGTGCTTCCTGATACTGGGCGTCGCTGATGAACCGGAGCTCGTGCATGCGCCGAAGCACGTAGAGCTGGCGGGTCTTGGCGCGCTTGGGGTTGGTCACCGGGTTGTAGGCGGACGGCGCCTTGGGCAGGCCGGCCAGCATCGCCGCCTCCGGCACCCCGATGTCCTTCAGCGGCCGGCCGTAGTAGATCTGGGAGGCGGCGGCGAAGCCGTACGCCCGCTGCCCGAGGAAGATCTGGTTGACGTAGAGCTCGAGAATCTCGTCCTTGGTGAGGTTGGCCTCGATTTTCCACGCGAGCAGGACCTCGCGCAGCTTCCGGGTGACGGTTTTCTCCCGGGTCAGGAAGAAGTTGCGGGCAACCTGCATCGTGATGGTCCCCGCCCCCTGCTGGGTGCCGGAGGCCAGGTTGGCCAGCGCCGCACGGGCGATCGAAACGTAGTCGACACCGCCATGCTGATAGAAACGTTCATCTTCCGCCGCCAAAATGGCCTGTTTCATCACATCCGGCACTTCCCGGATAGTGATCACGGCACGCCGCTCCTCCCCGAATTCGCCCAAAAGTTCGCCTTCCGCGGAAACGACCCGCAGCGGGATCTTCGGCTGGTAGTCGGTGAGCGCCTCCAGCGACGGCAGCGTCGGCCACAGCAACGCCAGCACGAATGCGCCCAGCAGGGCACCGACGACGGCGAGCCCGACGGCGACCGAGGCGAGATAGACGAGCCAGCGCCTTAGCACGGAGGAATAAAAGTTGCGTTAGTGACGACTGTTGCTGAAAGTGTACGGGTCGCGGTGCAACAATCGCAGCTCAATATGGTAAACAGTTTGACAAGGCCCATAGTTGCTGCCAGAGTTTAATGTAATTTGTCAGCATCTGGCCGCAGAGGCGCCATGCTTGCCGAAAAGCTCTCCACCGCCCTGGACTTGTTCAAAACAAAGTCCCCATCGTTGATCGGGGTCGATATCGCTTCGACCTCGATCAAGCTGATCGAGTTGTCGCAAACGGGCAAGGGAACGTTCCGGCTCGAGCGGTACGCCATCGAGCCGCTACCCAAGGACACCGTCACCGACGGCAACATCGCCAACCTCGACCAGGTCAGCGACGCCCTGAAGCGGGGCTGGAAGCGCCTCGGCAGCCGCAACCGCAACATCGCGATGGCTCTGCCTGCCGCCATGGTCATCACGAAGAAGATCATCGTGCCGTCCGGGCAGAAGGAGGAGGAGCTCGAGCTCACGGTCGAGGCCGAGGCGAACCAGTACATACCCTTCGCGCTCGACGAGGTCAACCTCGACTTCCAGACGCTGGGGCCGGCGCCCAACAACCCCGAGGAGGTCGAGGTCCTGATCGCCGCCTCGCGCAAGGAGAAGGTCGAGGACCGCGTCGCCATCGCCGAGGCGGCCGGCCTGAAGCCGCGGGTGATGGACGTCGAGTCGTACGCGACGCAGGAGGTGTTCGGCCTCATCGCGCCGTCGCTGCCCGCCAACGGCCGCGACCAGAACATCGCGCTGGTCGACATCGGCGCCCACGTGACGCACTTCTACGTGCTGCGCAACAACCAGTTCCTGTTCTCCCGCGACCAGGCGTTCGGCGGCAACCAGCTGACGCAGGACATCCAGCGCGCGTTCAACCTGTCGCCCGAGGAGGCCGAGTCGGCGAAGAAGAACCAGGGCCTGCCCGAGAACTACGACAGCGACGTGCTGCAACCGTTCATGGAGACGCTCGCGCTGGAGATCACGCGGGCGCTGCAGTTCTTCTTCACGTCGACGTCGCACAACCAGGTCGACCAGGTCGTGCTGGCGGGCGGCTGCGCCGCGCTGCCGGGAATCGACGAGCTGGTCGCCAAGCGCGCCGGCGTGGCCACCGTCGTCGCCAACCCGTTCGCCGCGATGCAGGCGTCCGACCGCATCCGGCCGCGGCAGCTCGCGCAGGACGCGCCGATGCTGCTGATCGCCACCGGGCTCGCGCTGCGGAGCTTCGAGTAATGGCCGGCGTCCGCATCAACCTGCTGCCGCACCGGGAGCAGAAGCGCCAGGCACGGCAGCGCCAGTTCATCTCGCTCGCCGTGTCGCTCGCGGTGCTGGGGCTCGCCATCGTGGCGCTGGTGCACGGGGTCCTCGCCGGACAGATCGAGACGCAGAAGGACCGCAACGGGCTGCTCAAGAAGGAGATCGCCAAGCTCGACGAGCAGATCAAGGAGATCGACCGGCTGCGCGAGCAGATCCAGGCGGTGCTGGCGCGCAAGCAGGTCGTCGAGACGCTGCAGGGCAACCGCAGCGAGGCCGTGCACCTGCTCGACCAGCTGGTCCGGCAGCTGCCGGACGGCATCTACCTGTCGAGCGTGCGCCAGCAGGGGGCGAAAGTGACGGTCACCGGGTACGCGCAGTCCAACGCCCGGGTGTCGACGCTGATGCGCAACCTCGAGGCGTCGCCGTGGCTCACGCGCCCTGAGCTCGTCGAGATCAAGCTCGTCCAGGCGCCCGGCCAGACGAACCGCGACCTCAAGATCAACAATTTCACCATGACGTTCCAGATCAAGCGTGCGGCGCCGGCCGAGGCCAAGGGCGCGCCCGGAACGCCCGCCGGGCCGGCCAAGACCAAGGCGGCGGCGCCTGGAACCGCGAGGCTCGGATGAACCTCGAAGAACTCCGCCGGCTGAACCTGCGCGATGCCGGCAGCTGGCCGCTGCTGCCGAAGATCCTGATCCTCACGGCGATCGTCACGTCGATCCTCGTGGCGGGCTACTTTCTCGACTGGCGCGACCAGTGGGACGCGCTCGAGGCGGCCGAGGCGGAGGAGGTGAAGCTCAAGGACCAGTACGGGCAGAAGAAGGCCAAGGCGATCAACTTCGAGCTGTACGTGCAGCAGCTGAACGAAGTCGAGCAGTCGTTCGGAGCGCTGGTCAAGCAGCTGCCGAACCGCGCCGAAATCGACGCGCTGCTCACCGACATCAACCAGGCAGGGCTGGGCCGCGGCCTGCAGTTCGAGCTGTTCCGGCCGGCGCCGCAGGAGAAGATGGCCGATTTCTACGCCGAGCTGCCGATCAAGATCAGGATCACCGGGACGTACCACGACATGGGCGCCTTCGCGAGCGACGTCGCCCAGCTGCCGCGGATCGTCACGCTGAACGACGTGCAGATCGCCAACGAGAAGGGCGTGCTGGCCCTCGACGTCGAGGCGAAGACCTTCCGCTACCTCGACGAGGAGGAGATCGCGGCCCAGCGTGCGGCCGCGAAGGCGAAGGAGAAGGCGAAGGCCCGGAAATGAGGTGGCGCGTCCTTCCGGTCGTCATGGCGGCGCTCTGGCTGTCCGCGTGCGGCGGCGAGTCCCACCAGGACCTGCGGGCCTGGATGGCGGAGCAGGGCAAGGGCGCGCGCGGCAAGCTCGATCCGCTGCCGCAGATCAAGCCGTACGAGCCGTTCGCGTACAACGCGTTCGACCTGCCCGATCCGTTCAAGCCGCGGAAGATCGAGCCGACGAAAGGGGCGTCCAAGCTCGCGCCGGACCTGACCCGGCGCAAGGAGCCGCTCGAGGCGTTCCCGCTCGAGTCGCTGACGATGGTCGGGACGCTCGAGAAGAACAAGACCGTCTACGCGCTGGTCCGCACGCCGGAGCGGGACGTCTATCAGATCCGCGCGGGCAACTACGTCGGCCAGAACTACGGCGTCGTGACCGGCATCGTCGAGAACGAGGTCAAGCTGCGCGAGCTGGTGCAGGATGGCGCCGGCGACTGGACCGAGCGGTCGAGCACGCTGCAGCTGCAGCAGGCCGATCCACGAGCACAGGGGAAGCAAAGATGAGCGCGTTCAACGGCAACCGACTTTTCCGGTCGACGGCGGGCGGTCGACGAGGCTGGGCGGCTGCGCTCGTCGCGCTGCTCGCGACCGCCTTCGCCGGGATCGCCTTCGGGCAGGCGGGCAACAGCCTCGACGGCGTCACCGTTTCGCGCGCGAGCTCCGGCCGCGTGGTCGTCCGGTTCCAGCTCAAGAGCCCGCCGGCCAACCCGCCGGCGAGCTTCGCCATCCAGAGCCCGCCGCGCATCGCGCTCGACTTCCTCGACACCGGCAACGGCCTCGGCACTACCCAGAAGGCGGTCGACGAGGCGGGGCTGCGCAGCCTCAACGTGATCCAGGCCGGCAACCGCACGCGCGTCGTGTTCAACCTGAACAAGCCGCAGACGTTCGACACCCAGGTCGAGGGCAACACGGTCGTGGTCACGCTGAACGACCAGGAGGCGATCAAGCCCGGCACCGACGCGGTCCAGCGGTTCGCCGAGGCGAAGAGCGGCGACGCGCAGCACGCGCTGCGCGACGTCGACTTCCGCCGCGGCCGCAACGGCGAAGGCCGCATCATCGTCGACCTGTCCGACGCCACGGCCGGCATCGACATCCGGCAGCAGGGACGGACGCTCGTCGTCGACTTCCTCAAGACGACGCTGCCGCGCAACCTCGAGCGCCGGATCGACGTCGCCGACTTCGGCACGCCGGTGCTGACCGTCGACACCTTCCCGCAGGGCGGCAACGCGCGCATGGTGATCGAGCCCAAGGGCCTGTGGGAGCACTCCGCGTACCAGACGGACAACCGGTTCATCCTCGAGGTCAGTTCGTCCAGAAGACCCGGAACAAGACGGGTTCGCGCTCCAAGCTGGGCGCGCGAGAAGTTGCTCAATTTCCAGAACGTGGAAGTCCGGGCGGTCATCCTCACGGGGTCAACATCATCACGAGCGACACCGTGCAGGGCAGCCTGATCGCCAGCCTGGAAGGACATCCCGTGGACCACACATCATCCTGCAGACGAAGGGCCCGACATGCGCAAGAACGGCAACGTGCGCGCCGCGGGAAGAGCTGGCGTTGAAGGAGAAGCAGGTGCCTCGAGAACGCGATCCAGATCGGCGAGCTCGAGCCGCTGGTGTCCGAGTCGTTCCAGCTGAACTACATCAAGGCGCAGGACATCCTCAACCTCATCACCAGCAACCGGCAGCAGGCGGACGGGGCCGGGGCCGGGCAGACGGCGACCACGGGCGGCCAGGGCTCGATCATCTCCAAGCGGGGCGTGGCGATCATCGACCCGCGCTCAACATCCTGTTCGTCACCGACACGTCGGCGCGCGCCTGGAAGAGGTGCGCAAGATCGTCCGGCAGATCGACACGCCGATCCGGCAGGTGCTGATCGAGGCGCGCATCGTGATCGCCAGCGACCGGTTCAGCCAGCAGCTGGGCGTCCGGTTCGGGCAGCAGACCGGATTCACGATCAACAACCGCTACGCGGCCGGATCGTCGGGCTCGCTCAACACGACGCCGGTCGTCAAGACCGAAGGCGACAAGCTGGTCCGGGAAACGCGCACGCAGACGCCGTTCGAACTGGCGTCGGGGCTCGCGTCCGCCGGGTATTCCGACGCTCCGCAGCTCAACGTCAATCTGCCGGTGCCCAATGCGGCCGGGCAACTGGCGCTGACGCTGATCAACCTCGGCAGCGGCAACCTCATCAACCTCGAACTCGGCGCTCGAAGCCGACCAGCGCGGCAAGGTCGTGTCGAGCCCGCGCGTGGTCACCGGCGACAACCAGAAGGCGGCGATCGAGCAGGGCACCGAGATCCCGTACGTCACGCCGGGCAGCGCGAACTCGCCCGCCACCGTGCAGTTCAAGAAGGCGGTGCTGCGGCTCGACGTGACGCCGCAGATCACGGCCGACGGCCGGATCATCATGGTCGTCGAGGTGCGCAAGGACACCGTCGGCCAGTACGTGCAGCTCGGCGGCGGCTTCTCGGTGCCGTCGATCGACACCAAGAACGTGACGACGCAGATCTCGGTGAACAATGGCGATACTGCCGTCATCGGCGGGATCTACGAGGAGACGATACGCAACGACGTGACGCAGGTGCCGTGGCTCGGCAACATCCCGATCCTGGGCTACCTGTTCAAGCAGACCGGGAACTCCAGCGAGAAGGCCGAGCTGCTCATCTTCCTCACGCCGCGCATCGTGAAGGAGTCCGTGCAGGCCGTGCGGTAACATCCGCATGTGAGCGTGCACCCGGGAGGCGAGCCTGCCTCCGTCCACACCGTTGCCCCGGTGCTGCTGCACCGGGGCAATTTGTTTCTGATCGGCCTGCCGGGCGCGGGCAAGTCCACGCTCGGGCGCCAGCTCGCGCGCCGGCTGCACAAGCGCTTCGTGGATGCCGACACCGAGCTCGAGCAGCGGCTGGGGGTATCGATCCCGACGATCTTCGAGATCGAGGGCGAGGCGGGCTTCCGCGACCGCGAGGAGGCCACCCTCGCCGAGCTCGCCGTGCAGACCGACATCGTGCTGTCGACCGGTGGCGGCGCGGTGCGTCCGGCCAATCGCGCGCGCCTGAAGTCAACGGGACCGTCGCTACCTGGGCGCGCAACGCTCGCGCCACAGCCGCAACCGTCCGCTGCTGCAGACGGCCGATCCGCTGGGGCGGCTGGCCGAGCTGTACGCGCAGCGCGATGCGCTGTACCGCGAGACGGCCGACCACGTCGTCGGCTCCGAGCGCGGCGAGGTGATGCGCTTCGCGCGCCTGTTCGAGACCTGGATGACGGCGCCTAATATGCGGATCGACTTCAACGGCATTGCTCGTTGCCGACGACGGGGGCGCAGGTCCGAACCTTGGGGCGGCCCGGCGGCAAGGACATCGACTTCCACGCTCGTGCTCAGCGCCTGCTGGCCGCTCGGGACGGCCCATCGTGACCGACGTGCGCGAAGTCGCGCTGGCCGAGCGCATCGTATCCGATCCACATCGGCGCGGGCGTCGTGCGTCGCGCCGGTCCGCTGCTCGCGGAGCGCGGCGTCGCGAAGGCGGTCGTCGTGACCAACGGGACGGTCGCCGGCCACCGGCTCGCGCCGCTGTCCGCGAGCCCGGCGGCGGTGGGCATCGCGGCGCAGGCGGTGCAGATCCCGGACGGCGAGGCGCACAAGAACTGGGACACGCTGTGCAGGCGTCACGCGCCTGCTCGAGCTGCGCGCCGAGCGCTCGACCACGCTGATCGCGCTGGGCGGAGGCGTCGTCGGCGACGTGACGGGATTCGCGGCCGCGATCTACCAGCGCGGCATGCCGTTCGTGCAGGTGCCCACGACGCTGCTCGCGCAGGTCGACTCGTCGGTGGGCGGCAAGACCGGCATCAACCACCCGCCTGGGCAAGAACATGATCGGCGCCTCCACCAGCCGCGTGCTGTCCTGATCGACACCGACTGCCTGCGCACGCTGCCCCCGCGCGAGCTTCGCTGGGCGGCCTGGCGGAGGTGATCGTCGGGCGCGACGCGACGCGCGGTTCCTCCGTGGCTCGAGGCGCGCATGGACGGCGCTCGTTGCGCGCGCCGGCCGACCTGCGCAGGCGATCCACGAGAGCTGCCGGATCAAGGCCGGGATCGTCGCCGCCGACGAGCGCGAGCACGGCGAGCGCGCGCTGCTCAACTTCGGCCACACGTTCGGCCACGCGATCGAGAACGCGATGGGATACGGGCAAGGCTGCACGGCGAGCGCGGCGTCGCCGGCATGGTCGCCGCCGCCGACGTGCGTCGCGGCGGCTCCACCGGATCGAACCTGGCGACGTGCAGCGGCTGCGGACGCTGGTGGCGCGCGGATTGCCGACCGACGCACCCGCGCTCGGGTTCGAGCGCTGGATGACGCTGATGGGACGGACAAGAAGGTGGTCGCGGGCGATCCGTTCGCCAGCTGCTTCGACGCGCTCGGCCGCGAGATCGACTCCTCCGTGCCCGACGACGTGCTGCGCGCCGCGCTTCCGTAGCGCGATCCACTCCGCGCGGCTGCGTTCCGCGCCGCACCTGCATGATAAAACGACGATCCTTCCGGATCGCCGTCCCGCCTTGCCTTCACCCGCACTTTGCGCCGGCGCCGGTCCGTCCGGCGCCGGCGCGTCAGGCCGTCACGGGCAGGAGATGCTGCGGATCACGACGGTCGGGACCGGTGCCGAGTCCGTGACCGTCACGTTGGTCAGCGCCTGACCCGCCGGGGTGTCGAGCAGCCCGGTCACCTGGAACCCGCCGCCGCTGAACCCGATCAGGGACGGCGAGATCGCCGCGCCGGCGTTGGGCGGCGTCGGGAACGCGACCGTGTACGGGGGCGTGCCGCCGGTGACGACGAAGTTGAACGTCCCGCCCACGCACGTGTTGGGCGGCGGGGCCGGCGCCGGCAGGACGACGACGTTGCCCGGAGTGACCGTCAACGGCCCCGTCGGCGTGGTGATCGGGCAGGTGATGGTCGCCACGTTCTGCAACTGAGGCGTGCTCGAATCGACGACCGTGATGTTGGTCGTCTGGACGCCGTTCGTCAGGCCCGTCACCGAGAAGCCCTGACCGGAGGCCGCGAGCGACGTCGGCGAGATCGACGCGCCCGGCCGCGGCGACGCGAAGAACACGCTGTACGGCGGCGTGCCGCCGGTGACGACGAAGTTCGACGTCTGGTTGACGCAGCCGCTCGGGTTGCTCGCGGCCGAGTAGTTGTAGTTCGCCGGTGCGATCGCCAGCGCGGACGGCGCCGGCGGCGGCGGCGCCCCGGAGCAGTCGATCGAGACCGTCGTCGACTGCCGCGGCGTGCTCGAGTCGAACGCCGTGATCGTCGTCGACGCCGGCGACGTGATGCCGCTGACGGTGACGGCCTGGCCCGACGCGATGCCCGTCTGCGGCGCCAGGACCACGGACGTCGAGCTCGTCGTCGAGGAAGTCACGACCGAGTACGGCGCGACGCCTCCGGTCAGCAGGAACTGGAACGTGTTGGACGGCACGCAGTTCGCCTTCGCGATCGCGCCCGGCGTGGCCTGCAGCACCGTGGGCGGCGGAACCGGCGCCGACGTGCCCAGCTGGTTGGTGACGGTCGGGTACGAGCCGCCGGGGATCGTGCGGCCGGTGGCGTCGGTGACGACGTACGTCAGGTTGATGAAGCAGCTGCCGTTGGTCGTCGTCGTGAATGCGCCGCCGCTCTTCAGTACGGGAACCCCCCCGAGCGTCACTGTCTGCGGGAAGTTGACGGCGACCTGGTACGGCGGCGTGCCGCCGAAGATGTAGTTGGTGACGGTCACGCCCGACGAGCACGTCAGGTTGTCGGGACCGGTGATCGTCGTGCTGCCCGTCGGCAGCACCGAGAGAACGGCGCCGCCCACCGTCATCTGCAGGATCGGGAAGCTCCCGGTCACCTGGTTGCCGGTGGTGATGTCCGTCGCCCGGATGATGCCCGTCTGCGTCGGCGTGTCGGCGGGGACGGACACCACGACGACGGCGTTGCCGTTGTTGTCGGTGGTCACCGTCAGCGTGTTGACGAGCGGTTGTGCCGGGTTGGTCGACACGATCGAGAAAGCGCCTTGCACGACGTCGAACCGTACCTGGCGGCCCTTGAGCCCCACGCCGCCCGCGCCGGTGACGGTGACGGACGCCGTGCCGGTGCTGCCCGAGCACAGGTTGCCGGTGACGGTCTCGCACGCGGGGTTCGGATTGGCGTTCACGGTGATGCTGGAAGGCAGCAGCGGTGCGGGCTGCACGTTGACGCCCGCGGGCAGCGAGACGGTGCCCGCCGCGTCCTGGACCGTGACCGCCACGCCGGTCGTCGCGGTCACGTTGTTGGCCAGAAGGACGATCGTGTCGCCGGACACCGACGCCGAAACCGGCAGGACCGATGCATTGGTGGAGAACGCGCGGTACGGCGCGACACCGCCGTAGACCGTCAGCGTGACCGGGGTCCCGGGATAGACGGTGATCGCGTCCGGCAGGAGCGTCAGCGGGGGGATGACCGGCGGCGGCGGCGTGTACGGGTTGTTCGGCGCGCCACTGCCGCCACCGCACCCGGCGAGGGCAAGGATGCCGACTGCCGCGAAGAGCGCAGTCGCGGAGCGGAGCCATGCGGAAAGACGCCGTTCTACCATGGTCGAATCCTGATGATGTTGTCCTAAAATTCCGTCAGCCTGTGCCGGTTTTGAACGCTGCAACAAGCATCTAGCCGATTTTGTTCAGATTAAAGCCCAAGTACGGGGTCGGCGCAAGTCTTTCCCTCGGGAAACGGCCGCCGCCGGGCGGTTGCTGTTGCGCCGGCGGCGAGGACTGCGGCAGGGCGATTGCCGCAATGCAGCATCGCGAGTAGTATGGTTCGGTTTCGGCTTCCGATTGCAAGATCGGGGCCAGCACGCGCTCGTCCCGCGTGCCGACCAGTGGCAACCCACCCGATCGAGGTCACCGTGGAACAGGATCGAGAGCGTCTTTCGCATTGGCCGCCGTCCCGCCAGGGGCTCTACGACCCGGCGCACGAGCACGACGCGTGCGGGCTGGGTTTCATCGCGCACATCAAGGGCCAGAAGAACCACACGATCATCCGCCACGCGCTCGCCATCCTCGAGAACCTCACGCACCGCGGCGCCACCGGCGCCGACCCGCTGCAGGGCGACGGCGCGGGCATCCTGATCCAGCTGCCCGACACGTTCCTGCGCCGCGCGTGCGGCAAGCTGGGCATCACGCTGCCCGCGATCGGGCAGTACGGCGCGGGCATGGTGTTCCTCCCGCAGGAGCCCGCTTCGCGGATGGCGTGCGAGCAGGAAATCGAGCGGGCGATCACCGCCGAGGGGCAGGTGCTGCTCGGCTGGCGCGACGTCCCGGTGAACAACGGCGGCCTGTCCGAGCGGACCAAGGAGGTCGAGCCCGTCATCCGGCAGGTGTTCGTCGGCCGCGGCAGCCGCGACATGGACGCCGACGCGCTCGAGCGCAAGCTCTACGTGATCCGCAAGAGCGCGGGGCACGCGATCCAGTCGCTCAACCTGCGCCACGGCAGGGAGTTCTACGTGCCGTCGCTGTCGACGCGCACGATCGTCTACAAGGGGATGCTGCTGGCGCACCAGGTCGGCGAGTTCTACCTGGACCTCGCCGACGAGTCGATGGTGACGGCGCTCGCGATGGTCCACCAGCGCTTCTCGACCAACACGTTCCCGACGTGGGATCTCGCGCACCCGTTCCGCTTCGTCTGCCACAACGGCGAGATCAACACGCTGCGCGGCAACTTCAACTGGATCCGCGCGCGGCAGGGCGCCATCGCTTCGGCGGTGCTGGGCGAGGACCTGCCGAAGCTGTGGCCGCTCATCTACGACGGCCAGTCCGACTCGGCGTCGTTCGACAACGCGCTCGAGCTCCTCGTGATGGGCGGCTATCCGCTCGCGCACGCGATGATGATGATGATTCCGGAGGCGTGGGCCGGCAACCCGCTGATGGACGAGGACCGCCGCGCGTTCTACGAATACCACGCGGCGCTGATGGAGCCCTGGGACGGCCCGGCGGCGATGGCGTTCACCGACGGCCGCCGGATCGGCGCGACGCTCGACCGCAACGGGCTGCGCCCGGCGCGCTTCGTCGTCACCGACGACGACTACGTGGTGATGGCCTCCGAGGTCGGCGTGCTCGACATCCCGGAGGCGAAGATCGTCAAGAAGTGGCGGCTGCAGCCGGGCAAGATGCTGCTGGTCGACACCGAGGAGGGCCGCATCGTCGACGACGACGAGCTGAAGCGCGCGCTCGCCACGCAGAAGCCGTACCGCGAGTGGATCGACGCCTGCCGGATGCGGCTCGAGGAGATGCCCGAGCCCGCGCCGGTCGTGCCGTCCGCGGTGCCGCTGCTCGACCGCCAGCAGGCGTTCGGCTACACGCAGGAGGACCTGAAGATCCTGCTGACGCCGATGGCCACCGGCGGCGAGGAGGCGCTGGGCTCGATGGGCAACGACGCCGCGCTGCCGGTGCTGTCCGACCGCCCGAAGGTCTTCTACAACTACTTCAAGCAGCTGTTCGCGCAGGTCACGAACCCGCCGATCGACCCGATCCGCGAGGAGCTCGTGATGTCGCTGGTGTCGTTCGTCGGGCCGCGGCCGAACCTGCTCGCCGTCGACTACGAGGCCGGCGTCACGCAGCCGCCGATGCGCCTCGAGGCGCTGCAGCCGATCCTGACGCCGGAGAACATGGAGAAGATCCGGCACGTCGAGCTCTTCTCCGGCGGCGCGTTCCGCGCGGTCGAGCTCGACGTCTGCTATCCGGCGGCCTGGGGCGCCAACGGGATGGAGGCCGCGCTGGCGAGCCTCGCCGCGCACGCGGAGGACGCGATCCGCCAGGGCTACAACGTCCTGATCCTGTCCGACCGCTCGGTGGGCCCGGACGCGCTGCCGATCCCCGCGCTGCTTGCCACGGCGGCCGTGCACGAGCACCTCGTCAAGAAGGGCCTGCGCACGTCGGCCGGCCTCGTCGTCGAGACCGGCTCGGCGCGCGAGGTCCACCACTTCGCGCTGCTCGCGGGCTACGGCGCCGAGGCGATCCACCCGTACCTCGCGCTGGAGACGCTCGCCGACATGGCGCGCCACGTGCCGGAGATCGACCCGAAGGAGTCCGGCAAGCGGTTCATCAAGGCGATCTGCAAGGGGCTCCTCAAGGTGATGTCGAAGATGGGCATCTCCACGTACCAGTCGTACTGCGGCGCGCAGATCTTCGAGGCCGTGGGGCTGCAGAAGGCGTTCGTCGACAAGTACTTCACCGGCACGGCCAGCAACGTCGAGGGCATCGGCCTGTTCGAGGTCGCCGAGGAGTCGGCGCGCATGCACGCCGTGGCGTTCGGCGACGATCCGCTGCTGCGCGACGCGCTCGACGCCGGCGGCGAGTACCACTACCGCGTGCGCGGCGAGGCGCACATGTGGACGCCCGAGTCGATCGCGAAGCTGCAGCACGCCACGCGCGCCGGCAGCTACGCGACGTACCGGGACTACGCGAAGCTCATCAACGAGCAGAGCCGCGAGCTGAAGACGTTCCGCGGCCTGTTCGAGTTCCGGACGTCCGGGCGCGCGCCCGTGCCGCTCGCGGACGTCGAGCCGGCGGCCGCGATCGTCCGCCGCTTCGCCACCGGCGCGATGAGCCTGGGCTCGATCTCCACGGAGGCGCACACGACGCTCGCGATCGCGATGAACCGGATCGGCGGCAAGTCGAACACCGGCGAGGGCGGCGAGGACGAGGCGCGCTACCGCGCCGAGCTGCGCAACGGCGAGTCCGGGGTGCGCGACGGCGACACGGTGGCGACGGTGATCGGCCGCGACCGCGTCGAGCACGACATCCCGCTCAAGGCGGGCGATTCCCTGCGCTCGAAGATCAAGCAGGTCGCCTCCGGCCGCTTCGGCGTCACCGCCGAGTACCTGGCCTCCGCCGACCAGATCCAGATCAAGATGGCGCAGGGAGCGAAGCCCGGCGAGGGCGGGCAGCTGCCGGGGCACAAGGTCACCGAGTACATCGCGAAGCTGCGCTACTCGGTGCCGGGCGTGGGCCTGATCTCGCCGCCGCCGCACCACGACATCTACTCGATCGAGGACCTGGCGCAGCTCATCCACGACCTCAAGAACGCGAACCCGAAGGCGTCGATCTCGGTCAAGCTGGTGTCGGAGGTCGGCGTCGGAACGGTCGCGGCGGGCGTGGCCAAGGCCAAGGCCGACCACGTGACGATCGCCGGCCACGACGGAGGCACCGGCGCGTCGCCGGTGTCGTCGATCAAGCACGCCGGTTCGCCGTGGGA
The DNA here is from genome assembly GCA_044223185.1 of Casimicrobiaceae bacterium. GTDB lineage: Bacteria > Pseudomonadota > Gammaproteobacteria > Burkholderiales > Casimicrobiaceae > VBCG01. Next base: position 13,118 of record JBGAMF010000037.1, on the reverse strand, counting down.
GTTGGGCCTCGCCGCGACGCAGCAGACGCTGGTGCTGAACCGCCTGCGCGGCCGCATCGCCGTGCAGGTCGACGGCCAGATGAAGACCGGCCGCGACGTCGTGATCGGCGCGATGCTCGGCGCCGACGAATTCGGCTTCGCGACGGCGCCGCTGGTCGTCGCGGGATGCATCATGATGCGCAAGTGCCACCTCAACACGTGCCCGGTGGGCGTGGCGACGCAGGACCCGGTGCTGCGGCGCAAGTTCAGCGGCCAGCCCGAGCACGTCGTCAACTACTTCTTCTTCGTCGCCGAGGAGGTGCGCGAGCTGATGGCGCAGCTGGGCTTCCGGAAGTTCGACGAGATGATCGGGCGCGCGGACCTCCTCGACATGCGCGCGGGCGTCGCGCACTGGAAGGCGCGCGGGCTCGACTTCACCCGCGTGTTCCACCTGCCCCGGATGCCGGCGGACGTCGCGCACGCGCACTGCGAGGCGCAGGACCACGGACTCGCCGGCGCGCTCGACCACCAGCTGCTCGCGCTGGCCCAGCCGGCGCTCGAGCGCCAGCAGCCGGTGCGCCTGACGCAGAAGATCCGCAACGCGAACCGCTCGGTCGGCGCGATGCTCTCCGGCGCGATCGCCCGCCGGTACGGTCACGAGGGCCTGCCCGAGGACACGGTCCACGTCGCGTTCACCGGCATCGCCGGCCAGAGCTTCGGCGCCTTCCTCGCGCGCGGCGTGACCTTCGAGCTGCAGGGCGCGACCAACGACTACGTCGGCAAGGGCCTGTCGGGCGGCCGCATCGTCGTCTACCCGGACCCGGCGTGCCCGGCGAAGCCCGAGGAGAACATCGTCGTCGGCAACACGGTGATGTACGGCGCCATCGCCGGCGAGGCCTACTACCGCGGCGTGGCGGGCGAGCGCTTCTGCGTCCGCAACTCCGGGGCCGCCGCCGTCGTCGAGGGCACCGGCGACCACGGCTGCGAGTACATGACCGGCGGCACCGTCGTCGTGCTCGGCCGCACCGGCCGCAACTTCGCGGCCGGCATGAGCGGCGGCATCGCCTACGTCTACGACGCCGACGGCTCGTTCGGGCAGCACTGCAACGCGTCGATGGTGGCGCTGGAGCCGCTGCAGACCGAGGCGCAGCAGGCGGCCGCGGAGAAGGAGCTCGCCGCCGCCGGCAAGGGGCGCGCGCGCCACGCCGGGAAGGCGGACGAGGCGCTCGTGCGCGAGCTGGTGGAGCGCCACCTGCGCTTCACCGGCAGCACGCTGGCGCTGGCGCTGCTCGACGACTGGGAGACGGCGCGCGCGAAGTTCGTCAAGGTCCTCCCGAACGAGTACCGGCGGGCGCTGACCGAGATGCATGCGAGAGAGGCCGCGGAGCGTCCGGCCGCGGCGAAGCAGCGCGCGGCCGCGTAGCGGGGCCGTCGCCTCAACCCCATCCAACGTAGCGAACCGCACGGAACACGGAGAGCACGGAGCAGAGACCGCCAACGGGTTTCTCCGTGTTCCCGGTGTTGCCGGCGGTTCGAGCCTTGTCGACACACCTCAACCGAGCCATGGGCAAGATCACCGGATTCCTCGAATTGCAGCGCATCCAGGAAGTCGCGCAACCTGCGAACGAGCGGGTGCGCCACTACCGCGAGTTCGTGCTCGCGCTGAAGGACGACGAGGCGGCGGCGCAGGGTGCCCGCTGCATGGACTGCGGCATCCCGTTCTGCCAGAGCGGGTGCCCGGTGCACAACGTCATCCCCGACTGGAACGACCTCGTCTACCGGCACCAGTGGCAGCGCGCGCTCGAGGTGCTGCACTCGACGAACAACTTCCCCGAGTTCACCGGGCGCGTGTGCCCGGCGCCGTGCGAGGCGTCGTGCACGCTCAACATCAACAACGACCCGGTGGGCATCAAGTCGATCGAGCACTTCATCGTCGACAAGGGGTGGGACGAAGGCTGGATCGTCCCGCAGCCGCCGGCCGCGAAGACCGGCCGGCGCGTCGCCGTCGTCGGCTCCGGCCCCGCGGGGCTCGCCTGCGCGCAGCAGCTCGCGCGCGCCGGGCACGAAGTCGTGCTGTTCGAGAAGGCCGACCGCATCGGGGGCCTGCTGCGCTACGGCATCCCGGACTTCAAGATGGAAAAGCACCTGATCGACCGGCGGATGGCGCAGATGTCGGAGGAGGGCGTCACGTTCCGCCCGAACGCCCACGTCGGCCGCAACGTGACGGCGTCCGCGCTGCTCGCCGAGTACGACGCCGTCGTCCTGACCGGCGGCGCCGAGGCGCCGCGCGACCTGCCGGTGCCGGGCCGCGACCTCGACGGCGTTCACTTCGCGATGGAGTTCCTGCCGCAGCAGAACCGGGTGGTCGCCGGCGACGCCGTGCAGAAGCAGCTCAAGGCGACCGGCAAGCACGTCGTCGTCATCGGCGGCGGGGACACCGGCTCCGACTGCGTCGGCACGTCGAACCGCCACGGTGCGGCGTCGGTCACGCAGTTCGAGCTCCTGCCGCAGCCGCCGGAGAGCGAGCACAAGCCGCTGGTGTGGCCGAACTGGCCGATCAAGCTGCGCACGTCCTCGTCGCACGAGGAAGGCTGCGCGCGCGACTGGGCGGTGACGACCAAGCGCTTCGAGGGCCGCGACGGCAAGGTCGACCGGCTCGTCGCCGCGCGCGTGGAGTGGCAGCGCGACGGCGGCGGCGCGATGAAGATGGTGGAGATCCCCGGCAGCGAGTTCGAGCTGGCCGCCGACCTCGTGCTGCTGGCGATGGGCTTCACGGGCCCGGCGCAGAAGGGGCTCCTCGAGCAGTTCGGCGTCGAGCTCGACGCGCGCGGCAACGTCAAGGCCGACACCGACAGCTACCGCACGTCGGTGTCCAAGGTGTTCGCCGCCGGCGACATGCGGCGCGGCCAGTCGCTCGTCGTGTGGGCGATCCGCGAGGGCCGGCAGGCGGCGCACGCGGTCGATGCGTTCCTCATGGGATCGTCGACGCTGCCCCGGTAGCGAACGTCTGCAAGAGGCGCCCGTGCGGGCGGAGCATGACGTGACAGCGGCGCCGCGCCTTTTGCAGCCGGAACGGCAAAGGCGCAGTCAGGCGGCCGCCTTGGGGCGGCCCGGCGGCGGCCGCTTGAAACGGCGACGAAAGAACGAGCGTTGTGCATGCGGACGGCGCCCAATCACACTTCGTCGCTGCCCATGCAGAGTTTCCCCAGAGAAGACGAGACCCGCGCACGCCTTGCGCGCTGCCTCCACGACGGCGCGCACCGGTGCCTTCGGGCGGCCTCGTGCCACCGGCATGACCGCACCCCCTTGACGCCGATCGGGCGGAGGACTACGATGCGCTGGTTGGATGGTAGCGCTACCATCAACGCCCGTGCACCGCGCCCCCGGACCGAGCAGGACGGGTCCGCGCCCCCCCGGGCAGCGCTCGACCGCAACGCCCCGCCACTCACCGGAGGAAGCATGAACAAGCTCGCTGTCGGCCTCGCGCTCGGCCTCGGCCTCGCGACGCAGGCGTTCGCCGCCTTTCCCGAAAAGCCGGTCACGATCGTCGTCCCGTTCCCGCCCGGCGGCTCCACCGACATGGTCGCGCGCGCGATCGCGCCGAAGATGCAGCAGCAGATGGGCCAGCCGTTCGTCATCGACAACCGCGCCGGCGCCACCGGCGCCATCGGCGCCACCGCGGTCAAGAACGCGGCGCCGGACGGCTACACGTTCCTGGTCGCGTCGATCGGCGTGTACGCGATCAACCCGTTCATCCAGAAGAAGCTGCAGTACGACCCGGTGAAGGACCTCGATCCGATCACCGTGGCGGTGCGCGCACCGAACGTGCTGGTGACGAGCCCGAATTTCCCGGCAAGCAACGTCGCCGAGTTCATCGCGCAGCTCAAGAAGACGCCGGACAAGGTGACGTTCGCTTCGTCGGGCGCCGGCTCGTCCGACCACCTGACGGCGGCGCTCTTCTGGCAGAAGACCGGCACCAGCGGCATCCACGTCCCGTACAAGGGCGGCGCGCCGGCGATCACGGACCTGCTCGCCGGCCACGCCGACGTCTCGTTCCAGAACATCAACGCCGTGATCGGCCACATCAAGGCCGGCAAGCTCAAGGTCCTCGCGGTGACCGGCGAGAAGCGCTCGCCGCTGCTGCCGCAGGTGCCGACCCTCGCCGAGGCGGGCGTGCAGGGCGTCAACGTGTTCTCGTGGCAAGCGGCCGCAGGTCCCAAGGGTCTGCCTGCGGACGTCAAGAAGAAGCTGCACGAGGGCATCGTCGCCGCGCTGAACGATCCCGAGAACCGCAAGCGGATGGAAGACGTCGGCTTCGAGATCGTCGCCAGCACGCCGGAGCAGATGGCGCAGTTCCAGGCGCAGGAGCTCGAGCGGTGGCGGCAGGTGATCGAGGTCGGCAAGATCCAGCTCGAGTGAGCGGGCACCGGGGAGCCGACATGGACGGATCCACTCCGCTGGCAGGCGTGCGCGGGGCGCCGAAGGTCGCCGCGATGCGGGTGATCCCGGTCGCCGGCCGCGACGGGATGCTGCTCAACCTTTCCGGCGCGCACGGCCCGTTCTTCACGCGCAACCTCGTCGTGCTCACCGACAGCGCCGGGCGCACCGGCGTGGGCGAGGTGCCCGGCGGCGAGAGGATCCGCGCCACGCTGGAAGACGCGCGCGCGCTGGTCGTGGGCCGCACGCTGGGCGAGTTCCGCGGCGTGCTGCAGGACGTGCGCCGCCGCTTCGCCGACCGCGACGCGGGCGGCCGCGGCGAGCAGACGTTCGACCTGCGCACGACGATCCACGCGGTGACGGCGCTCGAGTCGGCGCTGCTCGACCTCCTCGGCCAGCACCTCGAAGTCCCGGTCGCGGCGCTGCTGGGCGAGGGCGTGCAGCGGCGCGCGGTGCCGGTGCTCGGTTACCTCTTCTACGTCGGCGACCGCACGCGCACCGACCTGCCGTACGCGTGCGAGCCCGACGCCGCCGACGACTGGTGCCGGCTGCGCCACGAGCCGGCGCTGACACCCGAGGCGGTCGTGCGGCTGGCCGAGGCCGCGCAGGCGCGCTACGGCTTCGCGGACTTCAAGCTGAAGGGCGGCGTGCTCGCCGGCGATGCCGAGGTCGAGGCGGTCACCGCGCTCAAGCGCCGCTTCCCGGACGCGCGCGTGACGCTCGACCCCAACGGCGCGTGGCCGCTCGCCGAGGCGATCCGGCTCTGCCGCGGCCTCCACGGCGTGCTCGCGTACGCCGAGGACCCGTGCGGCGCCGAGAACGGCTACTCGGGCCGCGAGGTGATGGCGGAATTCCGCCGCGCGACCGGCCTTCCCACCGCGACCAACATGATCGCCACCGACTGGCGCGAGATGGGGCACGCGATCCAGCTGCAGTCGGTCGACATCCCGCTCGCGGACCCGCACTTCTGGACGATGCAGGGCTCGGTGCGCGTCGCGCAGATGTGCAGCGAGTGGGGCCTGACGTGGGGCTCGCACTCGAACAACCACTTCGACGTGTCGCTGGCGATGTTCACGCACGTCGCGGCGGCCGCGCCCGCGCCGATCACGGCGATCGACACGCACTGGATCTGGCAGGACGGCCAGCGGCTGACGCGCGAGCCGCTGCGCATCGCCGGCGGCACGATCGCGCTGCCGGACCGGCCGGGACTCGGCGTCGAGCTCGACGAGGCGGAAGTCGAGCGTGCGCACCGGCTCTACCTCGAGCACGGGCTCGGCGCCCGCGACGACGCCGTGGCGATGCAGTACCTGATTCCCGGCTGGAAGTTCGACCGCAAGCGGCCCTGTCTCGTCCGCTGACGCCACGAACCACGACGCGCACGCGGACGCGACGAACCCGCGGCGCCGGCAAGGAGGATGCCCGATGGCAGCACCGATTCGCGCCCCGAAGGACTTCTGGGCCGGGCTGCTCTACGCGGCGCTCGGCGGCACGGCGATGCTGATCGCGCGCGACTACGGCTGGGGTGCCAGCTCGCGCATGGGGCCCGGCTACTTCCCGACCGTGCTGGGGGCGCTGCTCTTCGTCATCGGCGTCGCGTCGCTGGTGCGCGCGTTCCTCGTCCACGGCGAGCCGGTCGGCGCCATCGCGTGGAAGGGGCTGGCGCTCGTCACCACCGGCACCGTCCTGTTCGGCTTCCTGCTGCGTCCGGCGGGTCTCGTGCCGGCGGTCGCCGCGCTGATCCTCGTCAGCGCCGCGGCCAGCGTGAAGTTCCGCTTCGACCTGCGCGCGCTCGCGCTGATGGCCGCGCTGGTCGCGTTCTGCGCGCTGGTGTTCGTCAAGGGCCTGGGCCTGCCGGTACCGCTGATCGGCCCATGGTTCGGTGCCTAGGGGCCGGCGATGGACCTGCTGTCGCACCTGGCGCTCGGCTTCTCCACCGCGGCGACCGCGCTCAACCTGTTCTATTGCCTCGCCGGCGTCTTCCTCGGCACGGCGATCGGCGTGCTGCCCGGGCTGGGGCCGGTCGCGACGATCGCGATGCTGCTGCCGGTGACGTTCGGCCTGCCGCCGGTCACCGCGCTGATCATGCTCGCCGGCATCTTCTACGGGGCGCAGTACGGCGGCTCGACCACCGCCATCCTCGTCAACCTGCCCGGCGAGTCGTCGTCGGTGGTCACCGCGCTCGACGGCTACAGGATGGCACGGCAGGGCCGCGCGGGCGTGGCGCTCGCGACCGCCGCGATCGCGTCGTTCTTCGCGGGCACCGTCGCCACGTTCCTGATCGCACTCGCCGCGCCGCCGTTGTCGGAAGTCGCGCTGCAGTTCGGTCCCGCGGACTACTTCTCGCTGATGGTGCTGGGTCTCGTCGCGTCGATCGTGCTCGCCAGCGGCTCGCTGCTGCACGCGATCGGCATGATCGTCGTCGGGCTGCTGCTCGGCCTGATCGGCACCGACGTCAACTCCGGCCTCGCGCGCTTCTCCTTCGAGCTGCCCGAGCTCGCCGACGGCATCAACTTCGTCGTCATCGCGATGGGCGTGTTCGGGTTGGGCGAGATCGTCGCCAACCTGGGCAAGGAGGGCGACCGCTCGCTCGCGGTGTCGAAGATCACCGGGCTCATGCCGGGCCGCGAGGACTGGAAGCGCATCGCGGCACCCGTCCTGCGCGGCACGGCGCTGGGCTCGGCGCTCGGCATCCTCCCCGGCGGCGGCGCGATGCTGTCGTCGTTCGCCGCCTACTCGCTGGAGAAGAAGGCGTCGCGCAACAGCGCCGAGTTCGGCCACGGCGCGATCGAGGGTGTGGCGGCGCCGGAGGCGGCCAACAACGCCGGCGCGCAGGCGTCGTTCATTCCGATGCTGACGCTCGGGATCCCGTCCAACCCGGTGATGGCGCTGATGATCGGCGCGCTGATCATGCACGGCATCCAGCCCGGGCCCGGCGTCATGGGCGAGCAGCCCGCGCTGTTCTGGGGGCTGGTCGTGTCGATGTGGATCGGCAACCTGTTCCTGCTCGTGCTCAACCTGCCGCTGATCGGACTTTGGGTGCGGATGATCTCCGTGCCGTATCATCTGCTGTACCCGGCGATCCTCGTGTTCTGCGCGATCGGCGTGTTCAGCCTCGCCAACACGCAGTTCGACGTGTACCTGATGGCGCTGTTCGGCGTGCTCGGCTACGTCTTCCGCAAGCTCGACTGCGAGCCGGCGCCGATGATGCTGGGCTTCATCCTCGGCCCGATGATGGAGGAGTACCTGCGCCGGGCGCTGCTGATGTCGAAGGGCAGCCCGCTGGTGCTGGTCACGCGGCCGATCAGCGCGACGCTGCTCGTCGTGTCGGCCGTCGCGCTCGTCGTCGTGATGCTGCCGGCGCTGCGCAGGAAGCGCGAGGAGGCTTTCCGGGAATGACCAACGACAAAGCGAGGAACCGATGACCACGACCACCACTGCGCCGTTCGCCGGCATCCCCAACCGCTTTCGCCAGGGCCTGCTGGAGCGCCGTCGCCAGATCGGCTGCTGGTGCTCGCTCGCCAACCCGTCGACGACGGAGGTGCTGGGCCTCGCCGGGTTCGACTGGCTGCTGCTCGACGGCGAGCACGCGCCGAACGACGTGACGACGTTCGTGCCGCAGCTGCTGGCGCTGAAGGACAGCCCGAGCGCGCCGGTCGTGCGTCCGCCGTGGAACGACACGGTCATCATCAAGCGGCTGCTCGACGCCGGCTTCTGGAACTTCCTGATCCCGTTCGTCGAGTCCGCCGACGAGGCGCGCCGGGCGGTCGCGGCGACGCGCTACCCGCCGGCCGGCGTGCGCGGCGTCTCGGTGTCGCAGCGGCAGAACCGCTACGGCACGGTGCCCGACTTTCTGGCCAGGGCCAACGACAACATCGCCGTCACCGTGCAGATCGAGAGCCGCCCGGGGCTCGCCGCCGTCGATGCGATCGCCGCGGTCGACGGTGTCGACGGCGTGTTCGTAGGGCCCTCGGACCTCGCCGCGGCGCTGGGCCACCTCGGCAACGCCGCGCACCCGGACGTGCAGCAGGCGATCCGCCACCTGTTCGAGCGCACGAAGGCGCACGGCAAGGCGTGCGGGATCCTGACGCCGGTCGAGGCCGAGGCGCGGCGCTACATCGAGTGGGGCGCCGACTTCATCGCGGTCGGCAGCGACTTGGGCCTCTTCCGCAGCGCGACGCAGGCGCTGCGCGACAAGTTCGCGACGGCCGGCTGACCGGCCCTGCGCGTCTCGATCACTTCGCTGGAGCAACGACGATGAGCAAAGTCGGTTTCGTGGGTCTGGGCATCATGGGCGCGCCGATGGCCGGCCACCTGCTCGCCGCAGGGCATCAACTGTTTGCACACGACCTGCGCCCCGTCCCGCAGCCGCTGCTGGACGCGGGCGCCCGGGCGTGCGCGTCGGGCAGGGAAGTCGCGCAGAGCGCCGACGTGATCATCGTGATGGTGCCCGACACGCCGCACGTCGCGGCCGCGCTGTTCGACCCGGACGGCATCGCCGCGGGCCTCTCGCCCGGCAAGACCGTCGTCGACATGAGCTCGATCTCGCCGGTCGAGACCAAGGCGTTCGCCAGGCGCATCGAGGCGCTCCGCTGCGCCTATCTCGACGCGCCGGTGTCCGGCGGCGAGGTGGGGGCGAAGGCGGCGACGCTGACCATCATGGTCGGCGGGCGGCCGGAGGTGTTCGCGGCGGTCAAGCCGCTGTTCGACGCGATGGGCAAGAACGTCACGCTGGTCGGCGGCAACGGCGACGGCCAGACGTGCAAGGTCGCGAACCAGATCATCGTCGCGCTGAACATCGAGGCGGTCGCCGAGGCGCTGCTGTTCGCGTCGAAGATGGGCGCCGATCCCGCCCGCGTCCGGCAGGCGCTGATGGGCGGGTTCGCCTCGTCGCGCGTGCTCGAGGTCCACGGCGAGCGGATGGTGAAGCGCACGTTCGACCCGGGCTTCCGGATCGAGCTGCACCAGAAGGACTTGAACCTCGCCTTGTCGAGCGCGCGCGCGGCCGGCCTGTCGCTGCCGAACACCGCGACGGCGCAGGAGCTCTTCAACGCTTGCGCCGCGCACGGCGGCAAGGCGTGGGACCACTCGGCGATGGTGCGCGCGCTGGAGCTGCTCGCCAACCACGAGGTCGGCGCGGCGCCCTGAGCGAAAGCAATCGGGCGCACTCGCGGAAACGAGGATTGCCCGGCGCGCCGCCGCTGCGTTCGGCCGGTCGTCCGCGACTGTGCCGGGCCCCGGGGACCGCACTCCCGCGTGGTACCGCCGTGCCGCTCGCCCCGGCCCCGGGCACTTCGCCTGGAGGGCGGGCGCGGCTTCGGCGCTGCAGGCGCCGCAGAGGTGCGTCCAGGCAAGCGATGCCGCGCGCGAGTGCGGTGCCCGGCTCGACGCGCCCGCGGGGCTTGGCGGTACGGCATCCGGACTCGAAGCCCTCGGGGGCCGGCGGCATCGTGCGCTCGCGGACCGAGTTCTGCGCCCCGGCCGCTCCCTCGTGGCGGCGACAGGGTTCTCTCCGGTTCCAGGGCAGATGCGCCGCCACACCCAGTGTCGCGGGCTTGCGCGCCGGCGCCGGCCGGTCGAGGAAGGTCGGCGCTCGCATCCTTCAGCAGTTCTTCAGGCGCCGTTAAGTACGCGGTGCGGTCCCCGATCGTAGCTTTGCCGGGCGGATCGAGATCTCGTGGCGACCGCCGCCGATCGCAGGCGATTTGCCCAACGAACCTGAAGGAGATGCTCATGAACGCCAATTCGCACCGACGCGTCCTCTGGATGCGGTTCATCCGAGCGGCACTGCTGGCCGTTGCCGCCCTGGCGCTCGCACCCGCCGCACCCGCCGCCGATCGCGGGCGGCCGATCGACGTCACGGCGGTGCCGATCGGGCGGCCCGTGTGGCAGCCCGTGGACTTCCACGTGTTCTCCGCTCCGATCGGAACCGCCGCCACCGGCTACGCCGAGTTCGCCGACACCATGGCGAGACTTCTGCCGCCGCCCGACCACGTGCTCCACCCGACCCTCGGCATCGCGCCGGGCGCCCCGCATGCGGCCCCGTACGGTTCCGAACTGGGCGAATCCGTGACGCGGCTGCATCTGCGCGAGAGGTTCCTCTACGCGCCCGCGGACTTCACGTACGGCATGGGCGTCTGGGTCGTCTGGATGAACGTGCCGGCACCGGGGGAAGCCGGGGCCTCGCCGGATGCCGCGCACGGGCGAGTCATCCCCAACCGGCTCTTCCCGATTCACGTGGTGGGCACGGACTACCACAACGGCCGGAAGTTCTCGCTCCTCGCCGACTTCGAGGTTCCTCCGCTCGACGCGTCGCTCGACGCGCGCTTCGCCGGGATGGATGGCCACAGCCACTTCCCGATCTTCATTGCGGACAACGCGGACTTCGGCCCGTCCGGGGCACCGCTCGCCGGCATCTACCGGTACGTGATCACGATGCTGGACACGACCGGCCAGGGGTGGCTCGTCCACGCGAGCTTCGCGATCGTGCCGTGATCGCTCTAGCCGTGAACGCAGCGCGGCAAGCGGTGCGGGCTCCGCGGCGGCGGGCGCAATGGCGGGAAGTCGTCGTGCGGCTCGCCCGGTCGCCGGAGTGACCGCATGACGCCGCAGTCCACGCCGCAGAGGTCCGGCGCGCCCGTCGAGCCGGCACGGTCGACGGGCGCATTGGCCCTCGCACCATGCCGATACCGGGTCGGCGCGTGCGCGGTCGACGCATCGCGCGGCTGCATCGAGCGCGCCGGCCTCGTCCTCCGCGTCGAGCCGCGGGTGATGGACGTGCTCACCGTGCTGGCCACCGGCAACAACCGCACGGTTGGGCGCGACGAGCTGATCGAGCGCGTGTGGGGCCACCCCTACGTGACCGACGAGGCGCTGTCGCGATGCATTTCGCTTCTCCGCTCGGCGCTCGGGGACAATCCCCGGCATCCGCGGTACGTCGAGACGGTCCCCAAGCGGGGGTACCGGCTCATGCTGCCGGTCGAGGTTTCACCCGCCGGCCCGACGCACGTCGCCGTGTTGCCGTTCCTCAACCTGTCGGGCACCGCTGCGCACCAGCACCTGGCCGACGGCATCACGGAGCTGCTGATCACCTACGCGGCGGCCATACCGGCGCTGCGCGTGGTCTCGCGGACGTCGTCGCTGCTCTATCGCGACAGCTCGCTGCGGCTGACGGAGATCGCGCGCGAGCTGCACGTCGCACGCGTGGTCGAAGGGTCCGTACTGGCATCGGCCTCCACGTTGCAGACGGTGATGCAGCTGATCGATCCACTCACGGACATGCACGTGCTGGTGCGCAGTTACCGGTGCGCGCTTGCCGATGCACTGCGCGCCCAGAACGAGGTTGCGTACGCGATGGCGAACGCGGTCGCGGACGCGGTCGCAGGCTAAGCACATCCGAAGCTTTTCCTCAGGACGCGGCGGGGCGACGGGCGCACCGTCGGATCCGTTTCCACACAAAGGAGGCCCATCATGTCCCACACCAACGCATGCGTCCCTCTTGCCGTCGTCCGCGCCGCGACCCTCGCCATCGCCATCGCGACCAGCTCGGTGTCGGCGACGACCGCGCCGAACGCCGGCGACACCCACATCAACGGGGCCACCGCCTCGACCCGCAATCAGAACTACGGGTCCACCAACAACCTCCTGGTGAACCAGAACGCGAGCGCGCTCGTTCGCTTCGACCTCGATACGCTCCCGCCGGGGACCGTGGGACTCGACGTGGAGAAGGCGACCGTGCTCATGTGGGTCAACAACGTTCCGCTCGGCGGCTCGATCGCCGTCTTTGCGCTCACTTCGCCATGGCAGGAAGCGACGGTGACGTACAACACGCAGCCGGGGCTGAGCGCGCAGCCGATCGCAACGCTGCCGATCGTCGCGGCGATGGAACGCCAGTACGTCGCGATCGACGTCACGGCGCAAGTTCGTTCCTGGCTCGACACGCCCGGCACGAATCACGGGTTGGCGATCAGGGCCGCCGGGCCGGTGTCCGTCGCCTTCGACAGCAAGGAAAACGTCGGCATTCCGGCGACGCTCGACGTCACGTTGCTGAGCGGTGGCAGCGCGGGCCCGCCCGGCCCGGCGGCGACGATTGCCGTGGGCACGACCGTCACCGGCGCCCCCGGCTCGGCGGCGAGCGTATCCAACGGCGGCACGTCGTCCGCTGCCGTGCTGAACTTCACGATCCCGGCCGGGGCCGGCGGCGCGACCGGCGCGACGGGGCCCGCCGGGCCGCAAGGGGACCCCGGTGCCGCCGGGCCCTCCGGACCGGCCGGTCCCGCGGGCGCCGCCGGGCCACAGGGAGCCCAGGGTCCGCAAGGTACTCCCGGCGTACCGGGGCCGATTGGAGCCACGGGCCCGCAGGGTCCGCAGGGTGCGGCCGGCGTCGCGGGCCCACAGGGAACCGCCGGCGCCGACGGTCGCGGGGTCCTGAACGGAACGGCCGCGCCCACTGCCACCGACGGCGCCGACGGTGACTTCTACATCGACACGTCGGCGAACACCCTGTACGGCCCGAAGGCCGCGGGCGCGTGGCCGTCGGTGTACGTGTCGCTGGTCGGACCGGCGGGTGCGCCAGGTCCGCAGGGGCCGGCGGGACCAGTCGGCGCGACGGGCGCTGCCGGTCCAGCGGGTCCGCAGGGGCCGCAAGGATCGCCGGGTCCGCAAGGGCTACAGGGTCCGCAAGGTCCGCAGGGTGCGCCGGGTCC
>JBGAMF010000036.1:0-34014 GCA_044223185.1 Casimicrobiaceae bacterium | reverse complement strand
CTCTTCGGCCTGCCGGCGCGCTTCCGGCTCGACGGGCCGCTGCTCGACGCCGCCTACCGCAAGCTGCAGGCGGACGTGCACCCGGACCGCCACGCCCATGCCGGCGACGAGGCACGCCGCGTCGCCGCGCAGTCGTCGGCGCGCGTCAACGAGGCCTACCGTGCGCTGAAGGATCCGGTGCGGCGTGCGCAGTACCTGCTGCAGCTGCACGGCGTCGACGCCGGCGCGGGCGGGCAGCTGCCGGTCGACTTTCTCGAGCAGCAGCTCGCGCGGCGCGAGGTAGCCGACGCGGCGGCCACCGCCGGCGACGACGGCGCACTGACCGCGCTCGCCGGCGAGGTGCGCGCCGACGCGCGCGCCCGCGAGGAGCGGCTGGTGCGCCAGCTGGACGACGAACGCGCGTTTGCCGACGCCCGCGACCGCGTGCGCGAGCTCATGTTTCTCGTCAAGCTCGCGGCGGACCTCGACGCGATGCTCGTTACACTGGAAGACCGATGACCCGCTCCCGCTTCCTCGCAGACCGATGACCCGCTCCCGCTTCCTCGCCGCGGCGCTGCTGGCGGCTACCGCCTTCCTCGCCGGCTGCGCGGGCGTGCCGCTTTCGACGAGCGCCCGCATGCTCGCGAAGGGCAACGACTACGTGATCGGCGCCGACCCGGCGCAGCTGCGGATCGCGCTCAACGTCGACGAGCGGATCAAGGCAGCGGCGACGGCGCCGCCGATGCTGCACCTCGTCGTGCGCACGGACGCCGCCCATCCCGTGCCCGACTTCGTGCGCGACATCCCGCTCGTCGCGGCAAGCGGCGACGCGAAAGAGCTCGGGCTGCCGGCGGCCGGCGCAGGCCGCGCGTGGATGGCGTACCGGCTCGATGCCGCCGGCGCACGGCAGATGGCGGAACTGCAGCAGAAGCTCGCGGCGATGCGTGCGGGCAGGCAGAAGGGAACGCTCGCGATCGGCGTGCGCATCGACGGCGTGGCCGAGGCGGTGCCGCAGTACGCGACGACGCGGATCGAGACCTGGATGCGCGTCGCGACCGCCGACGGCTTCTTCGAGCTGTGGTCGGGCCGCATCGCCGACGCGGCGAAGAAGGGCTAGGATGAAACGACCCGCACGCTCGCTTCGCTCGCTGCCCGCTGAGGGGGCGTGTCAGTGCCTGCTGGCGGCCGGGCGGCACTGACATGGCGCTGCTGCAGATCTCCGAACCCGGCGAGAGCCCGGCGCCGCACCAGCGCCGCCGCGCGATCGGCATCGACCTCGGCACGACCAACTCGCTGGTCGCGACGGTGCGCCACGGCCTCGCCGTGGTGCTGCCCGACGAGGAAGGCCGGCCGCTGGTGCCGTCGATCGTCCGCTACGCCGAGGACTGCGTCGAGAGCGGCTACCCGGCGATGGAGCACCAGTCGCGCGACCCGGAGAACACCATCGTGTCGGTCAAGCGCCTGATGGGGCGCGGCCTCGCCGACCTGGCCGACGCGCGGCGCTTCCCGTACCGCTTCGTCGACGCGCCGGGCATGGTGCGCATCGCCACGCGAGCCGGCGTCAAGTCGCCGGTCGAGATCTCCGCCGACCTGCTGCGCGCGCTGCGCGCGCGCGCGGAAGCCTCGCTCGGCGGGGCGATCGACGGTGCCGTGGTCACCGTGCCGGCGTACTTCGACGACGCGCAGCGCCAGGCCACCAAGGACGCGGCGCGGCTGGCCGGGCTGCCGGTGCTGCGGCTCTTGAACGAGCCGACCGCGGCGGCCATCGCGTACGGCCTCGACAACGCCTCCGAGGGCGTCTACGCCGTCTACGACCTTGGCGGCGGCACGTTCGACATCTCGATCCTGCGCCTGTCGAAGGGCGTGTTCGAGGTGCTCGCGACCAATGGCGACTCGGCGCTGGGCGGCGACGACTTCGACCACCGCGTGTTCTGCTGGATCATCGAGGCGGCCAAGCTTCCGCCGCTGTCGCCGGCCGACGCGCGGCTGCTGCTCGTCAAGGCGCGCGAGGCGAAGGAGAACCTGTCCGAGCACGACGAGGCGACGATCGTGGCCACGCTCGCGGGGGGGGCCGGGATCAACCTGACGCTGGCCAAGGCGACCCTCACGGAAATCACGGCGAACCTCGTCGCCAAGACGCTGCAGCCGGTCAAGCGCGCACTGCGCGACGCGCAGCTCACGCCGGCGGACGTCAAGGGCGTCGTGCTGGTCGGCGGCGCCACGCGCATGCCGCAGGTGCGGCGCGCGGTCGCGGAGTTCTTCGGCCAGCCGCCGCTCACCAACCTCAACCCGGACGAGGTCGTGGCGCTCGGCGCCGCCGTGCAGGCGAACAAGCTCGTCGGCAACCGCGAGCGCAACGACGACTGGCTGCTGCTCGACGTGATCCCGCTGTCGCTGGGGCTGGAGACGATGGGCGGCCTCGTCGAGAAGATCATTCCGCGCAACTCGACGATTCCCGTGGCGCGCGCGCAGGAGTTCACGACGTACAAGGACGGCCAGACCGCGATGGCGATCCACGTCGTGCAGGGCGAGCGCGAGAAGGTGGCCGACTGCCGGTCGCTCGGCCGCTTCGACCTGCGCGGCATCCCGCCGATGGTCGCCGGCGCCGCGCGCATCCGCGTGACGTTCGAGGTCGACGCCGACGGGCTGCTCGAAGTCTCCGCGCGCGAGCAGACGACCGGTGTTGCGGCGACGATCGCCGTCAAGCCATCGTACGGGCTCACCGACGACGAGGTCGCGCGGATGCTGCAGGACTCGTTCGCGCACGCGGC
Source organism: Casimicrobiaceae bacterium (assembly GCA_044223185.1). GTDB lineage: Bacteria > Pseudomonadota > Gammaproteobacteria > Burkholderiales > Casimicrobiaceae > VBCG01. The sequence continues at coordinate 31,264 of JBGAMF010000036.1, read as the reverse complement.
CGACGACATGCAGGCGCGCGCGCTGGCCGAGGCGCAGGTCGACGCCGACCAGCTCGCCGAGGCGACGCGTGCGGCGCTCGCTGCCGACGGCGATCTGCTCTCCGCCGCGGAGCACGCGGCTATCGACATCGCGCTGGCGCGCCTGGCCGCCGCGCGGGCGGGCGCCGACCCCGCTGCGCTGCGCGCGGAGGTGGCGGCAGTGGGGCGCGCCACCGACGAATTCGCGGGTCGCCGGATGAACCGCAGCGTCGCCCGCGCGCTGACCGGCAGGCGCGTCGACGCGCTGTCCGACTGAAGACGGGGAAGCAATGCCCGAGATCGTCGTTCTGCCGCACCCGGAGGCTTGCCCCGAGGGCCGCACGTTCGAGGGGAAGGCGGGCCGGTCGCTGCTCGACAACCTGCTCGACCAGGGCATCGAGGTCGAGCACGCGTGCGAGAAGTCGTGCGCGTGCACGACGTGCCACGTGATCGTGCGCGAAGGATTCGGCACATTGTCGCCGTCGACCGAGGACGAGGACGACCTGCTCGACCGCGCGTGGGGCCTGACACCCGTGTCGCGGCTGTCGTGCCAGGCGATCGTCGACGAGGGCAGGCTCGTCGTCGAGATCCCCCGCTACACGATCAACCAGGTGAAGGAAGGGAAGTGACGAAAATGAGGGTCAGACTCGAATTTCGGGTAAGTCCGGCTCCGATGCGGGATTCCTGCGCACGAAATTCGAGTCCGACCCTCATTTCCTGACGCGGCTTGTCCGGGGGCGACGCACATGCTGAAGTGGACCGACTCACGCGAGATCGCCATTGCGCTGGTCGACGCGCACCCGGACGTCGATCCGCGGGCGATCCGCTTCACCGACCTGCACCGCTGGGTGATGGCGCTGCCGGACTTCCGCGACGATCCGGCCCACAGCGGCGAGAAGATCCTCGAGGCGATCCAGGCGGCGTGGATCGACGAGGCGTGATCCGCGCGGGCGGCGCGTGAGCGTCCCGATCACCGCGCTGTACGCGGGCGTCTGCGCCTTCGTGCTGCTCGCGCTGGCCGCGCGCGTGATTCGCCTGCGCTGGGCGCTGAAGGTCGGCATCGGCGACGGCGGCGAGCGGACGCTCAACCGCGCGATCCGCGTGCACGGCAACGCCGCCGAGTACGTGCCGATCGCGCTCGTGCTGATGCTGGTCGCGGAGCTCGGCCACGCGTCGCCGGCGTTCTTGCATGCGTGCGGCGGCGCGCTCGTCGCGGGACGCCTGCTGCACGCCGTCGGCCTGTCGCGAAGCGCCGGCGCCAGCTGGCAGCGGGCGGCGGGGACCATCGCCACGGTGGTCGTGATCGCCGTGCTGGCCGTACGCGCGATCGCGACCTTCTTCGCGTAGGGGCGGCCCGCCGGCGCGGCGCCCGGTCCCGGCCCGGGCTTCAGGCGAAGAAGTTGAGCGCGCCGTCGAGCCCGCAGACGTCGAGCGTGCACGCGGCCTGCGCGCGCACCACCGGCTTGGCGCGCCAGGCGATCGCCACGTCGGCGGCCGCGAACATCGGCAGGTCGTTGGCGCCGTCGCCGATGGCCACGGCCAGGCCGCCGCCGCGCTTCGCCTTCAGCGCACGCAGCGTATCGGCCTTCACCCGGCCGTCGACGATCGGGCCCGCGATGCGCCCGGTCAGGAGGCCGGCGTCGACCTCGAGGTTGTTGGCGACGGCGACGTCGAGCGGCAGCGCGGCCTGCAGGCGCTCGGTGAAGAACGCGAATCCGCCCGACACCAGCGCGGTCGTCGCGCCGGCGGCCTTGAACCGCGCGAGCATGCGCGCCGCCCCGTCCGAGATGCGCAGCCGCTCGGCATAGACCTGCTCCAGCGCTTCAACCGGCAGTCCGGCGAGCAGCGCCACCCGCCGCGTCAGGCTCTCTGCGAAGTCGATCTCGCCGCGCATCGCGGCCTCGGTGATCGCGGCGACCTCGGGCCTGATGCCCTTCACGTCGGCGATCTCGTCGATGCACTCGATCGTGATCAGCGTGGAGTCCATGTCCATCGCGACCACGGCGACGTCGGCCAGGCGCCGATCCGCCGGGACGAACGCCGCGTCGCAGCCCGCAGCGCGCGCGGCGGCCACGAGCGTGTCGTCGCGGGCGACATCCGGAAAGCGCCACGCCGCCGGCGCGCCGAAGCCAACGGGCACGATGGCCCGCGCGCCGGCCTGCCGGGCGAGCTGCGCGAGCACGCCCGGTGCCATCGCCGGCGCCTGCACGACGAAGTCGCAGGCAGCGGCCGGGAAGGTCACCTTCGTGGTTGCGGACATCCCCTCACCGGCCCTCCTGGCACTCTCGCCCCGCGCGCGGGGAGATGGACTCGCTGTGCGCGCATCGCGCGCGCAGCCCGCGCGCGTCGCGCCCCGCATCACGCGCGCGCATGCATCACGCGCGCGGCACGCGCCGCGCGCACTCCTGCGCGCGCTCCCGGGCCTCCGCCACGTCCGCGCCGCGCGCGAGCGCGACACCCATGCGGCGGCGCTTGTACGCCTCGGGCTTGCCGAACAGGCGCAGGTCGGAGTCCGGCACGGCGAGCGCCTCGGCCACGCCTTCGTAACGGATGCCGCGCCCCTCGATGCCGCCGTAGATGACGGCCGACGCACCGGGCGAGGCGAGGCGCGTGTCGACGGGCAGGCCGAGGATCGCGCGTGCGTGCAGGTCGAACTCGCTTTGCGCCTGCGTGCACATCGTCACCATGCCGGTGTCGTGCGGGCGCGGGCTCACCTCGGAGAACCAGACCTGGTGCCCCTTGACGAAGAGCTCGACGCCGAAGACGCCGCGCCCGCCCAGTTCCGCGGTCACCCGCGTCGCGTACTCGCGTGCCGTCTTGAGCGCGACGCGGCTCATCGGCTGCGGCTGCCACGACTCGACGTAGTCGCCGTTCACCTGCACGTGGCCGATCGGCGCGCAGAAGTGCGTGCCGATGGTTCCGTCCGCACCGGGCGTGCGCACGGCCAGCAGCGTGATCTCGTAGTCGAAGTCGACGAATCCCTCGACGATCACGTGCGAGCCGGGCACGCGGGCCATGCTCTCGGCGTACTGCCACGCCGCGGCCACGTCGCGCGGGCCCTGCACGACGGTCTGGCCCTTGCCCGACGACGACATGACCGGCTTCACGACGCACGGGTAGCCGATGCCGTCGGCGATGGCCGCCTTCAGCGCGGGAAGGCTCGCGGCGAACCGGTACGGTGACGTCGGCAGGCCGAGCTTCTCCGCGGCGAGCCGGCGGATCCCCTCGCGGTTCATCGTCTGCTGCGCGGCGCGTGCCGTCGGAATGACCTCGGCGATCCCCGCGCGCTCGACGTCGACGAGCACGTCGGTGGCGATCGCCTCGATCTCCGGCACGATGATGTGCGGCCGCTCCTGCTCGATCAGGCGCCGCAGCGCGGCGCCGTCCGCCATCGCGATCACGTGCGCGCGGTGGGCGACCTGGTGGCCGGGGGCGTTGGCGTAGCGGTCGACGGCGATCGTCTCCACGCCCAGCCGCTGCAGCGCGATGACGACTTCCTTCCCCAGCTCGCCGCTGCCCAGCACCATGACGCGGGTGGAGGAGGGGGAGTGCGGCGTGCCGATGTGCATGGCGTCTGCGATGGGGGAGAGGGCGCGGGCGGTCGGACGCCGGCGCAGCCGGGCGGACCCGGGCCGATGCTGCAACGCAATATTATAGTCGGATTGGCCGCCGCGGCGCGGCGCGGTCAACGGCGCCCGGCCGGAGCGCGGGACCGCGCCCGCCAGGCGGTGGGGCTGGCGCCCGCCGCGCGGCGGAACGCGCGGGCGAACGCGGTTGCGTCGGCGTAGTGCAGCGCGGCGGCGACCTCGGCCACCGGCAGCCGCGTCTCCTGCAGCAGCTGTTGCGCGATCTCGACGCGCGCGGTGTTCACCAGCGCATGCAGGCTGGTCCCCTCGTCGTGCAGGCGCCGGCGCAGAGCGCGCTCGTGCAGCCCGAGCAGCGCGGCCACGCGCGGCGCACTGGCCGCGCCCGCCATCACGAGCCCGAGGACGGTGCGCTGGACGCGCGGCGCGATGCGGCCGCCGTCGGTTTCGTGAGCGAGCGCCGCCTGCTCGGCCGCGCGCCGGTTCGCCGCGTCGGCGTCGGCGATGCCGTGCGCGAGCCAGCGCGCCGGGAACACGATCTCCGAGTGCGGGACGTCGAACTCGACGGGGGCACCGAAGTGCCGCCGCCATGGGCGCGGGTCGCGCGGCCGTCCGTACGCCAGTGACACGCGAACGGGCTTCCACGCGGGACCGCACAGCGTGCGCAGGATCGTGCAGCCGACGCCGATCGCGAGGTCGTACACGTGCGTGATTCCGGGCGTGTCGTGACGGTACACGACATACCCCAGCGCCACGTGCCCCTGGCCAAGGTCGAGCAGATACGGCACGGCGCCGCGGTCGTTGACGTGCAGGTGGCGCACGAGGCTCGCGATCGCGTCGCCGACCGTCGCGCTGTTGCGCATCAGCGGGGCCAGCAGGCCCAGCCGGTCCAGCGTGAACCGCGCGGCAACCAGCAATCCGAACTCCGGATGCCCGGTCGCCCTGGCGCACGCGCCGAGCAGTGCACCGGCCACTGCGAAGGGGATGCGCTGGTCCGGATGCGCGAACACCGCTTCGTCCAGTCCGACGCCCGCAAGCAGGCGGCGCGGGTCGCGTCCGTGCTCGCGCAACAGCGCGGGAACCGGCGTGAGCACGGCGACGCGGACGTCCTGGCGTTGCGGCATGGCGGCGGGGCGAAGTCGTTCGCGAGGGACCTGCGCGATGTCCGGAAATGTCAGGACACGCGACCGGTGGAATTCTATAGTCCACCGTTTGCGAACGCTCGCCGTTCGCGCCCGGTTTCGAGGGGAGGCGCCCATCATGTTTCGGCAACCGACATCGGCGCGCACGACCCGCGCCTTCGCGCGCGGGGTCGCCGCGCAATGCACCACGCTGGTGCTTGCCGTCGCGACGCCGGCGGTGGTCGCCGGCGGCGCGTCGGCGCAACAGGTCACCGGCACGCTCGGCTCGGCCAGCGCGACCACCACGGTCAGCAACCGGCAGCTGCCGCCGCCCGACCCGAAGTTCGGCGGCGTCATCCGCGACGACGCGCTGCAGTCGAAGATCTGGTGGCCGCCGCGCGTCGTGCCGCCGAAAGGCGCGCCCAACGTGCTGCTGATCATCACGGATGACGCCGGCTTCGGCGTGCCGTCCACGTTCGGCGGCGTGATCCCGACCCCCGCGATGGACAACCTCGCGAAGGAAGGGCTGCGCTACAACCGCGTGTTCTCCACCGCGCTGTGCTCGCCGACGCGCGCGGCGCTCATCACCGGGCGCAACCACCACTCGGTCGGCTTCGGCGTGATCTCCGAGCAGTCGACGGGCTTCCCGGGCTACAACAGCATCATCGGCCGCGACAAGGCGACGATCGGCCGCATGCTGCTCGACAACGGCTACGCGACGTCGTGGTTCGGCAAGGACCACAACGTGCCGGCGTTCGCGGCGAGCCAGGTCGGACCGTTCGACCAGTGGCCGTCCGGCATGGGCTTCGAGTACTTCTACGGCTTCGTCGGCGGCGACGCCAACCAGTGGCAGCCGAACCTCTTCCGCAACACGACGCAGATCTACCCGTTCCAGGGCAAGCCGCCGGGCACGTGGAACCTCGTCACCGCCATGGCCGACGACGCGATCGACTACATGACGCGGATGCACCAGATCGACCCGTCGAAGCCGATCTTCATCAAGTACGCGCCCGGGGCGACGCACGCGCCGCACCACCCGACGAAGGAGTGGGTGGAGAAGATCCGCGCGCTGAAGCTCTTCGACGACGGCTACGAGAAGCTGCGCGAGCGCATCTTCGAGAACCAGAAGCGGCTGGGCGTCGTCCCGAAGGACACGAAGCTCGCGCCGTGGCCGAAGGACGTCCTGAAGCCGTGGGACCAGCTCTCCGCCGACGAGAAGAAGCTCTTCATCCGGCAGGTCGAGGTGTTCGCCGCGTACGCCGCCTACAGCGACCACGAGATCGGCCGCGTGATCCAGTCGTTCCGCGACCTCGGCCGGCTCGACAACACGCTCGTCATCTACATCAACGGCGACAACGGGACGTCCGCCGAAGGGGGCCCGCTGGGCACGCCGAACGAAGTCGCGTTCTTCAACGGCCTGAACGAATTGCCGGTCGACGTCCAGATGAAGTTCTACGACGTCTGGGGCACGGACCTCACGTACAACCACATGTCGGCCGGGTGGTCGTGGGCGTTCGACACGCCGTTCGACTGGTTCAAGCAGAACGCTTCGCGGCTGGGCGGCATCAACCAGAACATGGTCGTGTCGTGGCCGGCGCGCATCAAGGACAAGGGCGCGCTGAGGGAGCAGTTCGTCCACGTGATCGACGTCGTGCCGACGATCCTCGAGGCTGCCGGCCTCAAGGCGCCGGAGTACGTCGACGGCATCCGGCAGGCGCCGATCGAGGGCACGAGCTTCGCCTACACGTTCGACGCGGGCAACGCGAAGGCGCCGTCGCGGCACAAGACGCAGTACTTCGAGATGATGGGGCAGTACGCGCTCTACGACGACGGGTGGCTGCTGTCGACGAAGGTCAACCGCGCGCCGTGGCAGGCGTTCGGGCCCGCCAACCCGGATCCGCTCAACAACCAGGTCTTCCAGCTCTACGACCTGCGCCAGAGCTGGAACCAGGAGAACGACGTCGCCGCGCAGAACCCGCAGAAGGTGAAGGAGATGCGGCAGAAGTTCGTCGCCGAGGCGCGGAAGCACCAGGTGTTCCCGATGGACGCGTCGGTGGCCGCGCGCATCGTCGCGCCGCGCCCGAACATCACGGCCGGCCGCACCGAATTCGTCTACACGCGGCCGATGACCGGGCTGCCGCAGGGCGACTCGCCGTTCATCCTCAATGCGTCGTACACGTTCACCGCCGACATCGAGGTCCCGCAGGGGGGCGCCGAGGGCATGATCGTCACCTCGGGCGGACGCTTCGCCGGGTACGGCTTCTACCTGCTCAAGGGCAAGCCGGTCTGGCTGTGGAACATGGTCGACCTCGAGCGGCTGAAGTGGGAGGGCCAGGAGGCGCTTTCGCCCGGGCGGCACACCGTCGAGTTCGATTTCCGCTACGACGGGATGGGCGCGGGGACGCTGGCGTTCAACGACTTCAGCGGCGTGGGCCGGCCGGGCGTGGGCACGCTCAAGGTCGACGGCAAGGTGGTCGACACCAAGCCGATGCCGAAGACGCTGCCGATGATCCTGCAGTGGGACGAGGCGTTCGACGTCGGCTCGGATACGCTGACCGGCGTCAACGACGCCGACTACCAGCCGCCGTTCGCGCTGACGGCCAGGCTCAACAAGCTGACGATCAGGATCGACCGTCCGACGCTCTCGCCTGCAGAAGTCGCGAAGCTGGAAGCGGCGATGAAGGCGAAGGCGATCCGCGACTGACGCGGCGCGGCGCATCCGGGGCGAGCGCCAGACTCGCCCCACTGCGCGCGCGCCGCGCGCGCCGGCGTGGCCGCCCGCACGCCTTGCGCGACGGGCACGCCCTGCCCGGGCCGCAACCGCGGCGGGGCCGGCCGGGTCGCCGGGCGCCGGTCGCCACCATCAGCGAGCCAGGCTCCATGCCCGCGAGCCCGGCGCAGCGATCGCGCGTCAGCGCCGGCCGCCGCCGCGGAAACCGCCGCCGCCGCCGCCGAAGCGGCCGCCCCAGCCGCCGCCGCCACCACCACCGAAGGACCGGTCGCCGCCGAAGCCGCCGCCGCCCCACGAGCGGTCGCCGCCGAACGAGTGGTCGCCGCTCGACCAGCTGTCGCCGAAGCTCCTCGCCTGCGACTCGCGGTTCGCCCACGACGTGTCGCCGCTCGCGGCGGACGGCGTGCTGCCCGAGTGCTGCTGCCAGCCGTTGCCGGTGTTCGAGTACACGTTGCCGTTGACGTCGGCGTAGTGGTTGTTGCCGACGCTCGCCGTGCCCCAGGTGTTCGTGTTGCCGGTCTTCGCGTTGTACGTCGAGCCGCCGCCGACGTGCGCGTCGCCCTCGGGACCGGCAGTCGTGGCGCCCGCACGGTTGTACGTGCTGCCGCCGGCGCCCGTTGCCGAGGCCGCGTTGGCCGTCGAGCGCTGGCCGGTGTACGTGTTGTAGTTGGACGCGCGCGCGACGTCGGCCGAGCCGCCGGCGGCGCCGGTCGCCGTGCGGTCGTAGCCGCGCGTCGCGTTGCCGGTCCACGCGTTGTACTGCTTGCCCGCGTTGTACGTGCCCGACGTGCCGGTGCGCGAGTTGTAGTAGCTGCCCGACGCCGTGGTGCCGGCGACGCCGCCGCCGCCGTACCACGTGCGCGTGCCCGAATACGTCGTGGCACCCCAGTGGCCGTACACGTTGGCGGTGGCCGACGCGCAGCACGGGTAGCCGCCCCAGTACGCGGGGTGGTAGTAGGCGCCGCCCCAGTACGGCTCGGTCCACGCGGCGGTGGCGAGGCCGAGCGCGAAGCCGTACGTGAAGCCGACGTACGGGTTGTAGACCGGCTGCGCCGCGACTGCGTACGTGTACGGCGGCGGATACCAGACGGTGCCGATCCACGGCGTGTAGGCGTAGCCGGTGCCGTAGACGACGGTGCCGTACGGCGAGACCACGGTGCCGAGGTAGCCGGGCGTGTAGCCGACGTACACGTACTGCGGCGTCGACCCGTACACGCGCACGTACGTGACGTAGTGCAGCGGCGAGGACGCCGGGATCGAGTAGATCGCGGCCGGCACGTCGGCGGCCACCGTCCACGGCCCGGTGAGCTGCGCCGCGGCGAACCAGACGCCGGCGACGACCGCGTAGTAGGCGTTCGGCGCGACCTGGATCAGCGGCTCGGACGAGTTGACGACGTACGACATCGTCGTGCCCGCGATCGGCGCGTACTGCGGGGGGCCGTCGAAGTTCGGCGTGAACGTCGGGCCGCCGGTGCGCGGCACCGTCGCCGTCTGCGGGATCGTGTTCTCGATGGCCGCCGCCTGCGCCTGCGGCGTGCCGGCGACGGTCGCCAGCACGGCGCCCGCGTGCGACGACTCGGGAATGCGCGCGAAGTCGGCCGGCAGCGTGTCGGGGGCGACGAACGTCCACGGGCCCGTCAGCGCCGCCGCACGGAACCAGCGGCCGGCGAGCAGCACGTAGTAGTTGCTGGTGGTCGTGTCGATCAGCACGTCGCTCGTCGTGTTGGCGGCCCACAGCAGCTGCGTGCCGACGATCGGCACGAAGTCGGGCTGGCCACGGAACACGATCAGCTCCGCCGGGCCCTGCGCCGTGTAGATCGCCGGCACACCGTTGGCGAGCGACGGCTTCGGGTTCGCCTTGGCGCCGCCGGTCAGGAGGTCGACGGTGCCCGCCTTGCTCAGCTGCTGCGCGATGTCGTCGAGCGCGCGCTGCTCCAGCGGGCGCAGGAACACCTGCGACCACGGGCCGCTGATGGCCGGTGCGGACAGCCAGCCGTCGTACACGTGCAGGTAGAACTGGTTGCCGAACCCGCCCTGCAGGATCAGCGCGCGCGTGTTGACGACGCGCTGGTACCGCCCGGAGCCGTCGGCCGGCTTCAGCACCGGCGCGCCGTCGATCGGCACGAGGATCGCCGGCGAGTTGCTGACGATCACCTGCGGCGGGTTGTTGGCGACCTCGACCGCCGGCGGCTTGATCCCGGCGGCGGCGAGCGACGCCTGCAGCTGGTCGAGCGGCATCATGCGGATCTTCGCCGCGAATTCCTTCTGGAGTTCCGCCCGGAACGCGGCGCCGCGGTCGGGCAGCGTCGGGAAGTCGACCTTCGAGATGGCAAGGTCGTTGAACACGACGTTGCGCCGGACGCGGTCGACGTCGGTGCGCGTCGTCGCGACGATCACGCCGAACGCCTGGTCCTGCGACTTGTCGCGCTTGTACGCGAGCGCCGCGCGGAAATCGAGCTGGTTGCCGTTCCAGCTGTTGATCTGGGGCTGGTACACGAGGACCTGCCCGGTCGAGAGGTCGACGACGCGCGGCCAGGGGGCGGGTGGAATCGTGGACGCGGGCGGCGCCGCCGACTGCGCGACGGCAAGACCCGCCGACACGAAGAGGAGCGCGGCTGCGAGACGGGCGAAGCGGGAGAAGATGCTCATGGCGTCTGACCTCGGGGAGACCTTGGATGCAAGCCGTGGAATTATCGCTTGGCGGCAGCGTCGCTGCATGACATTGACGGACGCGCGGGGGCCGGGCCCGCGCGACCCGCCCGGAGTGCGGTTCCGCGCAGGAGCCGGCCGCCCGGGGCGCCATGCACTAGACTCGGGCATGACCCGCCGCGCCGCCCCCAAGCCCGCGTCCTTCCTGCCCGCCGACCTGCGCGGCTTCCAGCGCCTCGCCGTCGACGCGACCGCCGGGCTGACCGACGTCGTCGAGGCGATGCATCGAACGATCGCCCGGCCGCCGTTGCTCTTCGGAACCTCGCCCGACGGGAGGACCACGGGCATCACCGGGCTCGTCTACCGCTCGGTCCGCGGCGTGACGCGCGTCGTCGGCGCGAGCCTCGACGCGCTGCTCGGCGCGCTCGTGCCGCTGGTCGAGGAGCGACCGTCGTCGCAGGAGCGCGACGCCGTCGTCGCCGCGCTCAACGGCGTGCTCGGGGACTACCTGGCCGCATCGGGCAATCCGCTCGCGACGCCGATGGAAGTGCGGCACGCCGGCACGCCGGTGCCGCTCGACGGCGCCGCCGCGGCCGCAGCGCTTCCGTTCGCGCGCCCCCGGCTTCTCCTGCTGGTTCACGGCCTGTGCATGAACGACCGGCAGTGGGCGCGCGACGGCCACGACCACGGACGGGAACTCGCGCGCGCGCTGGACTGCACGCCGCTCTACCTGCGCTACAACACGGGGCTGCACGTCTCGACCAACGGCCGCGCGCTGGCGGATCTCCTGGAGGCGCTGGTGGCCGCGTGGCCGGTGCCCGTGGAACGCGTCGGAATCGTCGCGCACAGCATGGGCGGGCTCGTCGCGCGCAGCGCCTGCCACTACGCGGAGGTCGCGGGCCACGGCTGGCGCCGGCGGCTCGACGCGATGGTGTTCCTCGGTACGCCGCATCTGGGCGCGCCGGGCGAGCGTGCCGGCGCGTGGGCCGACTACGCGATCTCGCTCTCTCCCTACACGGCGCCGTTCGCGCGGCTGGGCGGCATCCGCAGCGCGGGCATCAAGGACCTGCGCCACGGCAACCTGCGCGACGAGGACTGGCAGGCGCGCTCGGCGCCGGGCTATCCGGCGCTCCCGTTGCCGCCCGACGTGCGCTGCTACGCGATCGCCGCCAGCCGGCAGCCGCGGCCCGCGGCCCGCCTGCGCGGCGACGGCCTGGTGCCGGTGGCGAGCGCGCTCGGCCGCCATCGCGATGCCGTGCGCGACCTCAAGCTGCCGGCGCAGCGGCAATGGATCGGCTTCGGCATGGGCCACTTCGACCTGCTGGCGCGCGCCGAGGTGTGCGCGCGGATGGCGGACTGGTTGTCCGAGGCGCCGGCGCCCCGGGCCGGCCGCCGGCGGCGCGAAGGCTAGCTGGGTCCCCCGGAAGGTGCTGCGCGCCCTTCCCCCATAGGGGGCAAGCGCCCTGGGACTGCCTGTGGCGCTAGCGCCGCGCCTTGGGCGGCCGGCTGTCGCGCGACAGCGGCTCGGCGAACACCGGCCGCTCGGGCGGCGGCGGCGCGACGGCCGCCGGCGCGTCGTCGGCCAGCGTGAAGTCGATCTTCGCCTGCTCCATGTCGACGCGCGCGACCTTGACGCGGACGCGTCCGGCCAGCTGGAACACGACGCCGCTGCGCTCGCCGATCATCGCGTGCCGCGTCGCGTCGAAGTGGAAGTAGTCGCGGCCGAGCTCGGTGACGTGGACGAGGCCGTCGATCGCGAGGCCGTCGAGCGTGACGAAGAGGCCGAAGCTCGTGACGCCGCTGATCGTGCCCTCGAACGTCTCGCCGATGCGGTCGCGCATGTAGTGGCACTTGAGCCAGTTGGTCACGTCGCGCGACGCCTCGTCCGCCCGCCGCTCGGTCATCGACGTGTGCACGCCCAGCTGCTGCCACGTCATGCCCGCCGGCTTGTACTGCCTGCCGGCGAGCGCCGCCTTGATCGCACGGTGGACGAGGAGGTCCGGGTAGCGGCGGATCGGCGACGTGAAGTGCGTGTAGGCCTCGAACGCGAGGCCGAAGTGGCCCTCGTTGTCGGGCCGGTACTGCGCCTGCGACAGCGAGCGCAGCAGCACGGTCTGCAGGAGGTCGAAGTCGGCGCGGTCGCGCGCGCTGTCGAGGAGCTTCGCGTAGTCGGCCGGCGCCGGCTCGTCGCCGCCCGGAAGGTGCAGCGCGGAGGTCGCGAGGAAGTCGCGCAGCGCGGTCAGCTTGTCGGCCGGCGGCCGCTCGTGCACGCGGTAGAGCGCCGGGTGCGGGTGCGTGAGCAGGAAGTCCGCCGCGCAGACGTTGGCCGCCAGCATGCACTCCTCGATCAGCTTGTGCGCGTCGTTGCGCGGCGCCGGCACGATCTGCGTGATCTTGCCGTGGTCGTCGAACTCGATCGCGAGCTCGGCGGTGTCGAAGTCGATGGCCCCGCGGCGCGCGCGCGCGCCGGCCAGCGCCTGGTAGAGCGCGTACAGGTTCGCGAGGTGCGGCAGCAGCGCCTTGGCCGCGGCGCCCTTCGCCGACTTCGGCTCGGACAGCCACCCCCACACCTGCGTGTAGGTGAGCCGTGCGCGCGAGTGCATGACGGCCGGGTAGAACGCGTACGACTTGATCGCGCCGTGCGCGGAGATCTCCATGTCGCACGCCATGCACAGCCGGTCGACGTCGGGACGCAGCGAGCACAGCTCGTTCGACAGCGCCTCCGGCAGCATCGGGATCACGCGGCGCGGGAAGTAGACCGACGTGCCGCGCTCGCGCGCGTCGACGTCGATGGCGTCGCCGTCGCGGACATAGTGCGCGACGTCGGCGATCGCGACGATCAGCCGGAAGCTCCGGCCGCGCCGCTCGCAGAACACGGCGTCGTCGAAGTCCTTCGCCGTCTCGCCGTCGATCGTCACCAGCGGCAGCGCGGTGAGGTCGGTGCGGCCCTTCGCGTCGGCCGGCCGGACCTCGGAGGGCAGGCGCTTCGCCTGCCGCTGCGCCTCCTTCGAGAACTCGAACGGCAGCGCGTGCTTGCGCAGCGCGATCTCGATCTCAATGCCGGGATCGGTCGCGCTGCCCAGCACCTCGGTCACGCGCGCGACGGCCTCGCTGTGCTCGGACGGCTGCTCGACGATCGTGGCGACGACGACCTCGCCGATCCTGGCTCCGCCGGTGGCGTCCGCCGGCACGAGGAAGTCCTGGCAGAGCCGCCGGTTCTCGGCGACGATGAAGTACGCGCCGCGCTCCTCGTAGAGGCGGCCGACCACCTCCTCGTTCGCGCGCACCAGCACTTCGACGATCTCGCCTTCCGGCCGGCCGCGGCGGTCGGTGCCGGTCTGGCGCACGACCGCGCGGTCGCCGTGCAGCACCTTGTGCATCTCGCGCGCGCTGAGGAAGAAGTCGGCGCCGCCTTCGTCGGGGACGAGGAACCCGAAGCCGTCGGGGTGTCCCTGCACGATGCCGATCGCCAGGTCGAGCTTGGCGACGACGCAGAGCTCGCCCTTGCGGTTGGTCAGCAGCTGGCCGTCGCGCTCCATCGCCGCGAGCCGGCCGTGGAAGGCCTCGCGGGCGACGCGCGTGACGGCGAGCGTCCGCTCGAGCTCGGCCGGCGGCAGCGGGACGCCGGCGTCCTTCAGCGCGGCCAGGATCGCGTCGCGCGACGGAAGAAGGTCAGGGGGCAGGTCGCCGCGGCGCGCGCGGCGCGGCCCGGGCGGGGCAGGCGCCGCCCGGCTTCGCTTGGCCGGCGCGGCCGGGGCGGCGCGCGGCGAGTTTTTCGTTTTTGACAAGAATTTCCGGGAAAAGTACAATTATGGGCTGTTTGGCCCAGGTGGCGGAATTGGTAGACGCACTAGGTTCAGGTCCTAGCGGTGGCAACACTGTGGGGGTTCGAGTCCCTTCCTGGGCACCAATGTAACATTGCGGCGATCGCCGCGATGCGCAAGACACAGCAAACGCCCGCTCACGCGGGCGTTTCTGTTTTCGCCGGGCGTTCGTCCCTTACCCCGGCCCTCTCCCCGTTTCGGGGAGAGGGAGAGCACGTAGATGCGCCGGCGTGTCATCGTGACCTCCCTCTCCCCGAAACGGGGAGAGGGCCGGGGCGAGGGGCAAGCTCAGAACGCCGAGACGATCAGCGCCGGATCGACGTCGCCGCGCGGCTGCGGCGGCCCGTCCGGCGTGCCGGCGGCGATCCAGCCGACGAGCGTCTCGCCCTCGCGGCAGTGCGCGGCGACGATCGCCGGGTCGGCAGCGCGCGTCCCCGACACCATCTTGCCCGCGTAGCCCATGAAGTGCAGCGCGAGCAGCGCGTTGCCGATCGCACCCCCGACGCACGCCCACTGCTCGTGGGCAGGCACCTCCGGGTCGTCGTGCACGATCCGGGCGACGACCGCGACGACCACCGGCGCCTGCATGGCGCGCGTGCGCTCGCTCGCGAGGCCGTCGCCGGACTTGCCGCGGCGACGCCCGTAGTCCTCGAAGAGGTCCGCCAGCCGCGCGAGCGCGTCGCCGCGTGCGACGACGAAGCGGAACGGGATCATCTTGTTGCGGTCGGGCGCGCGCAGCGCGGCCAGCGTCATCGTCGCGATGTCGTCGTCGGACGGCCCCGGCGCGTGCAGGCGCCTGGCGCTCACCGAGTAGCGGGTGAGCAGCAGGCGCAGCGCGGCGACGCCGTCCGGGGTGCGCGCCCGGAGCGGAACGCCGGCCAAGTGGTCGAGCGGATCGTGGGACATCGGGCCTCCGCGGACGTGTCCGGCGCGCGCCGGTCAGTCCTTGTACGTGACCGCGACGGGGCGGCCGTTGACGCGCAGCTCGCCGCTGGCGACGTCGACCTCGAACAGCGGCCGCTCGCCGTTGTAGAGGCCCCAGCGGCCGGTGGCCGGGTCGAACTTGCTCGCGATCGCGCCGGACTCCTCGTACGCCATCTTGTTGCCCGCGCGCATCGCGTAGCACGCGAACCGGCACTGCGACCACACCATCATGCCGAAGTTGACGTCGGCCTCGTCGTCGCTGAGGCCGGTCGGCGCGACGAACACGCCGTAATCGAGCGTTGCCTTGGGCCCCGCGTTGAACGCGCGGCCGACGATGATGCCGAGCCCTATCCGGTCGCCTTCCATGCTGCCCGGAAAGGGGCTCGGCCCCGTCGTGTACGCGTCGATCTCGAGCGCGTGGAAGCCGCCGCGGCCGGTCGCGTCCTGCAGCTCCAGCACGCCCGCCCACGTGGGGCCGCGCCCGGTCTTCTGCGCCTGGGCGTACGACGCCACGTTCGCGCCGTAGTCGGAAGGGTTGTTGAGCACGGTGAGGTTCGCCCACTCGAGGGTGCGGGAGGTCGGCTGCGTCGTCACGTGCGTGTACTGCGCGGGCACGACGTTCGGCAGGCCGCCCGCGGGCGCCGTGCGCGTCACCGTGAGGCTGGCGTCGAGCGGATAGACGTCGGGCGGGCGCGGCGTCACGCCCTGGAAGTAACCGGTTTGTGCCGTCGCGGCGTCGAGGAGCAGGCAGCCCAGGATCGGTAGCAGTCGGCGCATCGTCGTTTCCTTCTGGGGTGGTCGCCGCGCGGCGAACGTGCTCGCCTGCGCCGTGCGACAAAGTAACGCACGCGGCGCTCCAGCGGAAGCCCGCGCCGCCGAATCTTGCTATGCTTTCCGCGGCGGAGCGAAAGGCGCGCCCGCCGCCACCGGACAGGAGAATCACGATGACCCGCAGGAAGGGATTGCTGACGAGGATCGGCGACGCGATGGAAGCGGCCAAGGAGAAGGCGCAGGAAGTCGGCTCGTCGCTCGCGAAGAAGGCCGAGGGCGTGGCCACGGACGCGAAGCGCGAGGTCGGCAAGGCCACCACCGTCGTCGCGCGGAAGGCGCGGGCGGCGAAGCGCACCGTCACGCGGCGCGCCAAGGCCGCCGAGACCGACGCGAAGAAGGCGCTCGGCAAGGCGAAGCGCGCGGTCGCGCGCAAGGTGAAGTCGGCGGCGGCGGGTGCCGAGAAGGCGGCCGGCCGCGTCAAGCGCGCCGCGGGGACCGGTAGCGCCGGCGCCGCGAAGAAGGCGCCGCGCCGCAAGGCGACCGGCGCGGGCGCGACGCTCGAGCGCGGTGTCGCGAAGGTGAAGCGCGCGGCGAAGAAGGCCGGCGCCAAGGTCCGGAAGGCCGCCGCAGCGGCAGCCAGGCCGCCGGCGAAGCGGGCCGCGAAGAAGGCCGCGCGCAAGCCCGCCGCCAAGGCCGCCAAGCACACCGGCTGACGCCCGTCACGGCCGCCGCGACCCGACGAGTGCGGCCGGGTCGCGGGGCCGCAGGTCGCGCGCTCGCTAGCCCGACAGGCGCGCCTTGAGCCCCGCCGGCTGCAGGTTGTCGTAGACCTCGAACGGCTGGTGGATCCACGGGTTGTCGGGCAGGTACTCGACGTAGTAGTCGGGCCGGAACACCGAGCACGCCTTCCACCACAGCACGGCGGTCTTCAGCGCGACGATGTGGGGGAATCGCCGCGGCAGTTCGCGGTGGACGGCTTCCAGCGTGTGGCCGGAGTCGACCATGTCGTCGACCAGCAGCACGCGCTCGCCCAGGCGGGGCTTGGTCATCGTCATGTGCTCGGCGATGACGAGCTCGCCGCGGAGCGTCCCGCCCTCCGCCGTGTACGAGTGCGTCGACAGGATCGCGAGCGGCTGCTCGAAGATGCGCGACAGGACGTCGCCGACACGCAGTCCCCCGCGGGCGATGCAGATGATCTGGTTGAACTCGAATCCGGACTCGTGGACGTTGAGCGCGAGCCGCTCGACCAGCGTGTTGTACTCGTCCCAGCTCACCTTGAGGCTCATCGGCCGGCTCCCCCTGTTTGCGGCAATTCTTTCACAAAGAGACGCAGAGGCGCAGAGAAACCGCTCGTTCGTTGCCTCTGCGTCTCGGCGTCTCTTTGTGGAAGTCTGTTGGACTAATGGAACGGATGGTGGACGAGGATCGTCTCGTCGCGGTCGGCGCCCGTGGAGACCATCGCGATCGGCACGCCGGTCAGCGCCTCGATGCGCTTCAGGTACGCACGGGCGTTGCCGGGCAGCGCGTCGAACGACTTCGCGCCGACCGTCGACTCGCTCCAGCCGGGCAGCGTCTCGTACACCGGCACGCAGCCGGCCACGGCGTCGGCGCCGGTGGGGATGAGGTCGAGCGGCCTGCCGTCCTTCACGTACGACGTCGCGATGCGGATCTCGGGCATGCCGTCGAGCACGTCGAGCTTGGTGATGCACAGCCCCTTTACGCCGTTCAGCTGGAGCGAGCGGCGCAGCGCGGGCAGGTCGAGCCAGCCGCAGCGGCGCGGGCGGCCGGTGACCGAGCCGAACTCGTTGCCGCGCCTGGCGAGGCCTGCGCCGACGTCGTCGGTGAGCTCGGTGGGGAAGGGGCCGGTGCCCACGCGCGTCGTGTATGCCTTCACGATGCCCAGGACGTAGTCGAGCATGTCCGGGCCGATGCCGCTGCCGGGTGCCGCGGCGCCGGCGAGGCAGTTCGAGCTCGTCACGTACGGATAGGTGCCGTGGTCGATGTCGAGCAAGGCGCCCTGCGCGCCCTCGAACAGCAGCGACTCGCCGCGGGCGCGCGCCTGCTGCAGGAGGCCGGCGACGTCCGCGACCATCGGCGCGATCGACCCGGCCAGCGCCAGCGTCTCGTCGCGCGTCTTCTCGAACGGCACCGGGTCGCGCTTGTAGTAGTTCACCAGCATGAAGTTGTGCAGCTCGAGCAGCGCGGCCAGCTTGCGGGCGAATTCGTCGGGCCGCAGCAGGTCCTGCACGCGCAGCGCGCGCCGCCCGATCTTGTCCTCGTACGCGGGGCCGATGCCGCGGCCGGTCGTGCCGATCTTCGTTTCGCCCATCGCCGACTCGCGCGCCTGGTCGAGCGCGACGTGGATCGGCAGCACGAGCGGGCACGCCGGCGAGATCGAGAGGCGCGAGCGGACCTCGACGCCCGCTGCTTCGAGCTCGCCGATCTCCTGCAGCAATGCCGACGGCGACAGCACGACGCCGTTGCCGACGAAGATGGCCACACCCGGCCGCAGCACGCCCGACGGAATCAGCCGCAGCACGGTCTTGCGGCCGCCGATCACCAGCGTGTGGCCCGCGTTGTGACCGCCCTGGAAGCGGACGACGCCGGCTGCGCTCTCGGTCAGCCAGTCCACGATCTTGCCCTTGCCCTCATCGCCCCACTGGGTGCCGATGACGACGACGTTCTTGCCCATCAGTTCTCCTCGACGTGCCAGGTGCCGCCCGTGGCCACGAGGCGGCGAAGACCTTCGCCGGTTTCACCCGGCAGCGCGACCACCACCGCCTCGCCGCGCGCGCGCAGCGCCGCGACGGCGGCCGCGAGCGCGGGATCGGGGTCGTCCGGTGCGACGATCATCGGCGGCGCCGCGCTCCCGCGCGCGAGCGCCGCGAGGCGGCGCAGGTCGAGCGAAAACCCCGTCGCCGGCCGCGCCCGCCCGAACGCGCGGCCGACGCCGTCGTAGCGGCCGCCGCGGCCGCAGTCGACGATCGTGCCACGCTCGTCCTGCGCGATGACGGCGAACGTCGCGCCGGTGTAGTAATGATAGCCAGACAGAGCGGCGAGATCGACGTGGACCTGCGCGGCGCCCGTGGCCGCCGCGGCGAGACCGCCCAGCGCATCGAGGGCCGCGGCCACGCCGGGCAGGCCCGGCAGCGCGCCGCGCGCGGCCGCGAGCGTCGCGGCGGCCGGTCCGTAGAGGTTGGGCAGCGTGCGCAGCGCGGCGCGCGCCGGCTCCGGCAGCGCCGCCGTGAGGTCGAGCACCGTCGCCGCGTCCTTGTCGCGCAGCGCGGCGAACAGTTCGGCGTCGTCGCCTTCGCCGGTGCCGGCGAGACCCGCCGCCTGCGCGAGCGCGCGGTAGATGCCCACGTGGCCCAGGTCGACGTGCAGCCCGCGGATGCCGGCGGCGGCGAGCGCCGACAGCAGCATCTGCACGATCTCGCGGTCGGCGGCGATGTCGCCGTGGCCGTACAGCTCGGCACCGATCTGCAGCACCTGCCGCGTGCCGCCGGGGCCGGCGGCCTGCGTGCGCAGCACACTGCCGGCGTAGCAGAGGCGGGTGACGCCGGGCTCGTTCAGCAGGTGCGCGTCGATGCGCGCAACCTGAGGCGTCGTGTCGGCGCGCAGCCCCAGCATGCGCCCCGACTGCGGGTCGACGGTCTTGAACGTCAGGAGGTCGAGGTCGCGACCGGTGCCCGTCAGCAGCGAATCGAGGAACTCGACCAGCGGCGGCTGCACCAGCCGGTACCCGCGCACCCGGAAGTGGTCGAGCAGGACGCGGCGCAGCGCCTCCACGCGCGCAGCTTCCGCGGGCAGCACGTCCTCGATGGCCTCGGGGAGGAGCCACTTACGCATCACGGAGCAGCAGCAGGAACAGCGCGCCGACCACGATCGACGCCAGGCCGACGAAGCGCAGCTGGCCGTCGGTGAGCTCGGTCAAGCGCCGGAACGTCTCGCGCCAGAAGCGCGGCGCGACGAACGGCAGCAGGCCCTCGACGACCAGCAGCAGTGCGAACGCAACCCACAGCGATTCCACCAAGATCCGATCTACAGCGGACGGACGCAGTCCGTCCGCTGCACGACACTTCCCCTCGCCCGCGTGCGGGAGAGGGGGAAGGGGTGAGGGAGCGTGCGCCGGACGCAGTCCGTCCGCTGCACGACACTTCCCCTCGCCCGCGTGCGGGAGAGGGGGAAGGGGTGAGGGCGTGCGACGCCACGCGCGGACATGGAGGCGCGGCGCGCGGGCGTCACTTGGCCGGGGCGGGAGTCCCGCGGCCCGACCCGGACTGCCGGAAGTACTTGAAGAACTCCGAGGACGGCTCGAGCACCATCATGTCGTTCCTGCCGCGGAACGTCGCCTTGTACGCCTCGAGGCTGCGGTAGAACGCGAAGAACTCGGGATTCTGGCCGAAGGCGGCCGCGTAGATCGCCGATGCCTTGGCGTCGCCCTCGCCCTTGATCTTCTGGGCCTGCCGGTACGCCTCGGCGAGGATCACCTGGCGCTGCCGGTCGGCGTCGGCGCGGATCTTCTCGGACTCGGCGGCGCCCAGCGACCGCAGCTCGTTGGCGACGCGCCGGCGTTCCGACTCCATCCGTGCATACACGGGGCCGGTCACGTCGCCGGGCAGCGCGAGCCTCCGCAGCCGCACGTCGACGACCTCCACGCCGATGTTGCGGGCGTCCTGGTCGGCCTTCTGCCGCGTCTCGTTCGTGATGCGGTCGCGGCCGGTCGAGATCGCTTCGTGCATCGTCGACTTGTTGAACTCCTCGGCGAGGTTCGAGCGCACCGTCTGCGCAAGACGGCCGCGCGCGGCATCCTCGTTGCCCTGCACCGCGACGTAGTACTGCCGGACGTCGGTGATCCGCCACAGCACGACGAAGTCGACCTCGAGCGGCGTCTTTTCGGACGTGACGACGCGGTCGACGTCCGTGTTCTCGAGCAGCAGGTTGCGCCGGTCGAAGAAGCGGACGTTCTGCACCAGCGGGACCTTGAAGTACAGGCCCGCCTGGTCGTTGACCTCGACGATCTCGCCCAGCTGGAACTTGATCGCCCACTTCGTCTGCTCGACCGTGTAGACGGCCTGCGACGCGACCAGCAGAACCGCGACGAGGAGGGCCAGGAGGGGCATCGTGAATTTCATCGCCGGGCTCCTAGCGTTCGCGGCTGCGCAGGCCTTCGCGCGACCTGGCGGCGTCGGCCGGGGCGGCCGTCTCGGGCGGCGTCGGCGCGGTGGCTCGCGGCGACGCGACTTCGGTCGCCGGCGCCGGCGCGCCCGACTGCTGCACCAGCTTGTCGAGCGGCAGGTACAGCAGGTTGTTCCCGGACTTGGGGTCCACCAGCACCTTGCTCGTGTTGCCGAGCACCGACTGCATCATGTCGAGGTAGAGCCGGTCGCGGGTCACGCCGGGCGCCTTCGTGTATTCGGTGAGGATCGAGCGGAAGCGCGACGCGTCGCCTTCGGCGCGCTGCGTCACCTCGGTGTTGTAGCCGTTGGCTTCCTCCAGCAGCCGCGACGCCATGCCGCGCGCGCGCGGCACGACGTCGTTCGCGTAAGCCTGGCCCTCGTTGACGAGGCGGACGCGGTCCTGCGCGGCCTTCACGGCGTCGTCGAACGCCGCCTGCACCTTGTCCGGCGGCTGCACGCTCTGCAGCGTGACCTTCTGCACGAACACGCCGGTCTTGAAGCGGTCCATCAGCTTCTGCATGAGGTCGCGCGTCTGCTGGGCGATCTGCTCGCGGCCCTCGTACAGCGCGAAGTCCATCTTGCTGCGACCGACGACCTCGCGGATCGTCGACTCGGCAACCAGCTTCACCATGTCCTCGGGCTTGCGGTTGTTGAAGACGAACGCCTCGGCGCTGTTGAGGTTGTACTGGACCGCGAACTGGATGTCGATGATGTTCTCGTCCTCGGTCAGCATCGTCGCCTCCTTGGCGTTGCGGTTCGCCGTGGAGTTGCGGTAGCCGATCTCGACGGTGCGCACCTGCGAGAAGTCGACCAGCTCGACCGCCTCGATCGGGAACGGCACGTGCCAGCGCGGGCCGGGCTGCGTG
This sequence comes from Casimicrobiaceae bacterium, assembly GCA_044223185.1. Classification (GTDB taxonomy): domain Bacteria; phylum Pseudomonadota; class Gammaproteobacteria; order Burkholderiales; family Casimicrobiaceae; genus VBCG01. The sequence continues at coordinate 9,596 of JBGAMF010000036.1, read as the reverse complement.
GTCTCGATGAACTTGCCGAAGCGGGTGACGACGCCGCGCCGGCCTTCGTCGACGATGTAGAAGCCGCTGGCGAGCCAGACCACCGCCACCAGCGCGATGACGAGCCCGGCACCGCCCAGCGCGATGCCGCGGCGCGGCGGGCCGCCGCTGCCGCCACCCGAGTCGTCGCCGCCGCCGCGGCGCCCGAGGAAGTCCGAGAGCCGGCGGTTGACGTTGCGCCAGATCTCGTCGAGGTCGGGCGGCCCGCCGCTGTTCCCGCGCTTGCCCCATTGGGGATCGTTGAGCGACATCGAAGGACTTGGGAGTTGGTTGGACGACGGGGAGATGGAGGCGGCCGGCGCGCGTTCAAGCCGACTGCGACGGTGTCGACTCCTGGTCCCGCGAGGCCGGATCGCGCACTTCCGCCGCAGGCCCGGCAAGCGCCGGCGCGGGGAACCGCTCGGCGAGCGCGGACTTGAGGTCCGCGCAGCCGGCACCCGTCGCGGCACTCAGGCGAACGGTCGAAATGGTACCACAGCCGTCCCGCTCGACTCCCGGCGGCAGGTCGGCCAGATCGACCTTGTTCAGCACGCGGATCTGGGGCACGTCGGCAGCGCCGATCTCGGCCAGCACGGCGTCGACGGCGGCGATCTGCTCGTCGCGCTCCGGCGACGACGCGTCGATCACGTGCAGCACGAGGTCGGCGTCGGCCGCCTCGGTCAGCGTCGAGCGGAAGGCCGCGACGAGGTCGTGCGGCAGGTCGCGGATGAAGCCGACGGTGTCGGACAGCACGATCGGCGCGGCGCCCGGCGCGTAGACGCGGCGCAGCGTGGTGTCGAGCGTCGCGAACAGCTGGTCCGCCGCATAGGCGCCGGCGCCGGTCAGGCGGTTGAACAGCGTCGTCTTGCCGGCGTTGGTATAGCCGACGATGGCGACCGTGCGCACGTCGGCACGGCGCCGCGTGCGGCTCTGCACGGCGCGGCTGCGCGCCACGCGCGCGATGCGCCCGCGCAGCAGCTTGACGCGCGCGCCGATCAGCCGCCGGTCGGTCTCGAGCTGCGTCTCGCCCGGGCCGCGCAGGCCGATGCCGCCCTTCTGGCGCTCGAGGTGGGTCCAGCCGCCGGCCAGCCGCGTGGCGAGGTGCGCGAGCTGCGCCAGTTCCACCTGCAGCTTGCCCTCGGCGCTGCGCGCGCGCAGCGCGAAGATGTCGAGGATCAGGCTCGTGCGGTCGACGACGCGGCACTCGAGGCGCTGCTCGAGGTTGCGCTGCTGCACGCCGGAGAGCGCGTGGTCGAAGATGACGAGATCGGCCCCGGTGGCGCGGCGCAGCGCGTCGATCTCTTCGACCTTGCCGCGGCGCGCGAACGTCGCCGGGTCGGGGCGGGTGCCGCGCCCGGTGACGGTGCCGGCGACCTCGGCGCCGGCGGACACGGCGAGCGCGGACAGCTCGGAGTGCCGGTGCGCGCGGTCGCCGTCGCCGGTGTCGAGCACGACGAGGACCGCGCGGTTGCCGCGCTGCGGACGCTCGAACATCGGCGGTCAGGCGCGCACGATCGCGCCGGGCATGGCACCCGGCCTGCGCCGCGCGGGGCGGCGCGCAGCGCGCGGATCAGCTCTCGGCTTCGTGATTCGGCGCGTGGTGCGGCATCGCGACCGGACGGGCGGGAACCACCGTCGAGATCGCGTGCTTGTACACCATCTGGGTGACGGTGTTCTTGAGCAGGACCACATACTGGTCGAAAGACTCGATCTGTCCCTGCAGCTTGATGCCGTTGACGAGGTAGATCGAAACCTGAACGTGCTCCTTGCGCAGCGTGTTCAGGAACGGGTCTTGTAGCATTTGCCCTTTGTTGCTCATTGGCGAGCTCCGCTTTCTGTCGTTGCACGCGGCGGCGGTACCGGCCCGCCGGCGGCGCGCCGCCAAGTGGCGGCGCCTGGCCTCGAACTACCGCCGGCGCGCAGTTGCGCCGACGTACGGGTTGGCCCCGGCCTTGAATTGTATCCTAAGGGGGGTGCCGCGCAGTTGGAACGCGTCCGCGAAGAAATGTTCCAGGTAGCGCCGGTAGGCGTCCGGGACGTGCTGCAGCGCGGTGCCGTGGATGACGATCAGCGGCGGGTTGACGCCCCCCTGGTGGGCGTACCTCAGCTTCGGGCGCACCAGCCCGGCGCGCGGCGGCTGCTGGCGCGCAACCGCCAGCTGCAGCGTCCGGGTCAGGCGGGGCGTCGGCAGGCGGGCCATGGCCGCCGCGAACACCTCGCCCACCGACTTCAGCACCGTGGCCACGCCCTTGCCGTCGCGCGCGCTGATGAAGTGCCGGGGCGCAAAGTCGAGGAAGGCGAGCTTGCGGTCGAGGTCCCGCCTGGCCTGCTCGCGCCGGTCGGCGTCGGCGGCGTCCCACTTGTTGACGGCGACGACCAGCGCGCGTCCCGCCTCCAGGATGTGGCCGGCGAGGTGCGCATCCTGCTCGGTGACCGCGTCGCTCGCGTCGACCAGCAGCACGACGACGTGCGCGTCCTCGATCGCCTGCATCGTCTTGATCACCGAGAACTTCTCGACCGACTCGAACACCTTGCCGCGGCGCCTGACCCCGGCGGTGTCGATCAGCGTGTAGCGGCGGCCGCCGCGCTCGAAGTCGAGGTAGATCGCGTCGCGCGTCGTCCCCGGCTCGTCGAACGCGATGACGCGCTCCTCGCCGAGGATCGCGTTGACCAGCGTCGACTTGCCGACGTTGGGCCGGCCGACGATGGCGACCTTGATCGTGTCGGGGCGCTCGCGGTCCTCGGGCGGACGCGGCGGCTCGTCGGCCGTGTCGGCGCGGCCGACGAGCGTGAGCGCGTGGTCGACGAGCGCGCGCACGTTCTCCCCGTGGGCGGCAGAGATCGGCACCGGTTCGCCCAGTCCGAGCTCGTGGAATTCGGCGACCGTGCGCTCGGGCGGCAGGCCTTCGGCCTTGTTCACGGCCAGCACCACCGGGCGGCCGGACCTGCGAAGAAGATCGGCGATCGTCGCGTCCTGCGGCGCGAGACCGGTCCGCCCGTCGACGAGGAACACGACGATGTCCGATTCCGCGATCGCCTGCTTCGTCTGCTGCGCCATCGCGTGCAGGATCCCCGACGTCGCCTTCGGCTCGAAGCCGCCGGTGTCGACGACGAAATACGGCTGGTCGCCCGCCAGCGCGCGGCCGTAGTGGCGGTCGCGCGTCAGCCCCGGATAGTCGGCGACCAGCGCGTCGCGCGTCTTCGTCAGCCGGTTGAACAGCGTCGACTTGCCGACGTTGGGTCGGCCGACGAGCGCGATGGTCGGTAACATGGACAGGCAGGGATCACAGGAGACGCAGAGGCGCAGAGAACATCGCGGATAACCCTCTGCGTCTCTGCGCCTCGTTGTGATCCGGGTTTCGCGCGTTACTTGGCGGTGACGGCGTACAGGTTGCCGCCGGCCGACTGCCACAGCGCGCTGCCGGAGAACAGCACCGGCTGCGACGTCGGCGCGGTGCCGTCGGTCGCCATCCGGCCGACGTACGCGCCGTTGGTGGCGGACATGAGGTGCAGGTAGCCCTCGACGTCGACCACGCCCACGAAGTCGCCGACCATCTGCGGCCCGCCGATCTTGCGCGCGGCGAGGCGGTCCTGCTTCCAGACGGAAGCCCCGGTCGCCTTGTCGAGCGCGTGCACGGCACCCTTGTCGTCGGTGACGTAGAGGTACCGCGCGTCGACCGTGAGGCCGGACAGGCTCGACAGGTCGCGCGACCAGTTGAGGGTGCCGCGCGTGATGTCGAAGCAGGCGACGCGTCCCTGGTAGGCGACGGCGCACACCTGCTGCTGGTCGACGACGGGCAGGCTCGTCACGTCCGCGATGCGCTCCAGCTCCGTCGCGCCACGCGGATTGGCGACGGCGGAGTCCCAGCCCGTGATGCCGGTCTGCACGTCGATCGCGAGCAGGCGCCCGCCCGCCGTGCCGACGAACAGGCCGCCACGCGCGGTCACGCCGCCCGCGAAGTTGCGCACGGTGAGCGCCGGACTTGCCCGCTGGTACACCCACTTCCTCGTGCCGTCCGCGGCGATCAGCGCATGCACGCTGCCGTCGCCGGCAAACACGGTGACCACGCCGTCGGTCACGCGCGGCGGGGCCACGATCTCCGTCGAGACCCGCGCCGTCCATTTCGGATTGCCGTTGGTGGCGTCGAACGAGAGCACGTCGCCCTTGTCGGTGCCGACGACGACGATGTTCGCGTCGGCGCCAGGCCCGGCGGAGAGCGCCCGGCCGGCGCTCGTGCGCCAGACCGTGCGGCCGGTGGCCGGATCGATCCGCGAAACGCCGCCGTCGGTGCTCGCCGCATAGACGGCGTCGGGCAGCACCAGCGGCGAGAAGCCCGGCACCGCCTTGCCGACGGCGGACTGCCAGTTGACGCCGGCTGCGGCAGACGGCGTGAGCTCGGGAAGGGGGCCGGGCTTGCGCGAATCCCCCCAGAGCCAGCGCAGCGAGAACGAAGGCGGCACCGGCAGGTACTCGTAGATCGTCGCGCAGCCGGTCAGCGCGAGCACGGCCGCCAGCGCGGCGGCGCCGTGGCGCATGCGGCGCGGCGCGCCTGCGCGCCGGGGTCGGTCGGCGCGACTCATTTCTTCGGCGCGGCCGGGGCCGGCGCGGCGGAAGACGGTGCGGCCGGCGACGGCGCCGGGGCGGCAGCGGCGGGCGCGCCGCCCGCCGGCGGGAGCGCGATCGCGGCGGAGCCGGTGCCCTGCGCGGCAGGTGCGCCGCCGAGCGACTCGAGCTTGACCTGCACGTAGCTGCGGTACGGTGACTTCTCGTCGAACTTCGAGTACGCGAGCTGGTAGGCGGCGCGGGCGTCGGCGGCGCGGCCGGCGGCGGACAGCGCGTCGCCGCGCAGGTCGGCGTACAGCGCCGCGAACGGATCGCCGTGCTTCGCGTCGAGCATCGCGAGCGCCTCGTCGTACTTGCGCTCGTTCAGCAGCAGCTCGGCCAGCCGGTAGCGGGCGATCTCCTTCAGCTCAGCCTCGCTGGCGTGGTCGACGACCCATTGCAGCTGCGCGCGCGCGCCGGCCGCGTCGCCGGCGTCGAACATCAACTTGGCGGACACGAGCGCCGCGCGCGCGGCGTAGCCGGTGGAGGCAAACCGGTCCGCGAGCTGCGCCGTCGCCTCCCTGGCCTTCGGCAGGTCGTTCGCGCGCGTCGCCTGCGTGAGGCCGGAGAACAGCGCGCCCGCCTCTTCGGCCTGCTTCGCCGTCCACCAGCGCCAGCCCTGCACGCCGGCGAAGCCGACGGCCGCGACGACGACGACCGTCGTGATGACGTTCCCCCAGCGGTCCCACCAGGCCTTGAGATCGTCGATCTGGTCCTGCTCTTCGAGGTCGTAGACTGCCATCGTCGGTCCTTACGTTGCTGTTCGTTCAACCGGCGAGCGCGGACAGCCGCGCCGCCACTTCGGCGGCCGGCACCGCGACCTGGTCGCCGGCCGTCCGCAGGGGTTTCACCGCCACGGTGTCCGTGGCCGCTTCCTCGTCGCCGACGATGAGCGCGAAGCGCGCGCCGCTCGCGTCGGCCCGCTTCATCTGCGACTTGAAGCTGCCGCCGCCCGCGTGGACGACGACCGCGTGACCGTGGTCGCGCAGCGTCTCGCCGATGCGGCGCGCGAGCGGGCCCGCGGCGTCGCCGGCGTGCACGACGTAGGCGAGCGGGGGGTCGGCGGCGGCGACGCCGGCGCCCTGCAGCAGCAGGATCATCCGCTCGACGCCGATGGCGAAGCCGCAGGCGAAGTTGGGCTTGCCGCCCAGCGTCTCGAACAGGTCGTCGTAGCGGCCGCCGCCGGCCACCGTGCCCTGCGCGCCCAGTCCGCCCCCGGTGGCCACCCACTCGAACACCGTGCGGTTGTAGTAGTCGAGCCCGCGCACCAGGCGCGGGTTGACCTCGAAGGCGAGGCCGGCGTCGGCGAGTTGCGTCTGCAGGCCGTCGAAGTGCGCGAGCGCCGCGCCGTCGAGGAAGTCGACGATCTTCGGGGCCGCCTCGATCATCGGCTGCATCGCTTCGTTCTTGCTGTCGAGGATGCGCAGCGGGTTCGCGTGCAGCCGGCGCCGGGCGTCGTCGTCGAGGACGCCGGCGTTGCTCTCGAAGTGCGCGACCAGCGCGTTGCGGTGCGCGAGGCGATGGCTGCGGTCGCCGATCGAGTTGATCTGCAGCACGATGCCGGAGAGCCCCAGCGCCTTCCACAGCCGCGCGAGCATCACGATCTGCTCGGCGTCGACGTCGGGCCCCGCGAAGCCCAGCGCTTCGACGTCGAACTGGTGGAACTGCCGGTAGCGGCCCTTCTGCGGCCGCTCGTGGCGGAACATCGGGCCGGCGGTCCACACGCGCTGCGGCCGCTCGTAGGTGAGGTTGTGCTGGATCGTCGCGCGGACGATCCCGGCGGTCGCTTCGGGACGCAGCGTCAGCGAGTCGCCGTTCAGCTTGTCCTCGAACGTGTACATCTCCTTCTCGACGACGTCGGTGAACTCGCCGATTCCGCGCGCGAACAGCGCCGTCGCCTCGACCAGCGGCACGCGGATGTTCCGGTAGCCGTACTGCGCGAACACGGCGCGCGTCGCATCCTCGAAGCGCTGCCACAGCGGCGCCTCGTCGGGCAGCACGTCGTTCATGCCGCGGACGGCCTGCAGTGATGTACCCATCCTGGGAACCTACGCGACGGCCTTGACGGCGATCGTCTTCTTCTCGGGTTGCAGTTGCGGCGCGGCCGGTTCGCCGCCGTAGGTCGCGCGCACGTAGGCGTCGACCAGCGCCTCGAATTCCTCGGCGATGCGGTCGCCCTTCAGCGTCACGGTCTTCTGCCCGTCGACGTACACCGGAGCCACCGGCGTCTCGCCGGTGCCGGGCAGCGAGATGCCGAGGTTGGCGAGCTTCGACTCGCCGGGGCCGTTGACGACGCAGCCCATCACCGCGACGTGCATGCTCTCGACCCCCGGGTAGCGGTCGCGCCACGCGGGCATCGACGTGCGCAGGTAGGCCTCGATGCGGCCGGCCAGCTCCTGGAAGTACGTGCTGGTCGTGCGGCCGCAGCCGGGGCACGCGGTGACCTGGGGCGCGAACGAGCGCAGCCCGAGCGACTGCAGGATCTGCTGCGCGACCGTCACTTCCAGCGTCCGGTCGCCGCCGGGCTCCGGCGTCAGCGACACGCGGATCGTGTCGCCGATGCCCTGCTGCAGAAGCACGGCGAGCGCCGCGGTGGAGGCGACGATGCCCTTGCTGCCCATGCCGGCCTCGGTGAGCCCGAGGTGCAGCGGGTAGTCGCAGCGCCGCGCGAGCTCGCCGTAGACGGCGACGAGGTCCTGCACGACGGACACCTTGCACGACAGCACGATGCGGTCGCCGGGAAGGCCGAGCGCCTCGGCGCGCTGCGCGCTGCCGAGCGCCGATTCGATGAGCGCCTCGCGCATGACGGCCTGCGCCGGCAGCGGCGCCGGCGCCCGCGCGTTGTCGTCCATCATGCGCGCGAGCAGGTCGGCGTCGAGGCTGCCCCAGTTGACGCCGATGCGCACCGGCTTGCCGAACGCGATCGCCTGCTCGATCATCGCCGCGAACTGCGGGTCGCGCTTGCTTCCCTTGCCGACGTTGCCCGGGTTGATCCGGTACTTGGCGAGCGCCTGCGCGCACTCGCGGTTGCCGGCCAGCAGCTTGTGCCCGTTGAAGTGGAAGTCGCCGACCAGCGGCACGCGGCAGCCCTGCGCGTCGAGCGCCGCCCGGATCGCCGGGACCGCCGCGGCCGCCTCGACCGTGTTGACGGTGACGCGGACGAGTTCGGAGCCCGCGTCCGCCAGCGCGCGCACCTGCGCGACGGTCGCCGCGACGTCGGCGGTGTCGGTGTTCGTCATCGACTGCACGACGATCGGCGCGCCGCCGCCGACCGCGATGCCGCCGACGGTGGCGGCGCGGGTGCGGCGGCGGGTGGGCAGCGTGGCGTCCATCGGCGTCACTTGACGGTGAACTTGGCGACGTTCTGCCGGGTGAACGGTGCGGCGTCGAACGGCGCGCCGCGCCACGTGACCGTCACCGCCTCCGCGTTGCCGAGGACCACTTCCAGCGGCAGCGCGCCGCCTACCGCGTGCGTCGCCCCCGGATAGCCGATCGTCGACAGCACGATCGTGCCCTTGCCGTCCTTCACCTCGACCCACGACGTGCCGCGGAACGCGAGCGCGAGCGGCGCGTCGCCGCCGACCGCCGCGGGCACCACGACTTCGGTGGCGGGTGAGGCGCTCGCGGCCGCGGCCGCGCTCGTCTCGGCGGGCGCTGTCGGCGGATGCGCGTCCACGGCCGCCGGGGCCGGCGCGGGCACGGGGGCGGCCGGCACCGCGGGCGCGGTGGCCGTCTTGCCGGCCGGCGCCTTGCCGTGCTCCGCGGGCGGGCGCGCGAACTCGTAGACGACGCCGATCACGACGATCGCGGCCAGCGCGAGCGGGATCGCCCAGCGGGCGCCGCGGGGCTTGGCCGAGGCGTCGGCCGGCAGCTCGCCGATCACGCGCGTCGTCGGCGCGAGCGCCGGATGATCGAGCGACGGCGCAGCGCCGCCTTCCGGCAGCGTGGCGAGCACCGCATCCGGGTCGAGCCGGACCAGGCGCGCGTAGTTGCGCATGAAGCCGCGGATGAACGTCCGGCCGGGCAGCTGTGCGAAGTCGTCTTCCTCCAGCGCCTTCACCTGCCGCGGTGCCAGCTTCAGCTGCTGCGCGACCGCGTCGATCGACAGGCCGGCGGCCTCGCGGGCCTCGCGCAGGCGCGCGCCGGCCGACGCGGCCGGCGGCGGCGCGTCGTCGCGCAGCGGCGTCGCGGATTCGCCGGTCACTCGCAGGTACCCGGCGGAATCGCCTTGGCCTCGGCGGACTCCGGAAAGCGGTTCTTGAGCTGGGACACGTACGACGTCTCGGCCGGCGCGTCGGAGAGCTTGCGCTCGATGCACATGCCGAGGTAGAGCGCCTCGGGCGGCGGCGCCGCCTGCTGCATCACGCGGCGCATCAGCGTGCGCGCGTCCTGCAGCTGCCCTTCGCGGTACTTGAGCAGCGCGAGGTTGTACGCGGCGTAGACGTTGGCCGGATTGACGCCCAGCGCGCGCCGCAGGTATTCGTCGCCGCGCCGCGTCTCGCCGATGGCGATCGCGCACTTCCCGGCGTTGACGAGCGACACGTCGGGCGTCCGGTACAGCGGATTGCGCACGGCGAGGTCGAACTCGGCGAGCGACTCCTTCGCACGGCCGTGCGTGCACAGGTACCAGCCCCAGTTCTGCCGGATCTCGGAGTCGTTGGGCGCGAGGGAGAGCGCCTTCTGGAAGTTCTGCTGCGCCTCGGCCTCCTGCCCGAGCACCGCGTAGACGAGGCCGTAGACGTTGTAGATCTTCGCGTTGGAGGCGTCGAGCTTGACGGCCTCGGCGAGCTCCTGCAGCGCGACGTCCATCTGCCCGCGCTCGTAGAAGCCGGCGGCGATCTCCATGTGCAGCTGTGCGCGGTACGCCGGCGGCGCCTCCTGCAGCGGCGGCGTCGCCGGCGGCGCCGTCGGCACCTGCGGTGCGGCGGGCTTCGACGGCGAACTCGACTCGCAGCCCGCGGCGAGGGCAAGTGCC
>JBGAMF010000035.1:0-35971 GCA_044223185.1 Casimicrobiaceae bacterium | reverse complement strand
TCGCCGGCGGCGCGACGCAGCGAGTGACGTCGACGTTGATGGTCGAGTGATCGCGAGCGCCCATCACCCCCACCCTCTCCCCGCTGCGGGGGGAGAGGGAGAAGACTTGGCGATGCGCGGTGCCGGAGGGCTCCCGCGCCCGCCACCGCGCGCCGCCGAGGCCCGCCCACGCCCCGCGCAGCGGGGAGAGGGTGGGGGTGAGGGGCGCTCGCGATCACTCGACCTTCATCGTCGACGTCACTCGCTGCGTCGCGCCGCCGGCGACGACGTCGAACGTGAGGTCCCAGCGCCCGGGCATGTGGAACAGCAACCCTTCGGCGCGCCACTCGCCGGGCCGCGGCGAGGTCACGGACGCGCGGTAGTTCATCCCGTGCCGGTGCTCGGGCATCGTGGCGTCGACGCGCAGGTCCCGCGCCGCCGGCGCACCGGCCTTCGCGCACACGGCGACGTCCACGCGGAAGTGCTGGCCGACGACAACCGGCGACGGCGAGGTGGCGTAGGCGACGGTGTACTTGCCGCCCTCGACCGTCGTCCGCGCGGCGCCCAGGCCCTCGCCGCACGCGAGCGCCGCGCCGGCCGCGGCCAGCGTACAGCCGGCGACGGCGATGCGGACGATGGTCATTGCGCGGCCGCGGGCTTCCAGAACGCGAACAGCGCGTCGCCATTGCGCCAGGCGATTCTCTCGGCGAGAGGCGGCGGCAGGTCGGCGAGCCACGCGCGCGACCAGTTCGCGTGCTCGACGATGTAGTGCCAGCGCTCGGGCGTGAACGTGTCGGTGCCGACCATGAAACGGTCGGGGAACTCGGTGAACAGCGCGCGCCACTCGGCGGGCACCTTGCCGCCGCCGCCGTGCTCGCTGCGGAACGCGAGGTCGCACCAGAGATTCCGGTGCTTGCGCAGCATGGCGCGGACGGCGTCGGGGCGGTCGAAGCCGGAGTGCGCCCACAGGATGCGCGCGTCCGGGTACTGCCGGTAGATGCGCTCGATCGCGTCGGCGTCCGAGTGCGCGTGCAGCACGACGCCGTACTGCTTCGCGAGCGCGACCATGCGCTTCGGCACCGGGAGGTCGGCGTCGGCGCCGTACAGGTGGAACTCGCCGATCGCCGCGTAGCGCGCGTTCTTCAGCCGCTCCTCGAGGAACGCCACGACCGTGTCGTCGCGCACCCACGTCGACACGTCGCCGCGCGTGCGGTACGGCCGCAGCGACGGCACGACGAGGTCCGGCGCGAGGGCGACCAGCCGCTGCGTGCCGGCGTCGCCGGAGCTCGACACCAGCGCGCGCTTCAGCCCCGCCTTGCGCAGGATCGCGATGGCCTCCGGCGGCGGCGTGCTCTCCCACGCGTCGTGGCTGTAGTGGACGTGCGCGTCGAAGATCGGCAGGTCCGCCGCGGCGGCGGGCGCGGCGGCGGCGAGCGGCAGCAGCAGGGCGAGGAGGCGGGCGTTCATCGGCGTATCTTCGTGGTTAAATCGGCGGATGCCAAGTGTACGCAACGCGCCCCGCCGCTGCGCGTGGTGCGGCGACGACCCGCTGTACGTCGCCTACCACGACCACGAGTGGGGCTTTCCGGTTCGCGACGACGCGCGGCTGTTCGAGAAGGTCTGCCTCGAAGGCTTCCAGGCGGGGTTGTCGTGGCTCACGATCCTGCGCAAGCGCGAGGCGTTCCGCGAAGCGTTCCACGGCTTCGACTTCGAGCGCGTCGCGCGGATGGGCGCGCGCGACGTCGCGCGGCTCCTCGGCAACGCGGGCATCGTCCGTCACCGCGGCAAGATCGAGTCGACGATCAACAACGCGAAGCGCGCGTGCGAGCTCGCGGCCGAGCAGGGGTCGCTGGCCGCGTACTTCTGGCGGTGGGAGCCCGCGAGCACGGCGCGGCCGCGCCGGATCACGCCTGCCGTGCTGGCGACGCTCGCGACGTCGCCCGGGTCCGTTGCGCTCGCGCGCGATCTCAAGCGCCGCGGCTTCACGTTCGTCGGGCCGACGACCGTGTACGCGTTCATGCAGGCGATGGGGCTCGTCAACGACCACGTCGAGGCCTGCGCCACGCGCGCGGCGGTCGCCTCGGCCCGGGCACGCTTCGTGCTGCCGTCGACGCGGTAACATCGGCTTACAAGCCGCTGTGCGCGCCGCCGGCCGCGGGGACGTTGTGGCAGGCGTGCCCAATGGCACGACAACGAGGGGAACCGACATGATTCGACGCAAGCGGCTTTCCGTGGCCGTCGCGGCGCTGGTGCTGGCCGTCGCGGCCGCGCCGGTCCTGGCCGACGCGAAGAAAGGCGGGACGACGACGCACAGCGTGCAGCGCAGCAAGGGTGCCGACGGCGCCGTCGACGCGACGCGCACGGGCCCGAAGGGCGGCACGACGAAGGTCGACCGCAGCAAGGGCGCCGACGGTGTCACCGACACGGCCGTCACCGGGCCCAAGGGCAAGACGGCGACGACCGACCGCTACCGCGGCGCCGACGGCGCCGTCGATGCCACGCACACCGGCCGCAAGGGGAAGGTGTCCACCGTCGACCGCACGAAGGGCGCCGACGGGCTCACCGACAAGACCGTGACGGGACCCAACGGGAAGACGGCGGCCGTCGACCGCACCCGGGGCGCCGACGGCGTCGTCGACAAGACGGTCGCGGGCCCCCGCGGCGGCACGACGGTCGTGGATCGCAGCCGCGGCAGCGACGGCCTCGTCGACAAGACGGTGAGCGGCCCGCGCGGCGGCACGACGACCCCCGACCGCACGCGCGGTGCCGACGGCGCCGTCGACTCGCGGATCGCGGGGCCGAAGGGCGGCACCACGACGGTCGACCGCAGCGCCAACGCGGACGGCACGACCAACGCCGTGATGACGGGTCCGCAGGGACAGGTGTCGACGGCGACGCGCGCGAAGGACGCGACCGGCGCGGTGGACGCCGTGCGAGCCGGACCGGGTGGCACGACGGTCGTCGACCGCACGAAGAACCCGGACGGCACCGTCAGCAAGACGGTATCGACGACGAAGAACTGAGCGGGCGGCGCGCGCGGCACCGCCACCGGTGTCGCGCGGCGCCGTTGATGTTCAGGGCACGGTCACCTGCGCGGTCGTGGCCCACGCGGAGCAGCCGTTGGCGTTGCACGCGCGCACGCGATAGCCGTACTTGCCGGCGGCGGCGAGCGCGTCGTCGAATTGCGTCGTGTCGGCGGCCACGCTGGGGGCGAGCGGCGCGAAGTTGCAGGCGCGGGTCACGGCGGTGCAGCGGTCGATCTCGAACCGCGTCTCGGTGCCGACGTTGGCCCACGCGATCCGCACGATGCGCGGCGCCTGCAGGACGGCCGTGGCCGGCGCCGGCGTCGCGGGTGGCGTGGCCGGCAGCGCGACCGTGAACGCGAGGGTGGCTTCGGGGCCGACGTTGCCGGTGGCGTCGCGCGCCTTGACGTGGAACGTGTAGGCGCCGTCGGCAAGGCTGCCGTAGCTCGCGGCGGTCCCGGACGCGAACGTCCCGGGGTCGGCCTCGAGCGGCGCGAGCCAGCGCGCGTACTGCAGGCTCGCCGCGGGCGTCAGGTCGTCGCTGGCCGACCAGGTGAACTGCACGGACGGCGAGCCGGTGGTCGCGGCCGGGCCGGTGGTGATCGTGGTCACGGGCGGCAGGTCCGGCGCGTCGACGGTGAAGGTGCGCCGGTTGGGCGCGCCCGGCATGGCGCCCGGCGCCTCGGTGTTGCCGGCGGTGTCGCGCGCGATCACGTGCAACGTGTAGGTGCCGTTGGGCAGCTGCGAGTACGTTCGCGCGGTGGCGGTGCCGAACGCGAAGGCGGGCTCGAGCGGGTCGAGCCGGTACGCGTAGGTCAGCGGCAGGGCGCCGGGCGCGGGGGTGTCGGTGCCGGACCAGGCGAAGCCGACGGCGTGCGTCGCGACCGTCGCGCCCTCGGCGGGACTGGGCGGCGACAGAATCGCCGTCGCCGGCGCCAGCGCGTCCGGAGCGGGCGCCCCGAGCCAGACGTTACAGCCGCGCACCTCGCCGGTGTACCCGAGGGTGAAGTGGGTGCCGCCGACGAACAGCCCGTGAGGCGAGGCCGCGAGGCTGCGCAGCCCCTGTTGCTGCCAGTGGCCGATGCCGTTGCGCGAGATCGTCGTCCAGTTCAGGCCGTCGGCCGTCGCCAGCAGGTCGAACCCGTAGCTGGAGAGGCTCCCTCCCGGACCCTGCAGCGTTCCCATGTAGAGGCGGTTGTCGCCGAGCGGCGCGGCGGCAGCGTCGTACGCGTAGTGGAAGATCCGCCAGAAGTAGTATTGCACGCCGTCCGGATACCCGGACGCAGCGCTGCCGGGGCTGCCGAAGCCCGCGCCGCGGCGGGTCGTGGGCGGGCAGTCGTTGGCGCCCCCGATGCCGTCGATGTCCTCGAGCGGCAGGCCGCAGCGCAGGCTGGTCGGCAGCGCCGGATTGGTTCCCAGGTTGCGGCGCGGCTCGCCTACCAGCACCTCGAACGTGGCGTCGCTGCGCAGGCGCCACATTTCGGCGGTCACCGGTATGCCTTGCAGCGCCGGGCGCGAGAGCACCAGGTAGAGGGCATCGCCAAACCCGGTCATGTCGGCGAACCCCGTGTTCGCGACGTAGCCGTCCGGGGTCAGAGGGCGGCCGCCGCCCTTGTCGATCAGCTTGACCCACGGCGGATTGCAGGCGACCCGCGCGCTCGTGCAGCCGCGCGTGCGCCACAGCTGCGCGCCGGTCACTTCGTTGTAGACGCCGGCGTAGAGCCAGCCGTCGTGGGCCGCCATCGTGAAGAACGAGTCGTTGGTGGGATCGCCCATGCGCATCGGGCTGTAGTTCTGCCAGGCGCTGCCGGCGGTCGGATCCGCGTTCGCGAGGACGATCGGGTTGTCGCTCAAGTCGGCGTTGAAGGTCTCGGGCGTGCCCGACTTGCCGACCGGCGTCGTGACCAGCAGCGTCTTGCCGCTGGCTTCCCTGAAGCAGACCATGGTCCGGAAGCCGACGGCCGGCGATGGCATTCCCGCGCGAGTCACCGGCTGGAAGGTCACGCCGTCCGCGGAATACAGGATGTTCCCCTGCAGGGGCCCGATGGTCGACACGAACAGGAAGTCGGTGCCGCGGAACCTGCACGTGGTCATCCAGCGGTAGCCGAACTCGCGCGGACCGGCCAGCCCGCCCGGCGCCTCGAATGCGAGCGCCCACGTGCCGGATGCGCCGTCCGGCCCGCCCGGCGTGTACGCCCAGATCTGCCCGCCGCCGGGCAGCCCCGTCTGCGGGTCCTGCGAGAACTGCCCGGTCCCCACGTAGAGCTTGCCGCGAAACCACGTCATCGACCACGCGTAGTCGTTGAGCACGGTGCCTTGCGGGTGCGCGCCGTCGACCGCCTGCTCGAAGCCGAGCTGCGCGAGCAGCCGGAAGTCCTCGTTGCCGTCGAGCAGTGGCACCGCGACGGCGGACGGCGCCAACGCGGCGGCGACGCACAGCGCCGCGATCCGCATGCTCCGCCACACGTTGCCGACGAATGAACGATCGATGGTTCGCGGCATCGCATTCTCCCCGTGCCGCTCCTGCGCGGCGGCGCCGGTTGCCGCCACCCGATGCAGGCGCGGCTCCCGTTCGGCCGCGGCTCGTTCCAACGCGCGGTGACGCGCCGCGGCGGCGCCACCGCGTGGCGGAGTCGTCGCTCAGTTCACGGTCACCTGCGCGGTCGTGGCCCACGCGGAGCAGCCGTTGGCGTTGCACGCGCGCACGCGATAGCCGTACTTGCCGGCGGCGGCGAGCGCGTCGTCGAATTGCGTCGTGTCGGCGGCCACGCTGGGGGCGAGCGGCGCGAAGTTGCAGGCGCGGGTCACGGCGGTGCAGCGGTCGATCTCGAACCGCGTCTCGGTGCCGACGTTGGCCCACGCGATCCGCACGATGCGCGGCGCCTGCAGGACGGCCGTGGCCGGCGCCGGCGTCGCGGGTGGCGTGGCCGGCAGCGCGACCGTGAACGCGAGGGTGGCTTCGGGGCCGACGTTGCCGGTGGCGTCGCGCGCCTTGACGTGGAACGTGTAGGCGCCGTCGGCAAGGCTGCCGTAGCTCGCGGCGGTCCCGGCGGCGAACGTCCCGGGATCGGACTCGAGCGGCGCGAGCCAGCGCGCGTACTGCAGGCTCGCCGCGGGCGTCAGGTCGTCGCTGGCCGACCAGGTGAACTGCACGGACGGCGAGCCGGTGGTCGCGGCCGGGCCGGTGGTGATCGTGGTCACGGGCGGCAGGTCCGGCGCGTCGACGGTGAAGGTGCGCCGGTTGGGCGCGCCCGGCATGGCGCCCGGCGCCTCGGTGTTGCCGGCGGTGTCGCGCGCGATCACGTGCAACGTGTAGGTGCCGTTGGGCAGCTGCGAGTACGTTCGCGCGGTGGCGGTGCCGAACGCGGAGAAGGCGGGCTCGAGCGGGTCGAGCCGGTACGCGTAGGTCAGCGGCAGGGCGCCGGGCGCGGGGGTGTCGGTGCCGGACCAGGCGAAGCCGACGGCGTGCGTCGCGACCGTCGCGCCCTCGGCGGGACTGGGCGGCGACAGGATCGCCGTCGCCGGCGCCAGCGCGTCCGGAGCGGGCGCCCCGAGCCAGACGTTGCAGCCGCGCACCTCGCCGTCGTAGCCGACCGGCAGGTGCGTGCCGCCGACGAACAGCCCGTACGGCGACGCGACGATCGAGCGCATGCCCTGCTGCTGCCAGTGGCCGAGGCCGTCGGCGGTGATCGTCGTCCAGCCGATGCCGTCGGCCGAAGCCAGGATGTCGAAGCCGAGCGGGTTCTGCCCGGGGTCGAGGCCCTGCGACGTGCCGACGTACAGGCGGCCGTCGCCGTACGGCGCCGTCACCGGGTCGTACGCGTAGCGGTAGAGGCGCCAGAAGTAGTACTGCTCGCCTTCCGGATAGCCGCCGGCGGCGTCGCTCGGGGGACCGAGCCCGGCGCCGCGCCGCGACGTCGGCGGGCAGTCGTTCGCGCCGCCGACGCCGTCGATGTCCTCCAGCGGCAGCCCGCAGCGGAAATTGGCCGGCAGGGCGGGATTGGCGCCGACGTTGAGCCGCGGCTGCCCGATCACGACGTCGAACGTTCCGTCCGCGCGCAGCCGCAGGAGCTCGGCGGTGATCTCGTTGCCCTGCAGCACCGGCTGGCTCATCCCGAGATAGAGGTCGCCGCCGTGCGCCTGGATGTCGGAGAAGCCGGAATTGCCGAATACGCCGGCGGCCGTCGGCGGCCGCCCGCCGCCGCGGTCGACCACCTTGGTCCACGGCGGGATGCAGGTCGTCCGCAGGTTGGTGCAGCCGCGGGTGCGCCACAGCTGCCCGCCCGACACGCTGTTGTAGACGCCCGCGTACAGCCAGCCGCCGGTCGCGTACATCGTGAAGAACACGTTGTTGTCCGGGTCGCCCATCCGCATCGGGCTGTAGTTGCGCCACGCCCCGCCGGCCGTCGGATCCTCGTTGGCGATCGCGATCGGATTGTCGGAGAGATCGGAGTCGAACGAGACGACGCCATCCGACTTCCCGACCGGGGTCGTCACCAGCAGCGCCTTGCCGCTCGCCTCGGTGAAGCAGACCATGGTCCGGAAGCCGACTGCCGGCGACGGCATTCCGCTGCGCGACACCGCGGAGAACGTGGTGCCGTTCGCCGTGTAGAGGACGTTGCCCTGCAGCGCGCCGATCGTCGACACGAACAGGTACTCGGTGCCGCGGAACGAACAGACGGTCATCCACCGGTAGCCGAACTCGCGGGCCAACCCGAGCGACGTCGGCGACTGGTGGACGAGCGCCCACGTGCCGGCCGTGCCTGCAGCGCCGCCCGGCGTGTACGCCCAGATCTGCGCGGGGCCGGGAATTCCGCCGCCGCCGTCGGATTCGAACCGGCCGGTGCCGACGTAGAGCTTGCCGCGGAACCACGCCATCGACCACGCGTAGCTGTTGCTCGGCGAGCCCTCGGCGTGCGCGCCGTCCACGGCCTGCGCGAATCCCAGCGTGGCGAGCAGCGTGAAATCGTCGTTGCCGTCGAGCAGGGGTGCGGCGAAGGCGGGGTGCGCAGGCAAGAGTGCGGCGACCGCGCACAGTGCTGCGCAGCGAAGCGCGCGCCGCAGCGACGCGATCGCCGTGCCGGTAGTCAGAGTTCGCATGTCGACGTTCCCGGCTCGATGACGGTGGCGGCTGCGCGCCGCCACGCATCTGCGAGCCTCGCACTTCGCGCGCGCCGCGTCAACGCGCACATTCGCGCGCCGGATTGTCCGCTACAGCCGGTCCAGCGCAGGTCCCTTCGCGTCGCCGAACCACGCCGCCGCGTACGCGCGCTGCGTCGCGCGCGCCGCCGGCGCGTCGCCCTTGCGCTTGTACGTGGCCGCGAGCCCGGCGAGCGCCCAGCCGTTGTTGCGCACGCGCGCGAGCGACTCGCGGAACGCCTTCTCCGCCTCGTCGAGCCGGCCCTGCCGCAGCCGCACCGCGCCCAGCGACTGTCGCACCGGGTAGTACCAGTACGGCGGCTCCGTGTACGGGAGCGAGTCCTCGATGAAGATCGCGTCCTCGTAGGCCTTCGCGGCGCCGTCGAGGTCGCCGGTGGCGTCGGCGAGGCGGCCGGTCGCGACGACGCGCGCGGTCTCGACGATCTCCTTCGCGGGCACGCCCCACTCGGCGAACGGCTTCCAGTCCGCGTCGCGGCCGATGCGCGCGATCGCGTCGATCTCGGCGCGCGCCGCCGCGACGTCCTTCTTCTGCGCGAACGCGACCGCGCGCGCGTAGCGGTGGAGCGCCGCAACCAGCACGAGGTTCGCGGGCGGCGCCGGCAGCGCGAGGATCGCGTCCGGCGCCGCGAACTGCGCGTGCGTCGTGTACGGCGCGGCCTTCACCGGCTGCATGATCGCGAACTGCGCCACGACCTCGGCGGGCATCGCGGCGTCGAGCTTCGCGGCGGCCGCGATCGCCGCCGTGCCGTCGCCGCCCATCTGCGCCGACACCATCAGGAAGTGGATGTTGTGCGGATAGTAAGCCGCCTTGTACAGCGGGTCCGACGGCGACGTCCGGAAGTACGCCTCGTCGGCGGCCATCGCGCGCTTGTTGATCGCCAGCGACTCGCGGTACATGCCGACGCGGTAGTAGATGTGCGCGGGCATGTGCACGAGGTGGCCCGCACCCGGCATCAGCGCCGGCAGCCGGTTCGCGTACGGCAGCGCCTTCCCGGGCTGCGTCGACGCCTCCACCGCGTGGATGTACAGGTGGATCGCGCCCGGGTGGCGCGGATTGCGCTCGAGGACCTGCTCGAGCGTCGCGACGATCGCCGCGCCGCGGCCCTTCGGTTTCGCGCCGCCCGCTTCCCAGTAGTCCCACGGCTGCGTGTCCATCATCGCCTCGGCGTAAAGCGTCAGGATCGTGTCGTCGCCGGGATAGCGCTGCGCGACCGCGGCCATGGCGTCCGCGTACGCGGCGTCGAGCGCGGCGCGCTCGGCTTTCGGGTCGGCCGAGTAGCGCTTCGCGAGCGCCTCGATCAGGAAGCGGTCGCGCGCCGGCGCGGACGCCTCCAGCTCGACCGCTTTCGCGAGCGCCGCCAGCGCCGGGCCGCTGGCCTCGGGCAACATCGGCACGTTGATGTTCGGGCCCAGCACCAGCGCCTCGCCCCAGAAGCACAGCGCGCAGCGCGGGTCTTCCTTCTGCGCCTCGCGGAACGCGCGCTGCGCCTCCGCGTGGTTGAACGCGAAGGCGAGCCGGATGCCCTGGTCGAACCACGCCTGCGCCCGCGCGTTGCGCGTGCCGGCCTTGAACGACAGCGTGCCGAGGTTGGCGTAGAGCACCGGCGCCTCGCCGAGCGCGGGCCGGGGCGGCGCCGGCTGGAACGGCGCGGTCTCGGCGGCGGCGAGCACGAGATGGCGCAGCAGCGCAGGTGGGCCGCCGGCCGGCGCCGCGCACAGCGGCGCGCCGTCGAGGAGCGGATCGAACTCGGCGCTGCCGCCGCCGGCGGCGGGGGCCAGGAACAGCCCGGCCGTCGCGGCCGCGGCCAGCGCGAGGCGCAGGCGCTTCGGTTTCATGTGCGCTCCTTCACGGTGCGGCGGGCCCGCGACCCGAAGGGGCGTCATCATTCGCGCG
Organism: Casimicrobiaceae bacterium; assembly: GCA_044223185.1. Lineage (GTDB taxonomy): Bacteria > Pseudomonadota > Gammaproteobacteria > Burkholderiales > Casimicrobiaceae > VBCG01. The sequence continues at coordinate 25,915 of JBGAMF010000035.1, read as the reverse complement.
TCGCCGCGGCGTGTCAAGCGCGCGCGGCGCTTGCGGCCGGCGGCGTTCCTCGTATCCAATGCGCGTGCGCGGCCGGCGCGAGTGCGTGGCGCGCGCACACGGAGGCGACGGCATGCGGACGAACACGGTTCCACTGCTCGCGTGCACGGCGATCGCCGCGCTGTCGACGTTCGCACTCGGCGCGACGCCGGCGCAGGAGCGGCAGTTCGTCGACGCGTACCGCAAGGCGTACGAGGGCCGCGACCACGCCGCGCTGGTGTCGCTGCTGTACACGAACGGCGCCGACGCGCAGGCGCTCGTGTTCTACAAGATGATGCTCGGCGCCGAGATGGGCGGGCGGATCGCCGCGATCGAGCTCGCCGACCTCACGCCCGAGGACAAGGTGCGGGCGCAGAGCGCGCAGGGGCTCGACGGCAAGACCTATCGGCTGGTGCTGCCGGCGACGAAGAAGCTGGTCGTGAAGACCGCGACGAAGGGCCGCGACGGCTCGTCGTCGGCGACCAGCGAAGTGTTCGTCGGCGAGAGCGGCGGCAGGCTCTGGATCCTGGTGCCGGCCGCCGCCAAGTGACCGCGGCGGCGCGCGGGGCCTGTCGTCAGCGCGCCGGCGGGGACACGCGCCGGCCCTGCTGGTAGCGCGCATTCGCGTCGACGGCGTCGGCGTCGTCCGCGGGTGAGGGCAGCGTGCGGAACGTCGCCGGGTCGGCCCCGGCCACGCGCTCGCCGCGATACCAGACGGCGGTCGCCGTGCGCGCGTAGTCGAAGGGCAGCACGGCGAACGTCGCGACGTCGCGCGTCAGGGGGCGGTCGCGGTACCACGCCTGCGCGGCGTCCTGCGCGTAGCCGGGTTCCAGTGTGCGGAAGGTCCCGGGCTGCGCACCCGGGAGCGCCGCGGCCCTGACCTGCGGGCCCTTCCCGCCGCCGTCCGTCGTGAGCTCGGCGTAGTACACGCGCGCCGCGTCCCGCGCGTAGTGCGCGCCGGCGACGGCGAACGTCGCGCCGTCGCTGCCGGCGATCTCCTGCTGCTGGTAGTAGCCGGAGACGCGGTCGCGGGCGAAGCCGTCGTCGAGCGGCTCGAACGTCGCGACGTCGCGGACCGCGAGGCGCGCGCCCTCGTAGTACACGGCGGCCGCGTCGCGCCAGTAGTCGCGGGCGAGCGGGCGGAACGACGCGGGATCGGCGCCCGCGATCGCGCGCACGCGGTCGTGGCGGACGGCGAAGTACTCGCGGCCGTCGCGATACGAGTCCGCGTACCACACGTGCGCGCGGTCCTTCGCGTAGCGGTCGGAGAGCGCGGCGAACGACGCCGCGTCGGCGCCGGGGATCGGCGTGTCGCGGTAGCGCCACGCGCCGTCGACCTTGTGGAACGGCGTCGCGGGCGGCGCGTCGCAGCCCGTGACCCACGCGAGCAGAGCCAGCACGACCGCCGTCGCCCGGGTCTTCGCGGCGGGCTTCACGGCCCGTAGAGCGCGTGCAGCACGTGGAACCAGACCGGCGCCGCGAACGCGATGCCGGCAGGCCGGCCGAGGATGGCGCGCGCGTCGACGGCGGCGTCGTCGCCGTCGCGTGCGGGCGCGACGGCCGCCAGCACCCGCCGTCCCGCGAGCGCCAGCGTGGCGAGCAGCAGCGCAGCCGCCCCGGCCGGCAGCGGCGAAAACGGCGTCAGCCAGTGCAGCACGGCGCCGGTCGCGGCAGCGAGCGCGGCGCAGGCGAAGGCGTCCGACGCGCGGATCGCCGCGCGCGCCGACCGCGGCAGTTCGCCCGCGCTCGCGACGATCACGACGAACGCGGCCAGCAGGCCGGCGCGCCCGGCGAAGCCCGGCGCGTCGAGCATCAGCACGGCCGCGACGTGCGACACGCAGTAGACGCACAGCAGCACGCCCCAGTCGGACTCGGCGACCCGGTCGGCCAGGTCGCGGGTGTCGCGCGCGGCGACGGCCAGCAGCGGCAACGCCAGCGTGACGACGAGCGGCAGCGCGACCACGAACGGGCCGGTGGCCGCGGTGGCGACGAACGCGTACTGCACGGGTATGCACGCATAGCACGCGGCGCGCAACGCCCGGCCGCCCGCACGGCGGGGCAGCCGCGCGAAGTACGCGGACAGCGCGAGCGCCGAGATCGCCGCGAACACGATCGTCACCGCGAGGGCGGACAGCCACACGGCGCTCGCGGCGATCGCGGCCACGATCCACCACGCGGCGAGCCGGATCGCCGCGGCCGGCACGCCGCGCGCGCCGCGCCCGCCGGCGCGGTGCCGTCCGCCGACGAGTGCCGCCACCAGCAGCGCGCCCGACAGCGACGCGGCGAGCGCCAGCACCGGGAAGAGCAGCGGGCCGGGCGGCGACGTCATGGGCCGGGTAGCCCCGTCACGCCGCGGCGGCCGCCCTGCGCCGGCGGCCGAGCCACCAGCCGGCGGCCAGCCCGACGAGCAGCGCGACGACCGCGCCGACGATGCCGTCGCGGATCAGCGTCCGCGACACCTTGGTCAGCACCGGGTTGTCGAGGTGGTTGGTGCCGAAGTGGATCGCGCGCAGCCGCCACTTGCCGTCGTCGCCGCGGACGAGCACCGCCGTCCAGCGCGTGACGAAGTCGAACCGGTCGCCGTCCTTCGCCTCGTAGTGCTCCAGCGCCTTCCCGCGCACGAGGCCCCAGCTCTTGTCCGGCGAGAGCTCGGTCAGCTTGTCGGCGTCGAGCGTCATCTCCATCTTCTTCATGTAGCCGGCCGGGCCGAACCACGCCTTGAAATACGCGGAGACGTCGGCGCGGCTGCTCATCACTTCCTGCGTAACGCTGGTCGCCTCGACGTTCTCGGTGAGGTACGGCAGCATCCGGTCGTAGTCGCCGGCGTTGATCGCGCCGACGACCGCACGCAGCACGCCGCGCAGTTCCTCGTGGATCGCGTGGTCGGGCTCCTCGGCCCGGGCGGCGGCCGCGGTGCACACGAGTGTGGCCGACAGCAGCGCAGCAAGCAGTCTCAAGGGTTTCCTCCGGTCTCCATTGGCGCAAGCCACGAGATTAGACCGGCGCACCGGCGCCGTGGCAAGCGGGCGCCGGGCGCCCGCCGGCGGTGGCCGGCGCCCGCCCCGGCCGCGGCGCCATGCTAAGCTCGTCGTCCCGAACGCGGCGACCCGACCGTTTCCTGGAGCTCACCATGCCCGGCCTCCTGCCCGACATCGACCCCGAAGGACTGCTCGAGTACTCGGTGGTGTTCACCGACCGTGCGCGCAACCACATGTCGCGCGGCTTCCAGGCCGTGATGTGCGACATCTCGGGGATTCTCAAGCACGCGTACAACGCGAAGGCGGCGGTCGTCGTGCCGGGCAGCGGCACGTTCGGCATGGAGGCCGTCGCGCGCCAGCTCGGCACCGGCCGCCGTTGCCTCGTCATCCGCAACGGCTGGTTCTCGTACCGCTGGACGCAGATCTTCGACATGGGGAGCATCCCGGCGGAGGCGATCGTGCTGAAGGCGCGCCGCACCGGCAGCGGCCGGCACGCGCCGTTCGCGCCGCCGCCGGTCGACGAGGTGGTCGCGACGATCGCGGCGGAGAAGCCCGCGGTCGTGTTCGCGCCGCACGTCGAGACCGCGTCCGGCATCCTGCTGCCCGACGCGTACCTGCGCGCCGTCGCCGATGCCGTGCACGCGGTGGGCGGCCTCTTCGTGCTCGACTGCATCGCGTCGGGCGCGCTGTGGGTCGACATGGAAGCGACCGGCGTCGACGTGCTGATCAGTGCGCCGCAGAAGGGCTGGAGCGGCTCGCCGTGCTGCGCGTTCGTCATGCTGTCGGCGCGGGCGCGCGAGGCGGTCGACGCCACGACGTCGACGAGCTTCGCCTGCGACTTGAAGCGCTGGCTCGGCATCATGGAAGCGTACGAGAAGGGCGGGCACGCGTACCACGGGACCATGCCGACGGACGCGCTGACGCGCACGCGCGACATGATGCGCGAGACCGAGCGCTTCGGCTTCGAGCGCGCGCGGGCCGCGCAGGTGGAGCTGGGTGCCAAGGTGCGCGCGATGCTCGCGCGCCACGGCATTCCGGGCGTCGCGGCCGCGGGCTTCGAGGCGCCGGGGGTCGTCGTCAGCTACACGGATGACAAGGACGTGCACACGGGAAAGAAGTTCATCGACCAGGGCCTGCAGACGGCCGCCGGCGTGCCGCTGCAGTGCGACGAGGGCGCGGACTTCATGACCTTCCGCGTGGGCCTCTTCGGCCTCGACAAGCTCGGCAACGTCGGCCGCACGGTCGCGAACCTCGAGCGCGCCGTGGCGGAGATCGCGGCGCCGGCGCTCGCGCAGCGATAGTCCGGACGGACCGCCCCGGCGACCCGCCTAGCGGCCGGACCCCGCCGCAGCCACCACCGTCGGCGCCGCCGGCGGGGCCGCGCGCTCGCGCCACTCGCGGCGCTTGATCGACACGTACTCATCGGCGGGCAACTCGGCGAGTTGCGTCGCGTAGCGTTCGGTCAGCGCCGCCATCCGCTCGACGCTGCGGTCGAAGCGCTCGCCGGCGGGGGTGTCGAGCGTGGCCGCCCACGCGTCGAGCGCCAGGAAGTTGCGCATCGCGTTGCGCTCGACGATGCCGCGCACGCCGCCGACCCACTGCGGACGGCCCGCCGCGTCGTACCCCGCGACGGTGAAGCCGGGCTTGCCGCGGCCGGCGGTGGCGAGGTACGCGGCGGTGGCCATCCGGCTCGCGGCCGACGGCCGGAAGCCGTAGGCGAGCACGACGAACGTGCGCGCGCCGACCGGCGTGGCCTCGAGCGTGAGTTCGTAGTCGCTCGTCGCGAGCGGCCCGGCCGGCGCGACGAGCGCGATGCGGACGTGGTCGGCGGACGCCGCAACGACGGCGAACCGGTAGCGGATCGCGTGCGCCGCAGACCCGTACTCCTTGCGGCCGCTGCGGACGACGACCTCGTCGCCCGCGGCCGTCCGCTCGTGCGCGCAGGACTTGACGTTGAGGTGCAGGACGACCACCGCGCACCACTGCGCCGGCGTGACGAGGTGCGCCGCCAGCGGCGCGAACGGGTGCGCGAGCTCGGCGCGGATCGTGCCGCCGACGCGCCCGCCGTCCTCGGTCGAGTCGACGACGAGCGGCCGGCCGAACGGCGATGCCGCCATCCGTGCCGACAGCGCCGCGTGCTGGGCGGCCAGCGCCGCCGCCGCGGGGGACGCGGCGTGGGCGAGGGTGCCGACCGCGAGCAGGACGGCCAGGCAGGCGCCGCCGATCGCCAGCGCGATCCAGCGGATGGAGTCGGCCCACGTCGTGCGTTCCGGCGCTGGCTCGGCGCCGTACGTGCGTTCCCTCGTCGTGTCCATCGTGCCCTCCGGTGCCCGCGCCCCCGCGCGGTCCATGGCGGGACTCTACGGGCGGACGTGCGCCGGCGCCGCGGAAGACTCCGGCCGCCGCGTGTCGATTATTCGCGTCCCCGGACGCGCCTCCCCGGTGGCGCGCGCCGCGGGTCAGGCGCCGATGTGCGGCAGTCCGAGCGCCGCGTCGACCGCGATCGCAACTGCCGCGACGGGCAGCGCGGCGACGATCGGCAGCAGGAGCGCGAGCGCGACGTGGCGCAGCCGAACGGCCCGCTGGGCCGGCGGGCGACGCATCGCGCACGCGGGCAGCCAGACGAACAGCCCGTAGACGAAGATCCAGTACCCGGCGAGAAGCGCGTCGGGCCGCACGAACACCGCCTCGCCCAGGGTCCCGGTGAATCCGTAGATCAAGAAGACCTGCGCGGGCGTGAACGCATGGCGGCGCAGCAGCCACGCCCAGGCGGCGAACGCCGGCACGAACGTCACCACGCTGTGCAGCAGCACGACGTGGAAGTAGTTGGTGGCGTTGACGATCCCCTCCACGCCGCGCGTGCCGCCGAACAGCGGCGCGAGGTTGGTCATGAGCGTGGTGATCGCCTCCTCGACGCAAGCGAGCGCCGTGGCGGCCAGGACGAACTTCGGCGCCTCAGGAAGCGGCAGCGCCCGCAGCCACGCGACGACGGCGTCCCGGTGGCGCCACATGAGCGCGCCGCAGCCGCCGATCCACAGCACGAGCGAGCCGAGCATCATGGCGCTGACGACCCGCGCCTCCGGCGCGACCGACGGCGACAGGAAGATCACCGGGCAGAACACGGCCAGGACGACGAGCGACCAGACTCCGGCCGCCCGGATCAGCGTGACGGTGAGCATCGCATCCGCCTCCTCGGTGGTCGGCCAAGACTGCGCCTTGCACCGATCCCGGCGGAATGCCGATCCGACGAGGCACCCCGTGCGCCGGCCGGGCCGCGCGTGGCACGGACAGGAAGCCTCGCGGCGGCGGCGGCCCGACGTGACGAGGGCGCCCGCAGGCGCCCTCGCACGCGACGTTACAGGGGACGCTAGACGCGCCGGCGGTACTCGCCGGTGCGCGTGTCGATCTCGATGCGGTCGCCGGTCGTCACGAACAGCGGCACCTGCACCTCGAAGCCGTTGGCGAGCTTGGCGGGCTTCATCACCTTGCCGGACGTGTCGCCCTTGACCGCGGGCTCCGTGTAGGTGATCTCGCGGTCGACCGAGTTCGGCAGCTCGACCGAGATGGCGCGGCCCTCGTAGAACGTGAGCTCGCAGGGGAGGCCTTCCTCGAGGTACGGGAGCGCGTCGCCCAGGTTGTCCTTCTCGACGTCGAACTGGTTGAACTCCTGGTCCATGAACACGTACATCGGGTCCGCGAAGTACGAGTACGTGACTTCCTTCTTCTCGAGCTGGATCGTGTCGAACTTCTCGTCGGCGCGATAGACGGTCTCCGTGCCGCTGCCCGACAGGAGGTTCTTGAGCTTCATCTTCACGACCGACGCGTTGCGGCCGGACTTGGTGAATTCGGCCTTCTGCACGACCATCGGGTCCTTGCCGACCATGATGACGTTGCCGGCGCGCACTTCCTGAGCGAGTTTCATGAGGGTTCCCTAGATTGGGCTGGCATCGGGGGGCGGCCCGCCGCGCGGGTCCTGCGGCCCCGGGTGGATCATGTGGGGGTAAGCCCCCGGGAAACCTATAATTATAAACGATTTTCGCAGAACCTGACCAGCCCCTCCGTCAGGTCGGTCTGGCGGGCGAGCGCGCGGGCCCAGGCGCGGGCGAGCACCCCGATTGCGCCCATCCGCGCCCGGAACCCGGGCCACGCGGCGACGGTCGCCGCCGGGTCGCCGGCGTTCCAGCCGTACCAGAGCGGGCGCAGGCCGAGCTCCGCGCCGTCCGGCACGCTCGCCTCCAGCCGGGTGACGAAGGCGTCCATCTTGGCGAGGTGCGCGTCGTCGTCCTGCGGGTACGCCTGCCAGACGAACGGCTGGCCCGCCCACTGGGCGCGCACGAACGAATCCTCGCCGCGGACGAAGTTGAGGTCGGCCGTCCACAGCCGGCGGTCGAACGCGCGCTGGTCGACGAACGGCGCCACCGCGAGCGCAAGGCGGCCCCGCCGCAGCGGGGTGCCCGGGTGCGGGACGGCCCCGCCCGTCCAGCGGTCGAGCAGGGATGCCGCGACCCCCTCGGGCACGATGCAGGCCACCGGCTCGTCCCCTTCGGCCCAGGCGTCGAGCAGCGCCGGCAGCGCCGGATTGGCGTAGCAGAAGAGGGACACGTGGAGCGCCTCGGGGTCCGGCACGAAGCCGGCCGCGCGCCAGACGTCGCCGCGGGCGGCGGGGTCCATGCGGAACGCGTCGCGTGCCGCCAGCAGGCCGGCCTCGCGCAGGACGCCGCCGGACTTCGGGGTGAAGCCGGGGAACCAGAACCATCGCGTCAGCGGCAGCCGCGGGTGCGGCGACGGCAGGCCGTGCGACGCGTCGATCCACGGCTCCGCCGACAGGTACTCGAGCACGACCCACACCGGGGGACGCGGGCACGCTGCCATCGCCGCGGTGTACGCGTCGGGCAGGCCGCAGCCGAACGCCTCGACGACGACGTCCGGCAGCGCGGCACCGGCGGGCCCGTCGCCGGCGAGCCGGCGCACGCGCACGCCGGTGGCCGCCTGGTCGGCCCTCAGCGGGTCGAGCGGCGGTGCGATCCGCGCGAGGCTCCCGACGTCGTCGATCCACAGCGTGACCGCGATGCCGTGCTCGTCGGCGAGTTGCCGCGCGAGGCGCCACGCGACGCCGGCGTCGCCGAAGTTGTCGACGACGCGGCAGAAGATGTCCCAGCGGAGCGACGGCGGCATTGGGGTAATTGGGGTCAGAGCCGTAATATTCGGCGCGTGAAACTCCGTCGCAGGTGCGACGCAGGTTTCCGCCGAATATTACGGCTCTGACCCCAATTACCCAGTTTACCCGGCGGCGGCGCCGCGAAAGGACTGCCCGTGCTCGAACGCTTCACCATCGACGTCGTATCGGACGTCGTTTGCCCCTGGTGCTACATCGGCAAGCGGCGGCTGGAGGCCGCGCTGGCGCTGCTGCGGGAGACGGAGCCCGACCTGCCCGTCGACGTGCGCTGGCATCCGTTCCAGCTCAATCCGGACCTCCCGCCGGAGGGCGTGGATCGGAGGAGCTACCTCGAAGCTAAGTTCGGCGGACCCGAGCGCGCGCGCGAGGTTTACGCCCGCGTGGAGGCCGCCGGGCGGACGGTGGACATCCCGTTCGCGTTCGCCGCGATCGCGCGCCAGCCCAACACGCAGGACGCGCACCGGCTGATCGCGTGGGCGCAGTCCCGGCGCGAGGGCGACCCGGACGCGCTGGTCGAGCGGCTGTTCCGCGCGTACTTCCTCGAAGGGCACTTCGTCGGCGACCGCGAACTGCTCGTGCGCCTGGCGGCGGAATCGGGCTACGACGCGGACGACGCGCGCGCGTGCCTCGCTTCCGACGCCTTCGTCGCGGAAATCGCGGCAGCCGACCGGCAGGCGCGCGAGCTCGGCGTGTCCGGCGTGCCGTTCTTCGTGTTCGGCGGCAGGACCGCGCTGTCCGGCGCCCGCGAGCCCGAGGCGCTGCTGGCGGCGATCGCGCAGGCGCGTAACGGATGAAGGATCGCAGGAGGCGCCGAGGCGCAGAGCACGTCTGCCCGCCTCCGTGTCTCTGCGCGTCCTTGTGATCCGTTCCCTGGCGGGGCCTCAGAACGCCTCGTCCCACGGGATGGAGAGCCGGATCGCCGAGTTGATCAGGCCGACCATGCTGTAGGTCTGCACGAAGTTGCCCCACGCCTCGCCGGTGGCGGGATCGATGTGCTCGGCGAAGAGGCCGTGCCGGTTGCGGCAGGCGAGCAGCCGCTCGAACAGCGCGCGCGCGTCGTCGCGCCGGCCGATCGCCGCGAGCGCGTCGACCAGCCAGAACGAGCAGACGACGAACGCGTTGCGCGGTGCGCCGAAGTCGTCGGCCTCGACGTAGCGGAACAGGAAGCCGCCACGCACGAGGTCGCGCTCGATCGCGTTGACCGTCGCCACGTAGCGCGGGTCGTCGGCCGCGACGAAGTTGAGCTCGGTCAGCAGCAGCAGCGACGCGTCGAGCTCGCGCCCGCCGGCGGTGGCGACGAACGTGCCGAGCTCGGCGTTCCAGCCGTGCGCCAGCACGAACGCACGGATGCGATCGGCTTCGCCGCGCCAGTGCGCGGCGCGCTCGGGCAGGCCGAGCCGGGCGGCGATGCGCGCGAGGCGGTCGCACGCCGCCCAGCACATCACGCTCGAGAACGTGTGGACGCGCGCGCTGCCGCGCAGCTCCCACAGCCCCGCGTCGGGCTGGTCGTGCGCCGCGACCGCCCGCGCGCCGAGCGTCTCCAGCCGCGCGAACAGCGCGGCGTCGCCTCCGTGCGTGAGCCGCGCGTCGAAGAACACGTGCGTTGCCGCGAGCACCGCCGCGCCGTAGACGTCGTGCTGCACCTGCCGCCACGCGTCGTTGCCGACGCGCACCGGGCCCATGCCGCGGTAGCCGGGCAGCGCGGGCTCGACGCGCTCCGGCAACTCGCCACTGCCGCTGATCCGGTACACCGGCTGGACGGGGCCGTCGCTCGCCGCGGCGGCGACGCCGACGAGGTAGCGCAGGTAGCGCTCCATCGTCGCCGTGGCGCCCAGGCGGTTCAGCGCGCTGACGACGAAGTAGCCGTCGCGCAGCCAGCAGTACCTGTAGTCCCAGTTGCGGCCGGAGTCGGCCGCCTCCGGGACCGACGTCGTCATCGCGGCGACGATCGCGCCCGTGTCGTCGAACGCGTTCTGCTTCAACGTGATCGCCGCGCGGATGACGGCCTTCTGCCACTCGTAGGGAATCGCCAGCGTGCGCACCCAGTCGCGCCAGTACGCGAGCGTCGCCTCGACGAAGTGCCGGCCGAGCTCGGTCAGGCTTTCCCCCACGGGCTCGTCGGCACCGAGCAGCAGCGTGGTGGTGTCGTCGACGAAGAACGGCCGCTCCTCGAGAAGTGCGGTCAGCGACGCGTCGGTGGTGAGCCGCAGTGCGAAGTCCGGGCCGACGTAGCGGACGTGGTGGCTGCCCGTCGTGACCGCCGGCACCGCGCCGCCCCAGGCGAACGCCGGCCGCAGCCGCACGACGACGCGCGGGCTGCCCGCCACGCGGCGCAGGCGCCGCACGATCGTCGTCGGCTGGTGCAGGCGACCGTGCACCTGGAAGCGCGGCACGCAGTCGGTGATCTCGAGCACGCCGCCCGCGCGATCGGTGAGCCGCGTGACGAGCACCGCCGTGTTCTCGGCGTACGCCTGCTCCGCCGCGATGCCGTCGACCAGCTCGATCGACCACAGCCCGCGCGCCGACGCCGGCGGCGCCGTGTCGAGCAGCGCGCAGAAGACCGGATCGCCGTCGAAGCGGGGAAAGCACGCCCAGGCGATCGTCGCATCCGTGGCGACGAGCGCGCCGATGCGCCCGTTGCCGATCAGCGCGAGGTCGAGCGTCCGCATCGATCGGGCCCGCAGCCGCCGGTCACGCGGACGGGCCGGCGGCACGCAGCGGCGCGACGGCGAGCAGCGCCAGCAGCCAATGGCGCACGGCGGCGGGATCGGGGAGACGGAAGCGGGCGGCCGTGCGCCCGCCGCCGACCTTCACGGTCCAGCCGCCCAGGCGCTCCACGGCGGCGAAGCCGTGTTCGTCCGTGAGGTCGTCGCCGACGAACACCGGCACGCGCCCGGCGAACGGGTCCTCGGCCATGAAGTCGGCGATCGCCGTGCCCTTGTCGCGCCCCTCCGGCCGCACCTCGAGCAGCAGCTTTCCCGGCTGCACGAGGTAGCCCTCTTCCCGCGCGACCGACTGCCGCACGGTACGGTGCACGTGCGACGCGAGTTGCGGCACGCTGCGGTAGTGCAGCGCGAGCGCCGCGCCCTTGTCCTCCAGCAGCAGCGGGTGCCGCTTGGCGAGCCGCTGCAGCAGCCGGCGCAGCCGCGCCTGAGTCTTCCGCGCGGGCGCGTGCAGGTGAATGCCGCCGGCGGCGTCGCGGCGCTCGCAGCCGTGCTGGCCGGCCAGCGGGAGCGCCAGGCCGGGGAACAGGCGGTCGGCGCTGGTGATCGCCCGCCCGGTGACGAGCGCCAGCGCGCCGTCCAGGCGGCGCGACAGGCGCGGCAGCGCCGCCGTGATCGCGGGGTCGATGCGCACGTCGTCCGGCGACTGCTCGAGGTCGGCGAGCGTCCCGTCGATGTCGAGGAACAACGCGCAGTCGACGTCGAGCGGCGGCGGCGGCGGGCGGACGAACCGCGGCGGTCGCGGCGTGTCCGCAGGCACTGCCGGGAACGCGGTCACGCCTCGACGCGGTCGCGGAACCGCTTGCGCTGGCGCATCGCGGCGGCGTCGAGCAGCATGCGCCCGGCCCAGCGGTAGACGTTGAACTCGCGCACGAGGTTGCGCATCAGCCGCATGCGGTCGCGCTGCTCGTCGGCCGGCATCGCCAGCGCGACGTGCAGCGCCTCCGCGCACTGGTCGGCGTCGTAGGGGTTGACGATCAGCGCTTCGGGGAGCTCGCGCGACGCACCGGCGAACTGCGACAGGATCAGCACGCCGCGCTCGTCGTCGCGGGCGGCGATGTACTCCTTGGCGACCAGGTTCATGCCGTCGTGCAGGCTGCTCACGAAGCAGATGTCGCTCGCCCGGTGGTACTCGTAGACGGCGTCCGGCTCGTGGTGCTCGGCGACGAGCACGATCGGCGGGTGGGCGGCCCCCGGGAAGCGGTCGTTGATCGCGGCCGCCGCGCGCCGCACGCGCTCCGCGTAGTCGCGGTAGTCGTCGATCGTGCCGCGGGTGGGGGCGGCGATCTGCACGAACGTGAACCGCCCGACCCACTCGGGGTGCAGTTCGAGCATCCGGCCGATCGCGTTGAAGCGCTCGACGATGCCCTTCGTGTAGTCCATCCGGTCGATGCCCACGCCGAGCCGGTGGCCGCGCGGGAGATTGAACCGGACGCGCACGCGCTCGCGCGCCACGTCGATGGCGGGTGCGTGCGCGAGCGGCGCCGGCGGCCATTCGATCGAGATCGGGTAGCGGTGCACCGCCGTGCGCTCGCCGCGGCAGACGACGGTGAACGTCTCGCGGTCGATGCGGGCCTCGACGAAGCGGTCGACCGTCTCCATGAAGTTGTTGCAGTGGAACTGCGTGTGGAAGCCGACGATGTCGCTGCCGAGCAGGCCGTCGAGCAGCAGGTCGCGCCACGGGCAGATCGCGAACGCCTCGGGATTGGGCCACGGGATGTGCCAGAACGTGATGATCGTCGCCTTCGGCAGCCTCTCGCGGATCATCCGCGGCAGCAGCGCGAAGTGGTAGTCCTGGACGAGCACGACCGGATCGTCGCTCGCCGCCTCGGCGACCACCGCGTCGGCGAACTTCGCGTTCACCGCGTGGTACTGCTCCCAGTCCGACGTCCGGAACATCGGCCGCACGTGCGCGACGTGGCACAGCGGCCACATGCCCTCGTTGGCGAAGCCGTCGTAGTAGCCGGCGGTCTCCTCGGGCGAGAGCCACAGCCGGCGGATCCGGTAACGCGGATGCTCCGGCGGCACCGCGACGCGGTCGTGGCGGTCGACCGTCTGCCGGTCGGCGCTGCCGCTGCCGTGCGCGATCCACGTGCCCGAGCACGCGCGCATCACGGGCTCGAGCGCGGTGACGAGCCCCGAGGCCGGCCGCTGCACGCGCACGCCCTGCGGGGTGGCCACGTGGATGTACGGCTCGCGGTTGGACACGACGACGATGTCGTTGCCGCGCATCTCGCCGCGCAGCACCGCGCGCAGCGTCTCCTCGGTCCAGCGCTGCTGCGACTCGTCGGTCGGCCGGAACTGGTGCTCGAGCTCGCGCAGCAGCGCCTGCACGTCGCGCGCGATCGGGCGGAGCTCCGGCGCGGTGCCGGCCGACGGCCGCAGGATGCCTTCGCCGCGCAGCAGCGCGCGCAGGCCGGCGACCCAGCCGCGCCACGACAGCTGCGCAATCACGACGGTGATCAGCGCGACGCACACCGACAGCGCGGCGAAGAACCAGAACAGGTAGCGGCGGGTCTCCTCGCTGCGCCGCTCGATGAAGCTCATGTCGTGCACGAGGACGAGCTCGGTGCCGGCCGGGGCGTCGCCGCCCAGCGGACGGACCGCGACGTGAACCACGCCCTTCGCCGTGCGCAGCAGGTGCTCGCCGACGGTGAGGTACGGCGCGAGCGCCGAGCAGCGCAGCTCCGACGGGAACGCGCCGGTGGCGATGGGCGCGGCGCGGTCGGAAAGGCAGAGCCCCACCGCGTACAGGCGCTCGTCGCTGGTCAGCCGGTGGAAGAAGCCGAGGATTCGCGTCGTCGAGCCGGTCTCGATGAGGTCGGCGAGCGGCTCGGCGACGGTGCTGGCGATGAGGTTCGAGCGGATGTCGAGGTCGCGCACGAACCAGCGCGTCGTCAGCGTGTCGACGAGCGGCACCGCGGCGTACGCGAACAGCGCGAGCGCGACGAGCAGCGGAACGAGGAAGCGCAGGGACAGGCGCATGCGGACGGGCGACGCCTTCGGCGACGCGCGTGGAGGGAATGCCGATCATACGCACGCGCCCGCGTCCCGGCGATCGCCCGACGGCGCGCGTTCGTGTCGGACTTGTCCTACACGGAAGCCCGTGCCGGGAGGCCGCCTGCGTGGCCCCGGGACGCCGGGCGGAACGGCGGGCGGGATCTGTCCCCGGCGCTTTTTGCGTCGCTTCGTGAAGAGGCCTTCCGCGCTCAGCCGGAACAACCGACGCCAGCCGCGCGCAGCTCCGCGATCGCGGCGTCGTCGAAGCCCCAGTCGCGCAATGCCGCGTGCCCGCCGGCACCGCGCTCGGGCGGCGCGCCGCGCACCGCGCCGGGCGTGCGCGAGAAGCGCGGCGCCGGCGCCGGCTGCGGCACGCCGCCGACGTTCACGTAGGCGCCGCGCGCGTGCGCGTGCGGGTGCGCCGGAGCCTCGGCAAACGTCAGCACCGGCGCCACGCACGCGTCGCTGCCGGCGAACGCGCGCGCCCACTCGTCGCGCGTGCGCGTGACGAACGCCGCGGCCAGCCGCGCCCGCAGCTCCGGCCAGCGCGCGCGGTCGTGCTGGGCGGGCAGCGTATCGGCCGCGAGCCCGAGCCGCTGCAGCAGCTCGGCGTAGAACTTGTCCTCGATCGCGCCGACGGCGACGAACGCGCCGTCGCTCGTGCGGTAGGCGTCGTACCACGGCGCGCCCGAGTCGAGCACGTTCTCGCCGCGGGCGTCGCTCCACTGGCCGGCGGCGCGCATGCCCCAGAACATCGTGGTCAGCAGCGCGGCGCCGTCGACCATCGCCGCGTCGACGACCTGCCCACGGCCGGACCGCTGCGCGTCGAGCAGCGCGCAGGCGATGCCGAAGGCGAGCAGCATGCCGCCGCCGCCGAAGTCGCCGACGAGGTTCAGCGGCGGCACCGGCGCGTCGCCCGCGCGGCCGATCGCGTGCAGCGCGCCGGTCAGCGCGATGTAGTCGATGTCGTGCCCGGCGCGGCGGCGAGCGGCCCGTCCTGCCCCCAGCCCGTCATGCGGCCGTAGACGAGCGGGGTTGCGCGCGAAGAGCGCCTCCGGCCCGAGGCCGAGACGCTTCCATGACGCCCGGCGGAAGCCTCGACGAGCGCGTCGGCGCGCGTGGCCAGGCCGGCGTGCGGCGTCCGCGCCCGCCGGCGACTTGAGATCGAGCGTCACCGAGCGCCGTCCGCGCAGCATCGCGTCGTGCCGGCGCTCGCGCGGAAAGCCGAGGCCCGGATCGTGCGGCCGGTCGACCAGCAGCACGTCGGCACCCATGTCGGCGAGCAGCATCCCGCAGAACGGGCCGGGACCCAGCGCCTCGAATTCGAGCACGCGGATGCCGGACAGCGGGCCGGTGGAGGTCGTCATGCGATCGTTCCAGGACTCGCTGGAGCACCTGCGCGCTGCGCGCTCCGGTGTTCGCCCTCGGGGCGGCCCATCGGGCGAACGGCCACCTCGCGCTGCGCGCTCCGGTGTTCGCCCTCGGGGCGGCCCATCGGGCAGAAGGGCTACCTTCGCGCTGCGCGCTCCGGTGTTCGCCCCCTCGGGGCGCCCATCGGGCACGAAGGGCTACCTCGCGCTGCGCGCTCCGGTGTTCGCCCTCGGGGCGGCCCATCAAGCACGAAGGGCTACCCTTCGCGCTGCGCGCTCCGGTGTTCGCCCTCGGGGCGGCCCATCGGGCTCACGCGTCCGCACGCGCGGGCACGGAGGCCGTGCCGTTGCGCTCGCGATGGCGCTCCCACCACGCCGCGGCGTCACTCTGCGTCCACGCGAGCCGGCTCGCCAGGCGATCGAGCGCGTCGATGACGGCCGCCATCGCCTGCGGCCGCCGCGCGCGGTCCTTCTCGAGGCACGCGGCGATCAGCGCGTCGAGGCCCTCCGGAATGCCGGCGATGCCGCTGGCCGCCGCGCGCGGCGCCGGCGCGTGCAGCACCTGGTTGCTGATCTCCAGGTTGTCGTCGCCGTCGAAGATGGGCTTGCCGGTCAGCAGGAAGTAGCCGACCGCGCCGAGTGCGTAGATGTCGGAGCGCGCGTCGACGTCCTTCGGGTTCACGATGCGCTCGGGCGCCATGTAGCGCGGCGTGCCGAGGATCCGGATCTGCTTCGTGACGTCGCGTGTCTGCTCGGTCTCCAGGCTCTTCACGAGGCCGAAGTCGAGCAGCTTGACCACGTCGTCCTCGCCGCGCCGGCAGAGCATCACGTTCTCGGGCTTGACGTCGCGGTGGATCATGCCGTGCTCGTGCGCCTCGCGCAGCGCGGCGCCGACCTGGCGCAGGATGTGGATGACGCGGCCCGGGGGCACCGGGCCCGCCTCCGCGACCAGCTCGGCGAGCGTCACGCCGTCGAGGTACTCCATCACGTAGTAGGGGAGCCCGTCCTTGGTGCGGCCGAAGTCGTAGATGCGGACCGTGTTCGGGTGCAGGAGCTGGCTCGCGACCTGCACCTCGCGCTCGAAGCGGTGGATGAACTCGTCGGTCGCCACGTGCTTCTTCAGCACCTTGACCGCCGTCGGCCGCTTGAGCAGCGCGTGGTGCGCGAGGTAGATCGTGGCCATCCCGCCCTCGCTGATCTGCCGCTCGAGCGTGTAGACGCCGAGCCGCTGCAGCTTGCCGAACTGCCGCTGCAGCTGCGACAGCGACAGGCCGGACGTGAGCGCGGCGCCGAGGGACAGCACGACGAAGCCGCCGATGACCGCGAAGCTGATCCACAGGTAGCGCAGCGGCGCGAACGTCTCGGCCGCCGAGATCTCGGCGATCACGCCGATGTCGTACGCCGGCAGCCACCGCCAGGCGCCGATCACCTCGTCGCCGCGGTAGCCGCGATACGGCGCGACCAGCACGCCTTCGCGGTCGGCTTCGAGGCTCTTGCCGCGCGCGGCGACGGCGAGTGCGGCGGCCTGCGTCAGCGGGCGCGCCGCCGGCTCCAGCGCGGGCGCGTATCCGGCGGCGAGCTCGCCGCCGGGGTCGCGGACGGGAATCGCGAACGCGGACGGCGGCACACCCGATTCGGGCAGCATGCCGGCGGCGACCAGCGCCTCGGCGAACCGCGTCGGCGTGAGCATCAGGCCGTCGTCGGCGAATGCGTAGGCCTCGGTCGACGCACCGGGTCGCGCGGCCGAGAACACGGTGGCGAGGTCCCGGTCGGCGACGACGCCGACCGCGAGCGCGACGGCGGCGGGCGCGTTGCCGGCACGGACCGGTGCGATCGTCCAGGCCACGGGCCGCCGGCGGCCGCTGGTCCCTTCGATCGAGAGCTCGGGGTCTGGACTCGGGCGCACGAACTGGGGCGCGCCGTCGAGCGCGCGGTCGAGGCGCTGGCGGAACAGCGCCGAGTGCAGCCGCTGCCCGCAGCTCGCCGGGTTCTCCGAGGCGACGACGACCCCCGTGCGGTCGACCACGAGCATCGCGGCCACGCCGCGGGTGCCCAGCCGCGCCTGCAGCATCCGCGACAGCTCGACGGCGTCGGCCGACTCGCACAGCTTGCGCAGCGCCGCGGGGTCGCGCACGGCCGCGGCGGCGAGGCGCTGCGCGCGCTCCTGCAGCCACGGCTGCTGCGCGAGGCGCTCGGTCTCCGCGCGGTGCTCGCCGACCCAGACGTCGACGCCGCGGGTCACGGTGCCGAGCAGCGCCTGCAGGCCGATCGCCTGCGTCTCCGCGATCGAGTTGCGCACGCCGTGGTACGACCAGTAGCCGAGGCCGATGAGCAGCGCCGCCATCAGCACGGTCGCCGCGTTGCGCCAGGTCTCGGTCTCGACCAGGTGCGCGATGATGTTCGGGATCGCGTTGGCCGGCGCCTCCGGGTCGCCGGCGCGGACGTCGAGGATGCGCGGGCGCTCGGCGCCGCGTTCGCCGTTGGGCTTGGGGGATCCGGTCATCGGGCGGGGCGGGCGCCTGCGCGGGTGGCGGACCGGTCCATCCTAGCGCTGCGGTTGCCGCCGCGCGGACACGGCGTTCCAGCCGAGGACGGAGAACACGACGGCCAGGCCGACGAGATTCGGCCAGAACTGGTTGAAGACCAGCATCAGCCCGGCGATCGTCAGCGCGATCTTCTCCGCCCGGTTGAGCGGCGCGCGGAACCAGCCGATGTAAGCCGCCGAGAGCGCCGTGATGCCGACGACGCCGCAGAACGCGGCCGAGACGAACGCGGTCCACGTGAAGTCGATGAACAGCAGCGCCGGCGTGTAGACGAACATGAACGGCACCAGCGCCTTCCCCATCGACAGCCGGAACGCCGTCAGGCCGGTGCGCATCGGCTCGGAGCCCGCGATGCCGGCGGCTGCGTACGCGGCCAGCGCGACCGGCGGCGTCACGTCGGCCAGCACGCCGTAGTAGAAGACGAAGAAGTGCGTCGCGATGAGCGGCACGCCGAGGGTCGCGAGCGCCGGCGCGGCGATCGACGCCAGGATGATGTACGTGGGCGTCGTCGGCACGCCGGTGCCCATCATGATGCAGGCGATCGCGACGAAGACCAGTCCGAAGAACACCTTGCCGCCGACCTCGGTGAACAGCGCGAACGGGTCGACGGCGCGGAACCACGCCGACACGGTGCCGGCCAGCTCGACGACGGCCCCCGAGAACTTGAACCCCAGCCCCGACAGCGTCAGCGTGCCGAGGATCAGGCCGACGCACGCGCAGGCGGCGCCGATGGCCAGCGCGTACTTGGCGCCCTCCTCGAGGCCGGCGACCAGCGGCTTCCACGTCAGCGTCTGCCCGTGCAGCCGGTCGTTGCCGAACCGGCGCGCGATCAGCGGGATGTACGAGCAGACGAAGCACAGCACGATGCCCCAGAACGCGGCGAGGAAAGGCGTGAAGTCGAGCAGCAGCATCGTGACCAGCGCCACCAGCGGGAACACGAGGTGCCAGCTCGACGCCAGCACCGCCGACAGCCGCGGGATGAGGTGCGCCTCGACGCCGTGCAGCCGCAGGCGCTTCGCCTCGAAGTGCACCATCAGCAGGCACGCGAGGTAGTGGAACAGCGCCGGGACGATCGCGATGATCACCAGTTCCTTGTACGGAACGCCGAGCAGCTCCGCCATCACGAACGCGGACGCGCCCATCACCGGCGGCGTCACCTGTCCGCCGCACGACGCCGAGGCCTCGACCGCGCCGGCGAAGCGCGGCGTGAAGCCGTACTTCTTCATCAGCGGGATCGTCAGCGAGCCGGTGGTCACCGCGTTGGCGACCGCCGAACCGGAGATCATGCCGAACAGCCCCGACGACACGACGCAGGCCTTGGCCGGGCCGCCCGCGTAGCGCCCGGCGGCGATCGTGGCGAGCTCCATGAACAGGCGCCCGAGCCCGGTCATCTGCGCGAGGATGCCGAACAGCACGAAGTGGAACACGTACGTCGCGACGACGCCGACCGCGATGCCGTAGATGCCCTCGGTGCCGACGTAGATGTGGTTGACGACGCGCACGACGCTGTAGCCGCGGTGCGCGAGCACGCCGGGCATGTAGCGGCCGAGCAGCGCGTAGAGCAGGCACGCCATGCCGATCGCCGGCAGCAGCGGGCCCATGGTCCGCCGCGTGGCCTCCATCACCATCACGATGGCGAGCACGCCCATCATGTAGTCCTGCGCGATCGGCGAGCCCACGCGGCGGATGAAGATGTCGTCGAAGAACACGATCTGGTAGAGCGAGATCGCCGCGGCGAGCGCGGCCAGCGGCCAGTCGATCCACGACGCCTTGTCGTCGTAGCCGCCGAAGCGGCGGACGGGCAGCGTCAGCGCGACGACGAACGCGACGAGCGCGAGGAACCACGCGCCGTTGGCGAGCTCGCCGGAGGCCGTCAGCCGTTCGACGAGGTCCCACGCGAGGTAGAGGTAGAACGCGCCGAACACCGCCGCCCAGCCCCACTCCTGCGCGACGCCGCGCGCGCCGGTGGCGGGCCGCGGACGCGGGAACACGAGGAAGATGAGGCCGAGCACCAGCGCCAGGTGGAACGCGCGGTGCTTGATCTCGACCAGCAGGCCGAAGCCCGCCGTGTAGATGTGGAAACCGGACAGGACGACCGCGACGGTCGTCACCAGCATCCCGACCGGGCCGACCAGCCTGCGGAAGTTCGACTCGTGGTCGAACTGGCGGATGAGCCGCTGCTGCTGCTCCGCCGACACCGCCTCGATGGTGTCGGTCAGCGTGCCGCCGTGCGGGTTCGGTGCCGTCATGTGCCGAGGGTCAGTGGGCCGGGCAGGGCCCGCTCGCGGCGCGGACCGCGACCGCGCGGTTGCCCCACTCCGCGAGGTCGACCCTGACGGCGCCGGCGGCGAGTTGCGGCCGCTGGTCCGCATGGACGCGCATGACGATCGACGGGAACCGGCGCGCCATCGTCGCTACGAACTGGCCGTCGCGGCGCGCGAAGGTGCCGCCTGCGTCGGCCTGCGTGGGCAGGCCGGGGCCGTGCTGCGCGAACCGGATCTCGGTCTGCACGATCGTCTCGCCGTCGACGCGGTAGGTCTCGACGACGGGCGTGCGCGTGACCGAGTGCACGTACGACACGGTGAACGTCGGCGTGCCGGCCGGCAGCCCGACGCGGAGGAACGACTCGCCGTCGGGGTGGGCGGCCAGCGCGACGCAGGCGGAATCGGGACCGGCGCCCGCGGCGAGGCCCGGGACGAGCGCCGCCAGCAGCGCCGCCCCGGGCCGCGCGATCACTTGATCAGGCCCTTCTCGCGGTAGTACTTCTCGGCGCCCGGGTGCAGCGGGATCGACACCGACTGCAGCGCCGTCTTCAGCGCGATCTCCTTGCCCTTCGGGTGCACCTGGCCCAGCGTCTCGGTGTTCTCGTACAGCGCCTTCGTCACCTCGTAGGCCATCTGCTCGGACACGCCGTCGTGCGTCGCCCAGATCGCCATCACCGCGAGCGTGTTGACCGGCCCCGTCTGCCCCTTGTACGTGTTGGCGGGCAGCTGGACGCTCGCGTAGTACGGCTGCTTCTTGCGCAGCGCCTCGATCTCGGGGCCGGACAGCGGCACGACGCGGATGTCGCGCGCGTTCGCGAGGTCGGTGACCGACGACGTCGGCGCGCCGGCGGTGATCAGCGACGCCGTGAGGTTGCCGTCCTTGATCTTGTCGACCGACTGCGTGAACGACGACAGGTCCTCGCCGATGTCCTTGCGCGTCATCCCGTGCGCCTCGAGCAGGTCGCCCAGCAGCTGCCACTGGCCGGAGCCCGGCGAGCCCGACGACACCGACTTGCCCTTGAGGTCCCTGAAGTTCTGGACGTTGGCCGACGCGAGCGTGACGAGCTGCACCTGCTCCGGGTAGAGCGCGCCCAGCGCGCGCAGGTTCTTGACGGCCTTGCCGTCGAACTGGCCCTTGCCGTTGTACGCGGCGTCGAGGATGTCCGCCGCGACGAACGCGCTCTCGATGTCCTTGCGCCCGAGCAGCTGCGCGTTCGCGACCGACGCGCCGGCGGTCTCGGCCGTGGCGGACAGCTTCTTGCCGCCGATCGTCACCTTGTTGGAGATGAGCTGCGCGAGCATCCCGCCCAGCGGGTAGTAGGTGCCGCCGGTGCCGCCGGTGGCGATGCCGAAGAACACGCGGTCCTGCGCCAGCGCGGACGTCGCGAAGGCGACGCCGGCGACGAGCGCGGCGGCGGCGATGCGGGTGCGAAAAGCCATTGCTTCCTCCCTCGGTGGAGTCACGTCGCGCCTCGAGCGGGCGCGGACGGCGACAGTATGCCGAATCGGGCGCTCCTGCGCCACGCCGCGGTCGGCGGGGTGTTCCTTCGCAGAGAGGCGCAGGGAACGGCGAGGCTCCGGGGCGCTGCTCGTGTCGCCGTGTCCGGTCGCGAGCGCGGCCCTCACGACACGGCGCCGGTTCCATAGCGCCCGGCGAGGAGTTGGCCCGACGCGAAGCGGTCGAGCGCGTAGGGCGCGAGCGGCACGTCGGTCGGCAGGCCGAGCGCGCTCTGCGCGAGCAGGCGGCCGACCACCGGCGACAGCTTGAAGCCGTGACCGGAGAATCCGTAGGCGACCTGCAGGCCCGGAACGCCCGGCAGCGGCCCCAGCACCGGGTTCCAGTCGGGCGTCACGTCGTAGACGCCGGTCCACGACGCGGCGAGCCCGGCCTCCGCGAAGGCCGGCATCCGGTGCGCGACCTGCTCGCCGATCTCGGCCACGTAGTCGAGCGGCACGTCGGCCTGCTCGGTGTCCGGCGCGGAAATGGTCTCGCCGTCGTTGCCGTCGCCGACGAGGAGCTGCCGGCCGCCGTAGCCGCGCATGTAGAGCTTGCCGGGCGACGCCAGGTCCTTGAGCACCGGCAGGCCGCGTGCGTAGGGGGTGGGCCCTTCCAGCGTGAACACCGCGTGCCGCGACAGCGTGAGCGGCAGCGCCACGCCCGTCCACGCGGCCAGCTCGCGCGACCAGATGTTCTGCGCGCTGATCACCACGCCCGCGGCGATCGGACCGCGCGCGGTTGCCACACCGGTGACGCAACCGGCGGCGTCGCGCACGAGTCCGGTCACCGCCACGCCCTCGCGCAGCACGGCGCCCAGCCGCCGTGCGTTGCGCGCGAACGCGGTCAGCGTCAGGTAGGCGTCGGCGTAGCCGGACTCCGGCTCCCAGCCGATGGCGGCGATGTCGTCGAGCTGCAGCAGCGGCAGGATGTGCCGGGCCTCGTCGTGCGCGATCTCGCGCGCGTCGACGCCCTCCGCACGCGCGACGGCCAGCGTGTCGCGCAGCGCGTCCGCGCGCGGACCCGCGCCGGCGACGATCATGAGCCCGCAGCGGGTGAACCCGGAATCGGCCTCCGGGTCCCCGAGGTAGCCCGCGAAGTCGCGGAACACCGCGAGGCACCGTTGCGCCAGCGCGACGTTCTCCGGCACCGAGTAGTGCGTGCGCACGATGCACGACGACTGCGCGGTCGTGCCGCCGCCCAGCTGCCCGCGCTCGAGCAGCAGCACGTCGCGGCAGCCGAGGCGCGCCAGGTGATACGCGATCGACACGCCGATCACGCCGCCGCCGATGACGATCGCGTCGTGGCTTTCCATGCGGCGAGTCTACAGCGATTCCGCGCGCGCCAGCGCGCGTGCGAGCGCACGGTGCCGCTCGACGAGCAGCGGGAGGTCGACGGTCGCGAGCTGCCCGTCGCGGATCACGACGCGCCCGTGGATCACCGCCAGCGCGGCGCGCGCCGGGGCGCAGAACACCAGTGCCGCGAGCGGATCGTGGCCGGCGCCGGCGAAGCCGACGTCCGCCAAGTCGAATGCGACGACGTCGGCCGCCATGCCCGGCGCGAGCTGCCCGATGTCGTCGCGGCCGAGCACGCGCGCGCCGCCGCGCGTGGCGAGCGCCAGCGCCTCGCGCGCCGTGAGCGCGGAAGGGCCTCCGCCGACGCGCTGCAGCAGCAGCGCCTGCCGGGCCTCGGCCAGCAGGTGCGAAGCGTCGTTGGACGCCGAGCCGTCGACGCCGAGGCCCACCGGGACGCCTGCGTCGAGCATCCGGCGCACCGGCGCGATGCCGGAGGCGAGACGCATGTTCGACGTCGGGCAGTGCGCGACGCCCGTTCCGGTGCGCGCGAAGAGGTCGACGCCGTGCGCGTCGAGCTTCACGCAGTGCGCGTGCCACACGTGCGCGCCGGTCCACCCGGCGTCCGCCGCGTACTGCGCCGGCGTGCAGCCGAAGCGCTCGCGCGAATACGCGACGTCGTTGGCGGACTCGGCGAGGTGCGTGTGCAGGCGCACCCCGTAGGCGGCGGCGAGCGCGGCCGTCTCGCGCATGAGGTCGCGCGACACCGAGAACGGCGAGCAGGGCGCGGCGGCCACGCGCAGCAGCGAAAAGCGCGCAGGGTCGTGGTACGCCTCGATCACGCGCCGCGTGTCGGCGAGGATCGCGTCGGGGCGCTCGACCAGCGCGTCGGGCGGCAGGCCACCGGCGGATTCACCGACGCTCATCGCGCCGCGGCAGGCGTGGAAGCGCAGGCCGAGCGTGCGCGCGGCCTCGATCGTGTCGTCCAGGCGCCCGCCGTTCGGATAGAGGTACAGGTGGTCGCTCGCCGTCGTGCAGCCGGACAGCATCAGCTCGGCGATCGCCACCTGCGCCGAGACGTTCAGCATCTCGGGCGTGAGCCCGCCCCAGATGGGGTAGAGCGCGGTGAGCCAGCCGAAGAGCTCGGCGTCCTGCGCGGCGGGCACGGCGCGCGTGAGCGTCTGGAAGAAGTGGTGGTGCGTGTTGACGAGCCCGGGCAGCACGACCATGCCGCGGCAGTCGATCACCTCGTCGGCGACGGCCGGCAGCTCTTGCGCCGGCCCGACTGCCTCGATCGCGTGGCCGCGCATGTACACGGCGCCGTCGGCGATCTCGCGGCGGGCGTCGTCCATCGTCGCGACGACGGTCGCACCCTTCAGCAGCAGCGTGTGCCGGGAATTCACGGAACGCACTGTACCGGATGGGCACCGCGGCGGCACCGCCGCCGGTTACGTGCAGCCGACGCCGGCGCGGGCGGGGTGCGATAATGGAGGTGTCGCCTGGTCGGGCGTCGCGAGCGCCGAACTGACGGAGTCGTATCGTGGGCAAACCATCGATCCCGGCCGGAGGACGGCCATGAACGCACTGCGCGAAAAGATCCCGCCGGCGGTATCCGAGATGCGGCGGCTGTTCGACCTGCAGCGCGCGGCGTTCGCCGCCGAGCGCTATCCGTCGTACCTCGCCCGCCAGGACCGGCTGGCGCGCCTCAAGGCGCTGCTCACCAGGAACGAGGCGCGCTTCGCCGCCGCCGTCGACAGCGACTTCGGCGACCGCTCCGAGCACGAAACGCGGCTCGCCGAGCTCTACATCGTGGCGGCCGAGATCGCGGACGCCCAGCGGCAGCTGAAGCACTGGATGCGCACCGAGCACGTCGCGACGCCGCTGCACCTGCAGCCCGGACGGGCGCGCATCGAGCGGCAGCCGGTCGGCGTGGCCGGCATCATCAGCCCGTGGAACTACCCGGTGCAGCTCGCGCTGGCGCCGGCGCTGGGCGCGCTCGCGGCCGGCAACCGCGTGCTGCTGAAGCCGTCGGAGGTGACGCCGGCGACGTCGGCGCTGCTGCGCGAGCTCGTCGCCGCGAGCTTCATGGAGGACGAGTTCGCGGTCGTGCTGGGCGACGCCGACGTCGGGCGCGCGTTCGCGCGGCTGCCGTTCGACCACCTGTTCTTCACGGGCTCGACGGCGGTCGGGCGCCAGGTCGCGCTCGCGGCGGCCGAGAACCTGACGCCGGTCACGCTCGAGCTCGGCGGCAAGTCGCCGGCGCTGTTCGCGCCGGACGCCGACTTCGACCTCGCCGCGCCGCGGCTCGTCTCCGGCAAGCTGCTGAACGCGGGCCAGACGTGCATCGCCCCCGACTACGTGCTGGTGCAGGACGACCGCGCGGAAGCGCTCGTCGCGGCGATCCGGACGGCGGCCGACCGGCTGTACCCGTCGTACGCGGCGAATCCGGACTACACGGCGATCGTCAGCGAACGGCACTACCGGCGGCTGACGGCGCTCGTCGACGACGCGCGCGCGAAGGGCGCGACGGTCGTCGCGCTGAATCCGGCGAAGGAGAAGCCCGCCGCGGCGTCGCGCAAGCTGCTGCCCACGCTCGTGCTCGGCGTCACCGCCGACATGGCGGTCATGCGCGAGGAGATCTTCGGTCCCCTGCTGCCGATCGAGACGTACGAGACGATCGACGACGCGATCGCGAAGATCAACGCCCGCCCGCACCCGCTCGCGTTCTACTACTTCGGGCGCGAAGGCGTGCGCAGCGCGAAGGTGCTGCGCGAGACGCTCGCCGGCGGCGTGACCGTGAACGACACGCTGTGGCACTTCGCGCACAAGCACCTGCCGTTCGGCGGCGTCGGCGCGTCGGGCAAGGGCGCGTACCACGGCGAGGCGTCGTTCCTCGCATTCACGCACCGCAAGCCGGTGTTCGTGCAGTCGCGGCTGGCCGCGGCCAAGTTCCTCTATCCGCCGTACGGTGCCGCCTTCGACGGCATGCTCGCGCTGCTGCGCAAGCTGACGGCCTGACGGGCGCGCCCCTCACCCCGACCCTCTCCCCGTCCCGG
>JBGAMF010000034.1:0-35675 GCA_044223185.1 Casimicrobiaceae bacterium | reverse complement strand
CGACGATCCCCGCGACGACGTTCGACAGCGAGGGCCTGCTCGCATTGCCGGAGCTGGCGCAGCCGGCGGGCAAGCGCGTCGTGATCTTCCGCGGCGACGGCGGCCGCGAACTGCTGGGCGACACGCTGAAGGCGCGCGGCGCCACCGTCGACTACGTCGGCTGCTACCGGAGGGCCGCGCCGCAGTCGGGCGCGGACGGATTGGCCGAGGCGCTCCGCGAAGGCCGGCTGCACGCGTCGACGTTCACGTCGAGCGAGGGGCTCGACAACCTCGTCGCGCTGCTCGACGCCGACACGCTGGCCCTGTTCAAGCGGATTCCCGCGTTCGTCCCGCACCCGCGCATCGCCCTGCGCGCGCAGGCGCAGGGCTTCCACGCGATCGCCACCGGCGGCGCCGACGCGGGGCTCGTCGCCGGGTTGCTAGAATGGTTCGCTTCGCATCCCGTGACCGGACCCTGACGCCATGGCCCAGCCCGACATCATCGTCACCGCGCCGCTGCCGCCGTTCCTGTACGACCCGCTGCGCGCCGACTACCGGTGCCACGACTACCACGCGGCGAGCCACAAGCCGGGGCTGCTCGCCGCGGAGGGCGCGCGCATCCGCGGCCTCGTGCAGGGCGGCGGCACGGTCACGCCGACGAGCCTGCTCGACGCGCTGCCGAAGCTCGAGATCATCTCGGTGTTCGGCGTCGGCTACGACGGCGTGCCGGTCGACTACTGCCGGCAACGCGGGATCAAGGTCACCAACACGCCGGACGTGCTGACCGACGACGTCGCCGACGTCGCGGTGGCGCTGATCATGATGACGGGGCGCGGCTTCGTGCGGCTGAACCGCTTCGTGCACGCCGGCGACTGGGAGAAGCGCGGGCCGGAGTTGACGACGAAGCTCTCCGGCCGCCGCGTGGGCATCCTCGGGCTCGGACGCATCGGCAAGGCGATCGCACAGCGCGTGCGCGCGATGGGCATGGAGGTCTCCTACACCGGGCGCAAGCCGCAGGAGGTGCCGTACCGGTTCGCTCCCGACCTGAAGGCGCTCGCCGCGGAATCGGACTTCCTCGTCGTCGCATGCCCCGGCGGCGCGGCGACGAGGAACATCGTCAACGCGGACGTTCTGGCCGCGCTCGGGAAGAAGGGCACGCTCGTCAACATCGCGCGCGGGTCGATCGTCGACGAGCCGGCGCTGGTTGCGGCGCTCGAGGCCGGCACGATCAAGGGCGCCGGCCTGGACGTCTTCGCCGACGAGCCGCACGTTCCGGCGCCGCTTTTCGCAATGGACAACGTCGTGCTGCTGCCGCACGTCGGCAGCGCGACCAACGAGACGCGCAAGGCGATGGGCGACCTGTGCAAGGCGAATCTGGACGCGTGGTTCGCAACCGGCAAGGTGCTCACGCTGATCCCGGAGCTGGCGTGATGAAATGAGGGTCGGACTCGAATTTCGCAGCAGTCTGGCGAAATTCCAGTCCGACCCTGGTTTCCCGCGATGGCTAGGGTTCGGGGTCCGTCGCCGTCGCCGGGACGGCCTTCTTCTTCTCCGCCGGCTGCCACAGCACGGCGAACAGCGACGCCAGCACCAGCCCCAGCGCGACGAACTCCGCCGGGCCGGGCCGCTCGCCGAGGAACAGCATGCCGGCGAACACGCCGACGACCGGCACCGGAAGCGACGACAGCGACGACACGGCCACCGGCAGCGTCCGCGCGAGCGTGAACCACGCCCAGTGCGCGAGCGTGCCGGCGAGGAAGATGTTGTAGAGGATCGCGAACCAGGCGCCGGCCGACAGGTGCAGGAGATACGACGGCGGGTGCGTCTCGA
Source organism: Casimicrobiaceae bacterium (assembly GCA_044223185.1). Taxonomy (GTDB): domain Bacteria; phylum Pseudomonadota; class Gammaproteobacteria; order Burkholderiales; family Casimicrobiaceae; genus VBCG01. The sequence continues at coordinate 33,866 of JBGAMF010000034.1, read as the reverse complement.
AGAACGGCGCCATCACGACGAGCGGCAGCCAGCCCAGCAGCATCATCCAGCCGGACAGCGTGTTCTGCGCGATCGGCGGCTTCCACTTGCGCAGCAGCACGGTGCCGCACGCCCAGAGGATCGCCGCGGCGAGGATCAGCAGCGCGCCGGTCGGCGTCGACCGTATGTGGCGGATGTCGTCGCCCAGCAGCACGACCATGCCGAGCATGCCGAGCGCCAGGCCGACGAGCTTGCGGCGGTTGAGCGGCTCGTGCAGCACGACCATCGCGATGAGCGTCGCCCAGACGGGCATCGTGTAGGCGATGATCGCGCTGCGGCCGGCCGGCAGCTGCTGCACGCCGAACAGCACGAAGCCGTTCCAGCCGGCGATGTTGAAGAACGCGAGCGCCGCGACGCGGCCCCACCACGCGCGCGGTATGCGGATCGCGTCGCCGCTCAGCTTCGCGACCAGCAGCATGCCGATCGCGGCGAACGGCAGCGTCAGCGAGCGGAACGTGAGCGGCGCGATCTCGGCCACGCCCATCTTCAGCACGGGCCAGTTGCAGCCCCAGACGAGCGTGAGGATCGCGATCGGCGCGAACGCGTGCGCGAGCGGGTGGCGGCCGGCCGCGGGCGCGGTCATCCGCGCTCGCGCGTCGGCAGCGTCTCGCCGAACTTCGATTGATGCAGCGCGCGAGCCTGCGTGACCCACCCGTCGCGGCGGATGCGTCCGGGGAACTCGTGCAGCTTCGCGTCGAACTCGTCGATGTCGCGCTCGGACCAGCGCGCGACCTGGCGGTACGTGGTGACTCCCAGCTGGTGCAGCATCCGCTCGAGCACCGGCCCGACGCCGACGATGAGTTTGAGGTCGTCCGGCGCGTTGGGGCCGTCGAGCAGCGGCGGCAGCGCGTTGTCCTCGAGCGCGACGACGATGTCGCGGTAGCGCGCGGTCTCGGCGCGCGCCTGCGCGAACTCGTGCAGCAGGCGGCGGCGGTCCTCGGCGAGCGACGCCAGTTGCACGCGCTCGGCGGCGGCGGCGGCCGCAGCGCGGCGCAACGCGTCGGTCTCCGCGGCGAGGCTGCGCAGCAGGCGCGCGCTTCGGCGGCGACGCCCTCCGGCTCGGCGGCCGGCGGCGCGGACGCGGCGGCCGGGGCCGGCGGCGACGGCGCAGCGATCGGCGCGGCGTCGGCGGCCGGCTGGGCGGCGCGCGCGGGTTCCATGGCGACCGACGCGGCCGGGCGCAACGGTTCGCGCGCGGTGCGGTCGGCCTGCCGCCGACCGTGCACGACCCCCATGCGCCAGAGCACGAACGCGCCCACGGCGAGCGCGAGGACCACGAGCAGGGTCAGGCCGTTCACGGGGAGGGGTGCGAGGGCGCAGGGCCGGCGAGGTACGACAACCGCGATTGTATGCGACGGTGGGTCGGGCGGCCAGCGCGCGGGCAGGGTGCGACCGGGTGGACTGCTAGAATGCGCGGGCGACTTGCCGATCCGCATCGATCGATGGACGAACCCGCGCCCGCCAGCGACCGCGCCGCACCCGCGAACGACGCCGGCGCGACGCCGAAGCACGGTCCGCTGGCGGCGCCGGCCTCGCGCGGACTCGTGCTCGCGCTGGCGGGCGTGCTCGCGCTGGCCGGGGCCGCGGCCTGGCTCGACACCCGCGACGCGCAACGCACGCTGCGCACGGAGGTCGCGAAGCGGCTCGGGGACGCCGACGCCGCGCTCGCGCAGGCGAAGGCGCGCGAGGCCGACCTCGCCAACGACCTGCGCGACGCGCAGGCGAAGCTCGCGCTGCTGGAGACGCGCCTGTCCGAGTCGCAGGCGCAGCAGGCCTCGCTCGAGACGCTCTACCGCGAGCTCGCGCCGTCGCGCGACGAGCTTGCGCTGAACGAGATCGAGCAGGTGCTCATGCTCGCGGGCCAGCAGCTCGCGATCGCCGGCAACGTGCAGTCGGCGCTCGCGGCGCTGCAGCTCGCGGAGGCGAAGCTCGCGCGCTTCGACCGGCCGCAGCTCGTCGCGCTGCGGCGCGCGCTCGCGCGCGACATCGACCGGCTGAAGTCCGTGCCCTACGTCGACGTCGCCGGCATCGCGGTCAAGCTCGACCAGGTGATCGCGGCGATCGACTCGCTGCCGCTGGCCAAGGACGAGCGACTGCCGAAGCCCGCGCCGCCGCCGGCGGCCGTGGACGACGCAGCGTGGCTGCGTGCGCTGCGCGACGCGTGGGCCGAAGTGAAGTCGCTGGTGCGCGTCGAGGTCGCCGACCGGCCGGCCGCGCCACTGGTGCCGCCGCCGCAGCAGTACTACCTGCGCGAGAACCTGCGCCTGCGGCTGCTGACGGCGCGCATCGCGCTGCTCTCGCACGACGACGACGGCTTCAGGTCCGACGTCACCGCCGCCAACGCGTGGGTCAAGCAGTACTTCGACACGCGCGCGAAGCCGGTGCAGGCCGCGTCGGCGACGCTGACGCAGCTCGCGGCGACGCCGATGCCCACCAACCTGCCCGACATCGCGGCGAGCCTCACCGCCATCCGCACGGTGCGGGCGGCCCGCGAGCGATCGCCCGGCCCGCCCGCGGGCCGGTAGCGGACGCGATGCGCCTGCTGTTCGCGTTCCTGCTGCTCGCCGCGCTCGCGGTGCTGGCGGCGCTGCTGTTCAAGCTCAACGCCGGCTACGCGCTGTTCGTGGCGCCGCCGTACCGCGTCGAGCTGTCGTTGAACGCCTTCGTGCTGCTGGTCGTCGCCGGCTTCGTCGCGCTGCACCTGCTGCTGCGGCTGGCGGCGAAGATCGCGCGAATGCCGCGCGACGTGCGCGAGAACCGGCACCGCCGCAATCGTGAGCGGGCGCGCGCGAAGCAGGACGCGGCCGTGGTCGCGCTGCTCGAAGGGCGCTACGGCAAGGTGCGCCAGTTCGCGGACGAGGCGCTCGCCGTTCCGCAGTCCGGCGGCCTGCCCGCGCTGATCGCCGCCCGCGCCGCGATCGACATGCACGACTACGCCGCCGCGGAGGCGCTGCTCGCGCGCCCGGACGCGGGCACGCCGAGCCTCGCGGTGCCGCGGCTGATGCTCGAGGCCGACATGGCGCTGGCGCAGGGCCAGCCGGGCGAGGCGCTGGCGAAGCTCGCGGAACTGCGGCGGGAGGCGGGGCTGCACACCGCCGCCCTGCGCCTCGAGGTGCGCGCGCTGACGGCGGCCGGCCGCAGCGCGGAGATCCCGCCGCTCGTCGACCAGCTGGTCAAGCGCAAGGTCTACGACGCGGCGCAGGGCGACCTGCTGCGCGCGTCGGCGCACGCGGAGGCGCTCGCGGAGCTGCGTCACGACGCGGCAGGGCTGCGCGCGTACTGGGGCCGGCTCGCCGACGCCGACCGCGTAAACCCGAAGGTCGCGCGCGCCGGCGCGGCGAGCTTCCTCGCGCTGGGCGGCGACCGCGAGGCCGCGGAGATCGTGACGAAGAGCCTCGAGCGCGCGTGGGACCCGGACCTCGTCGCGCTCTACGCGGAGTGCCGGACCGCCGACTCGACCCGCCAGCTCGAGACGGCCGAGCGCTGGCTCGGCACGCACAGCCAGGATCCGGCGCTGCTGCTGGCGCTCGGGCGCCTGTGCGAGCGCGAGTCGCTGTGGGGCAAGGCGCAGTCGTACTACGAGGCGAGCCTGGCGCTCGACGACCACTGGCGCACGCACGTCGCACTGGGCGAACTGCACGCGCGGCTCGGCCGCACCGAGTCTGCCAACACGCACCTCGCCGCCGCGCTCGAGCGCACGCTGCGCGCGCTGCGCGCGCCCGCGCGCTGACGCGTCACCTCGCGCGCGCCGGCCCCGGCCGCCGGTCGTCGGGCAGCGCGAACACGACGATCCGGTCGTCGCGGTAGAACGGCGGGCCCAGCGCGGCCTCGATGGCCGGCAGGCACGCGGCGACGTCGGGCCACGGCACCTTGGCGTCGGGCGGCGTCGACCACGGCGCCAGGTGCATGACCAGGAAGTCCGCGCCGTACGTGTTCCCGCGCAGCACCGCGGAGACGTGCGCGAAGTTGGCGAGGCGCATCCCGGCCTGCGTCTCGGGATACTCGCCGAACCTGCTCACTCCGCACAGCGGCGTGACGAGTCCGATCAGCACGTGCTGCCGGTGCACCTGCTGGTACCAGACGTGCGGGTTGTGGTGCGACTCGAGCCGCCACGGCGCCTCGATCAGCGTCAGCGATCCAGGCCGCGACTTCGCGAGCTCGCGGTAGAACGCCGGCACCGGCTCCGGGGGAACCTGCCGGACGTAAGGATTGTGCGCGTCGTCGTAGTCGAACTGGTGGCGCAGGTGCCCGGTGAACTGGTGGGGCTCCGTTCCCTGCGCCGGCAGCGGCCCGAAGTGCCACAGCGCGAGGCCCGCCATCGCCGCGACGGCCGCACCCGCCACCGGTACGCGCGCGAGCGGCGTGATCATTGCCAGCGCACCCTCCGCCGCCAGCAGCAGCAGCAGCGGAAGCACCGGCACGAGGTAGCGCGCGAACACGAGCGGGTGCTGCACCCAGTTCGGCCGCGCGGCGAGGATCGCGAGCGCGCCGCCGACCGTCACCGTCAGCAGGTAGCCGGCGAGCACGCGATCGCGGCGCCAGAAGCGGGCGAAGCCGGCGGCCGCGGCCAGACCGAGCAGGAGCGCGACGGCCGCGTGGGCGCTGCCGGCGAGCATCAGCGCGGTCCGCCCCGCGCTCGCGAGCGTCACCGAATCCACGCCCGCCTTGGCGGTGAACATGAACCAGTCGTTGGCGACCGGCGGCACCAGTGCGAGCGCGAGCGGCACCGCGGTCGCGAGACCCATCCGCAGGAGGCGCCGCAGCGGCTCGCCGCCGCCGGCGCGCAGCGCGCGCACGCCGAAGTACGCGAACGGCAGCAGCACGAACGCGAGCGATGTCATGTGCAGCCAGCCCGCGACGAACGTCGTGCCGACGTAGAGTGCGGCCCACGCGCCGCGGCGGCGGTCGCCGCGGTACCAGCGCTCGAACGCGACCAGCGCGACGGTCGAAAGCAGCGCGGTCAGCGCGTAAGGCCGCGCCGTGCGGCTGAAGTACACGAGCAGCGGCGACACGGCGAGCAGCACCGCCCACGCCGCGCGCACCGGCAGCGGTGCCCACGCCCGCGCGAGCACGGGCGCCGCCGCGACCAGCGCGATCCCGGCCGCGAGCATCGGCGCGCGCATGCCCCACTCGGTGACGCCGGCCGTGTCGTACAGCCAGCGGAAGTAGACGGTGAGCGGGATGCTGTAGTCGGCGTAGTCGAGGTGCGTGACGATGTCGAGCATGTCGGCGCGCATGAGCTTGTGCAGCGCGTGCCACTCGTCGTCGATGACGATCTGCGCCCCGAGGCCGCGCGCGCGCAGCCACGCGCCGGCGACCAGCGCGACGGCGGCCAGCACGAGCCACGGAAACCTGCCGGTCCCGATGCGATCGCGCCGGTTCACCAGGCTCCTTCGCGCTGGACCCCGTGGCTCATCGGACACTTCGGCCGTCGGGGCGGCCCTTCGGGCTCATGGCGTAACGCGCGCGGTGCCGACGATCGCCGGGTGCGTGAGCTTCAGCTCCGGCTGCGCGGAAAATATGCGCGGCGAGGCGAGCCGCCAGCGCCACAGCCGGTACGCCGCGCTGGTGCGCAGCACGCCGAAGCCGTAGACGACCGAGCGGCGGAAGCTGATCTGGCTCGCGTCCTCGAAGTAGCGCGTCGGGCACGACACCTCGCCGATGCGCATGCCGAACGCCAGTGCCTGCACGAGCATCTGGTTGTCGAACAGGAAGTCCGACGAGTTCGCGCCGAGCGGCAGCGTCTCGAGCACGCGGCGGGAGAACGCGCGGAAGCCGGTGTGGTACTCGGACAGCCGGGCGCCGCACACGACGTTCTGCACGCCGGTGAGGAGGCGATTCGCGACGTACTTGTAGCGGGGCATGCCGCCGGCGAGCGCCGTCTTGCCGAGCATGCGCGAGCCCACCGCCACGTCGTAGACGCCGGAGGCCACCAGCGACACGAGCGCGGTGATGAGCCGCGGCTCGTACTGGTAGTCCGGGTGCACCATGACGACGATGTCGGCGCCGGCCTTCAGCGCCTCCATGTAGCAGGTCTTCTGGTTGGCGCCGTAGCCCGCGTTGACCGCGTGGCAGATGGTGGGAATGCCGAGGCGCTGCGCCACCGCCAGCGTGGCGTCGTCGCTCGCGTCGTCGACCAGCAGCACCAGGTCGACGACGTCGTGCGGAATGGCGCGGTAGCACGCTTCGAGCGTCTTCTCCGCCCGAAACGCCGGCATCACGACGACGACGCGTTGGCCGTGCAGCATGTTCTCGTCCGCGGTCGTGGCCGCGGCTCCCTCCCCCGAGGACCGCAGATGATAGCGGGAAATCGGGGTCAGAGCTGTAATACTGGCGCCGCGGGGGACTGCGTGATACCGGGGCGCTTCACGGCGCCAGTATTACAGCTCTGACCCCAATTTCCGGGCGCGAGTCTGACCCTCACTTCCCGCGACGCGGCGGTTCAGTCCGCCGTCGCGGCGGCGTAGGTGAAACTGTCCGCGTGGAACTGGTCGGCGGGCAGCCGGCAGCGCGCGCCGAAGTCGCGCCGCGCGGCGTCGATCATCGCCGGCGCGCCGCACGCGTAGACGACGTAGCCGGACAGGTCGGGAAAGTCGGCCAGCACCGCCTCGTGGACGAGCCCGGTGCGCCCCTGCCAGCCGTCCTCGGGGCGCGGCTCGGACAGCACCGGGATGAACGTGAAGTTGCGGTGCGCCGCCTGCCACGCGCCCGGCAGGTCGGGCAGGTAGAGGTCGCGCCGCGACCGCGCGCCCCAGTAGAGCACCATCTCGCGCGGAAGCTCGTGGTGGAGCGCGTGCTCGATCATCGCCTTGATCGGCGCGAACCCGGTGCCGCCGGCGACGAACACGATCGGGCGATCGGTGTCCTCCCGCAGGTAGAACGAGCCGAGCGGCCCTTCGAAACGCAGGATCTCGCGGCCCTTGTACTCGTTGAACAGCGCGTCGGTGAACAGGCCGCCGGGCACGTGGCGGATGTGCAGCTCGAGCAGCTTGTCGTCGTGCGGCGGCGTGGCGAGCGAGAAGCTGCGGCGCTTGCCGTCCTTCAGCAGGAAGTCGACGTACTGGCCCGGCAGGTACTGCAGCCGCTCGTTGGCCGGGAGCTTGAAGCGGACGATCGCCACGTCGGGCGCGGCCTTGTCGATCGACTCGATCCGGCACGGCAGGCGCTTGACCTGGAGGTCGCCGGCCCGGCGCACTTCGCGGACCTCGATCTCGAGGTCGCTCTTCGGCTTCGCGCAGCAGAAGAGCGCGAGCCCCGCGCGCTTCTCGTCGTCGGTCAGCGTCGCGGCCTGGTGCGGGCCGTAGTCGACGTCGCCCGCCAGCACCTTGCCCTTGCACGTGCCGCACGCGCCGTTGCGGCAGCCGTACGGCAGCATCAGGTCGGCACGCATCGCGGCAGCCAGCACCGTCTCGTCGGCGGCGCAGGCGAACGAGTGCTCGCTGCCCTTTATGGTAATCTCGAATGTCATAGCACTGGTTCCGTGCCGCGCGTCGCCACGACGCGTCGCTGAGTCCGAAGCGTGATCAGGGTCCTGTTGATCGGTAGCGGTGATATTGCGCTGCGCGCCGCGTCGCTGCTGCGCGGGCGTGCGCGCGTCTACGGCGTCACGCGTCGCCCGGAGGACGTTCCGAAGCTGCGTGCGCAGGGGATCGTTCCCGTCGTGGCCGACCTCGACGACTTCGGCGCGCTGCGCCGGCTGGCCACGGCTCCGTTCGCGGTCCTCCACTGCGCGCCGCCGCCTTCCGACGGCCGCGACGACCCGCGCACCCGCAGGCTGCTGGCGGCTCTCGCGAGAGCGCAGATTATACCGCAGCGACTGGTGTACATCTCGACGTCGGGCGTGTACGGCGACTGCGCCGGCGCGCGTGTCGGCGAGACGCGCGCACGCCGCGCGCAGACGCCGCGGGCGCGGCGGCGCGTCGCGGCCGAGGACCGGCTGCGCGCCTGGGCGGCTCGCCGCGGCGTGCGGCTGACGATCCTGCGCGCGCCGGGCATCTACGCCGAGACGCGGCTGCCCCTCGACCGGATCCGCCAGGGCACGCCGGTGCTGACGCCCGAGGACGACGTGTACACGAACCACATCCACGCCGACGACCTCGCGCGCGCGGCGGTGGCGGCGATCTTCCACGGCCGGCCGAACCGCGCGTACAACGTCGCCGACGACGCGGAACTGAAGATGGGCGGCTGGTTCGACGCCGTCGCCGACGCGTTCCACCTGCCGCGTCCGCCGCGCGTGACGTGGGACGAGGCAGAGCAGCGGATCGCGCCGCTGCTGCTGTCGTTCATGAGCGAGTCGCGCCGTCTCGTCAACGCGCGCATGAAGCGCGAATTGCGGGTGCGCCTCGCGTATCCGACGCCGCACGCGCTGCTGGCGGTGGTGGCGCCGCGCGCGCTGAAGAAGCAGCTTCCGCTCGCGCTGTGACCGAACCCGCGCAATTTCCGCCGGTGGCGGGAATCGTCGGCCGGTCGAACGGCGCGGCACCCGAGCCGCCGCGGCTCACGCTGCGGCAGCGCCTCGACGCGTACGAGCGGCTGGTCCGGCTCGACAAGCCGATCGGCATCCTGCTGCTGCTGTGGCCGACGCTCGCCGCGCTGTGGATCGCCGCCGCCGGCCGCCCGACGTGGCAACTCGTGGTCGTGTTCACGCTGGGCACGGTCGTCATGCGCTGCGCCGGCTGCGCGTTCAACGACTGGGCGGATCGCAAGTTCGACGCGTTCGTCAAGCGCACCGCCAACCGCCCGCTCGCGCGCGGCGACATCGCGCCGTGGGAGGCGCTGGTCGTGGCGAGCGCCTTCGCGCTCGCCGGCTTCGCGCTGACGCTGCTCGCGACCAACCTCGCGACGGTGCTGCTGTCGGTCGTCGCGCTGGCCATCGCGATGGCGTACCCGTTCTTCAAGCGCTTCTTCGCGCTGCCGCAGGCGTTCCTCGGCGTCGCGTTCTCGTTCGGCATCCCGATGGCGTTCACCGCCGTGCAGGAGACCGTGCCGGCGCTGGGCTGGCAGCTCTTCGCCGCCAACCTGCTCTGGGTGGTTGCGTACGACACCGAGTACGCGATGGTCGACCGCGACGACGACGTCCGGCTCGGCATCCGCACGTCGGCGCTGACGTTCGGGCGCTTCGACGTCGCGGCGGTCGCCGCGTGCTACGCCGCGTACCTCGCCGGCATGGCGTGGATCGGCGCCGGCCGCGAGTTCGGCGCGGCCTACTACGCCGGCCTCGCCACCGGGGCTGCGCTCGCCGGCTGGCACCTGTGGCTGATCCGCGGGCGCGACCGCGACGCCTGCTTCCGCGCGTTCCTCGGCAACCACTGGCTCGGCTTCGCGGTGTTCGCGGGCGTCGTCGCCGACTACGCGCTGCGCGCGCACGCGTGGCCGCGCGGCTGGTGATGCCGAAACGGCGCGCGGCGCCGTGGAGGCGCCGCGGCACCGCAGGCTGCCGCCGGTGCTGGCCGCCGACACGCGCGTGCTGATCCTCGGCAGCTTCCCCGGCGAGGCGTCGCTCGCCGCGCGCCAGTACTACGCGCACCCGCGCAACCACTTCTGGCCGCTGCTCGGCGCGATCGTGGGGGAGCCGCTGCCCGCGATGCCCTACGCGCGCCGGCTCGCCTGCCTGCTGGCGCACGGGATCGGCGTCTGGGATGCCATCGTCGCGTGCGAGCGGGCGGGCAGCCTGGACGCGGCGATCCGCGCCGCCACGCACGCGGAGACGGCGCGCGTGCGCCGGGCCGCCCCGGCCGTGGCGCTCGTCTGCTTCAACGGGAAGACGGCGGCGCGCGCGGCGCCGGCATGGCGCGCGGCCGGCTACGCGACGCTCGTGCTGCCGTCGACCAGCCCCGCGTACACGCGGCCGTTCGCGGAGAAGCTCGCCGCGTGGCGCGCGATCGCCGGCCACCTGCCGGTCCCGGCGCGCAGCCGGCGCGCGGCATGACCCGCGCGCCGCGACTGGCTTCCGGGGCCGCGCTGGCCTGCGCCGCGCTCGCGCTCGCCGCCTGCGCGCACGCCGCGCCCGTGCCCGAGCGCGCGAGCTTCCCGTCGCTCGACCGCGACGCGGCGATCCGGTCGCGATCCCGGCCCTCTATTTCCGCCCACCGCAGACGGCGCCCGGCGCCGCGGTGCCGCTGGTCGTCGCCGCCCACGGCTGCGGCGGCCTGTTCAGCGCGAACGCGACGCGCCGCGACCAGCTGACGGCGCGCTTCGCCGCGTGGACCGAGCAGCTGCTCGCCGACGGCTACGCGGTGCTGTGGCCGGATTCGTTCAACGCGCGCGGGCGCCGCTCGGTGTGCCTCGTCGGCCGCGGCGAAGCGACGATCTCGCCGGCGACGCGCCGGCTCGACCTCGCCGGCGCACTCGCGTACGCGGCGGCGGCGCCGGGCGTGGATCGCTCCCGCATCGCGCTCGTCGGGTGGTCGCACGGCGGCAGCGCGGCGCTCGCGGCGGCGAACGGCCGCGATGCGCAGCTCGCGGCGTTCCTCGCCGCCCCGGGGGCGCCACCGCCGTTCCGCGCCGCGGTGGCGTTCTATCCCGGCTGCGGCGTGGCGCAGCGGCAGGGCGCCAACTGGCTGCCGGCGATTCCGCTGGCGCTGCATGTCGCCGAACTCGACGACTGGACGCCACCCGCCGCGTGCGTGCAGCTGGGCGGTTCCGCCCGCGCGCGCGGCGCCGCGATGACCGTCACCGTCCACGCCGGCGCGTACCACGGCTTCGACGCGCCGGGCGGAAAGGTCACGCTGTGGCCGGAGGTGACGACCGGCGCGCATCCGGATCGCGGCGTCCACGTCGGGCCCGATCCCGCGGCGCGCGCGGCCGCGGCCGACGCCGTGCGCGCGTTCCTGCGCGAGCGGCTCGCCGCGCCGGTGCCGCGGTGAGGCAGGCGCCCTGACCACTACCGGAGAGGCTCGCATGAACGGCACGTTCGAAAACAAGGTCGTCGTCGTCACCGGTGCGTCGAAGGGCATCGGCTTCGCATGCGCCGACGCGTTCGCCCGCGCGGGCGCGCGCGTCGCGCTGGTGTCGCGCAGCCGCGCGAACCTCGACGCCGCGCTCGCGCGGATCGCGGGCACGCGGCACGCGCCGCTGGCCATTGCCGCCGACCTGCGCGACGCTGCGGAGGCCGCGCGCGCGATGGCCGAGGCGGAGGCCACGCTCGGCGCGATCGACGTCCTCGTCAACTCGGCCGGCGCGGCGAAGCGCTACGCGCCGGACGACCTGTCCGCCGCGGCGTGGCACGACGCGATGGACGCGAAGTTCTTCAGCTACGTGCATCCGCTGGACCTCGTCGTCAAGACGATGGCCGCGCGCGGGCGCGGTGCCATCGTCAACGTGATCGGCATGGGCGGCAAGGTCGCCAATCCGATCCACCTGCCGGGCGGCGCGGCCAACGCGGCGCTGATGCTCGCGACCGCGGGCCTCGCGGCCGCGTACGGGCCGAAGGGCGTGCGCATCAACGCGGTGAGCCCGGGTGGCACGCTGACCGGCCGCGTGCAGGAGGGCCTCGCGGTCGAGGCGAAGATGACGGGCACGACCGAGTCCGCGCTCCTCGCGCGGCAGCAGGCGAAGATCCCGCTGCGGCGGCTGGGCACGCCGGAGGAGGTCGCGCAGGTCGTGCTGTTCCTGGCGTCGGACGCCGCGAGCTACGTCACCGGCGCAATCGTGCCGATGGACGGCGGCACCGCCGCCGTCATCTGACGCCGCGCTCGCGGACGAACCACGTCGCCGCGGCGCCGAACGCGGCGCTGCCGGCGAGCAGCAGCAGCGCGTCGTGCCACGGGTCGGCGGCGCCGGCCACGCGGCCGCGGTCGACGAGCCAGCCGACCAGCGGCTGCAGGACGCCGGCGCCCAGGAAGATGCCGAGGTTGACGACCGCGGTCGCCATGCCCGAGTGCTCGGGCCGGTTCACCTCCTTGGCCACCGCCCACGACAGCGTGAACCCCGGAATCAGCAGGCCCATCAGGAACGCCCACGCGAGCGTCGCCGCCAGCGGCCACGGCGCCCGCAGCACCCACGGCAGCCACGCGAGCGCGTACGCGAACGTGCACGCACGCATCACGCCGCGCCGGCTGCCCAGCCGGTCGGACAGCATGCCGATGCCGACGGAGCCGACGGCCACGCCGAGCAGCAGCAGGCTCGCGTGCTGCGCGGCGGCCACGCGCGGCATCGCGTAGGCATCGGCGAGGAACGGCACCGCCCACAGCCCGGCGAAGGCGAGGTAGCTGCCGCCGATGCCCATGTTGACGAAGAAGCCGGGCCACGTCGCCGGGTTGGCGATGACGGTGGTGAGCGCGTGCGTCCAGTGGGTGCCGGCGACGCTCGCGGACGCGGCCGGGTTGACGGGAGGAAATCCCAGCGCCTCGGGGCGGTCGCGCACGTACCGCCACGTTGCGACGCCGAGCGCCGCCGACAGCACGGCGAGCCCGACGAACACCGCGCGCCACGGCGCGAGGGTGACGAGCCACGCGAGCGGCGCGCCGGCGACGACGGCACCAAGGTTGCCGGCGAACATCGTGACGCCGTTCAACGTCGCGAAGCGGTTCGCCGGGAACCACACGGCGCTGACCTTGAGGATCGCGATGAACGCGACGGCGACGCCGACGCCGACCAGCGTGCGCCCCGCCGCGGCGATCTCCCACGTCGGCGCCAGCGCGAACGCGAGCGAGCCCGCGGCGGCGACCAGCGAGCCGGCGGCGAGGATCCGCCGCGGCCCCAGCGTGTCGGCGAGCACGCCGACCGGGATCTGCAGCAGCGTGTAGACGTAGAAGTAGGTCGCCGCCAGCGTGCCCAGCGTGGCCGCGTTGATCGCAAACGCGGACGTGAGCTCGGCGGCGATCGCCGCCGGCGCCGTGCGGTGGAAGAACGACAGCACGAAGCTCGCGAGCACGATGCCGAAGATCGCGCGCCGCGCGCGCAGGAACCGCGCGCTCTCCCCTTCGCCGGTCGCCGCCATGCGCCATTCTAGCCTTCGCTACAATAGGCCATGGGCTACCGCGACCTTCGCGACTTCCTGGCGCAGCTCGAGGCGCGCGGCGAGTTGAAGCGCGTGGCGGCGCCGGTCGACCCGAGGCTCGAGATGACGGAGCTCTGCGACCGCGTGCTCAAGGCCGGCGGCCCGGCGCTGCTGTTCGAGCATCCGGTCGGGGACCGCCGCGGTCCCTCGGGGGCGCCGATCCCGGTGCTCGGCAACCTGTTCGGCACGCCGCAGCGCATCGCACGCGCGATGGGCGTCGAGGACGCCGACTGGCGCGGTGCGCTGCGCGAGATCGGCCGGCTGCTCGCCTACCTGAAGGAGCCCGAGCCGCCGAAGAGCCTGAAGGACGCGTGGCAGAACACGCGGCCCGTGTTCATGAAGGTGCTGGACATGGCGCCGAAGGAGCGCGCGGACGGGCCGTGCCAGGAGGTGGTCTGGGAGGGCGCCGACGTCGACCTCGCGCGGCTGCCGGTGCAGACGTGCTGGCCGGGCGACGCGGGGCCGCTCATCACCTGGGGCCTTACCGTCACCCGCGGCCCGCGCAAGAAGCGGCAGAACCTCGGCATCTACCGGCAGCAGGTGATCGGCCGCGACAAGGTGATCATGCGCTGGCTCGCGCACCGCGGCGGCGCGCTCGACTTCCGCGACCACGCGGAGGCGCATCCGGGCACGCCGTTCCCGGTCGCGGTGGCGCTCGGTGCGGACCCGGCGACGATCCTCGGCGCCGTGACGCCGGTGCCGGACTCGCTGTCCGAGTACCAGTTCGCGGGACTCCTGCGCGGCGGGCGCACCGAGATCGTCCGCTGCCGGTCGCACGACCTCTCGGTGCCCGCGTCGGCGGAGATCGTGCTCGAGGGCTTCCTGCGGCCCGATCCCGCGGACCCGACCGGCTACGAGACCGCGGCCGAGGGGCCGTTCGGCGACCACACCGGCTACTACAACGAGGTCGAGCGCTTCCCGGTGCTGACCGTCGAGCGCATCACGCTGCGGCGCGACCCGATCTACCACTCGACGTACACCGGCAAGCCGCCCGACGAGCCGGCGATGCTCGGCGTGGCGCTGAACGAGGTGTTCGTGCCGCTGCTGACGCGGCAGTTCCCCGAGATCGAGGACTTCTACCTGCCGCCCGAGGGCTGCTCGTACCGGCTCGCCGTGGTGTCGATGCGCAAGCAGTACGCCGGCCACGCGAAGCGCGTGATGTTCGGCATCTGGAGCTTCCTGCGCCAGTTCATGTACACGAAGTTCATCGTCGTCACCGACGCCGACGTCGACATCCGCGACTGGAAGGAGGTCGTGTGGGCGCTGACGACGCGCGTCGACCCGGCGCGCGACACGCTGCTCGTGCCGTCCACGCCCATCGACTACCTCGACTTCGCGTCGCCGGTCGCGGGGCTCGGCAGCAAGATGGGCATCGACGCCACCAACAAGTGGCCGGGCGAGACGACACGCGAATGGGGCCGGCCGATCGCGATGGACGCGGCGGTGAAGGCGCGTGTGGACGCGCTGTACCGCGAACTCGGGTTGTGACCGGGGAGATCGGGGTAATTGGGGTCAGAGCTGTAATACGGCCCGGCCGCGCGCCTGCGGCACAACGGGTGTAGGGAAATGTTACAGCTGGCCGTGACCCCAATTACCGCGCCCGCCACGCGCGCCAGATCCGCAGCGCCGTCGCGACGAGCGACAGCGTCCGCAGCGCGCCGCGCAGGCGGCCGGCGCCGACCAGGGGCAGCGCGACGCCGATCAGCGTCGTCGCCATCGAGCGCGACATCGTGCTGCGCTCGCCGGCCGCCGGCGGCGCGACGATGCGCCGCGCCGTGTGCCAGGCGAGCATCGCCTGCATCCGCTGCAGGTCGGACTGCGCGACGAGGCGCGCCTTGCGTTCGGCGAGGTCGTCCCTGTGCATGGTCAGGACGGCGGCGCGTGGAGCGTGCGTGCGAGCGCGGCGCGGTCCTTCTCGAGCTCGGCGACCGTCGCCCCGAACGGCGTGGGCGCCGTGTGCGCGATCTCGGCGCGCCGCCAGAACAGCACGGCGCCCGCGACGGCGAAGAAGACCACGACGCCGACGATGGCCGGGATGCGGTAGCTGTCCCAGAACACGGCCACGATCCCGCCTGCCGCGAACAGCAGCGCGAACAGCAGGCAGCCCACCCCGCCGAGCAGCAGCGCCACCTCGGTGGCGACGCGCCGGCGCTCCTCGGCGTACTCGACGGTCGCGAGCTCGAGCCGCGTGCGCGCGAGCCCGAGCAGCGCGTCGGCGAGGCGCGCGAGCGCGCCGCGCAGCGTGCCGTCGGCCGCGTCGCGTTCCGGGGCGTCGCTCATCGCGTGTGCCGCCGCGGACGTCGCCGGCTCAGCGGCGGTTCATCAGCAGCCCGAGCGCGAAGCCCAGGCCCGCCGCGAGGCCGATCGCCTGCCACGGATGGTCGTGCACGTAGTCGTCGGTGGCACGGGCGGCCGCCTTTGCGCGGTCGACCGCTTCGCCTTCCAGCTCCTGCAGCTTGAGCTTCGCGGACAGCAGCCGGGCCTCGACCTGCGAACGCAGGTCCTTCGCCTTGTCGCCGGTTTCCTTGGCCGCCTTGTCGAGCAGCGTCTCGGCTTCGGACAGTACGGACGAGAATTCGTCGACGAGCTTGTCGCGTGCGCTATCGGTACTCATGGCAGTCGGTCCCTGGTGGATGAACAGCACGGTGCGTTGCCGGCACCGCGGACGACCATTATAGCGAGGGCCGCCGCGCGTGCGCGACCGGGTTGCGGGCGGTCCCGGACGCCCGCGGTTGCGTCCCGTCGCCGCGACCCGCGGCGCGGTCGGCCCGGGGCGCCGTTCGTCGCCGCCGGTATTGACGCCGCGCCCGGCCGGCCCCATCGTTCCCGCCACGGGCGCCGACGTGCGGCGCGCATCGCTCCCGAGGACCACGCCGTGGCCGATTTTCCCGCTCCGCAGTCCGCCTCCGGCGGCAGCAACGTTCCCGTGACCGCCGGCGTGCTCGCCTATGCGCTGTTCGCCATCGCCGCGATCGTCGCGATCGCGTCGCACGGCCTGCCGCTGATGGGGCCGCTGGTCGGCGTGCTCGGCATCGTCGGCATCATCGTCTGCTACGTGAAGCGCGACGACGCCGCCGGCACGTGGGTCGCCTCGCACCTGACGTGGCTCATCCGCACGTTCTGGTGGTCGCTCTTGTGGGCCGTGGTCGGCATCCTCCTGTTCGTGACGCTGATCGGCATTCCGATCGCGATCGCGCTGTGGCTCGCCACCGACATCTGGGTGATCTACCGGCTCGTCCGCGGCTACCTGCTGTACAAGGACAGCAGGGCGATCCCCGGCGTCTGACCTCGCGCGCGTTACAGCCGCGCCAGCAGCCGCGCGTGGTAGCCGGACGCGCGCAGCGCGGCGGCTCCGCGCGCGTCGAGGCGCGCTTCCAGCAGCGCGAGCCTGGCGAGCGCGCGCCGCCTCTCGGGCTCGGCGACCGCTGCCGCGAGCAGACGGCGCAGGTCGGCCGCCTCGCGGCGCGCTTCGACCTCGGGCGGCACGAAGCCTGCGTTGCGCAGGATCCGGTAGGCCATCCGGACGTCCTCCGGCACCAGCCGGTCGTCGTCGAGGTCGAGCGGCCGGCCGGCCCCCGGCAGGCCGTCGAAGGCGCCGGCGCGCTGCGCCTCGGCGATCCTCGCCTCGACGAGAGCGTCCCAGCCCGTCATCGCCCCTTACCCCGCGGCGCTGCGCGCCGTTCCCCCAAGGGGGCGAGCGCCTTGGGGCGGCCCGGCGGCGCGGAGGTGGTCCCCCCGGACGGCGCTGCGCGCCGTTCCCCCCCGAGGGGGCGAGCGCCTTGGGGCGGCCCGGCGGCGCGGAGGTGGTCCCCCCGAGCGGCGCTGCGCGCCGTTCCCCCAGGGGGGCGAGCGCCTTGGGGCGGCCCGGCGGCGCTTACCGATGCAGCGGCGAGTCCCAATGCGCGGCTTCCTGGTAGACCCACTGCACCAGGTAATCGAGCGCGGGCGTCGTGCGCGCCGCGTTCGGGTGGTTGACGATGGCGACGACGATGAACCGCCGGCCGGAGGCGTCGATCACGTAGCCGGCGAGCGCGCGCACTCCCTCGAGGGACCCGGTCTTGAGCAGCGCCTGCCCGGCGACCGTGCCGTCGCGGAAGCGCTTCTGCAGCGTGCCGTCGAGTGCCGCGACCGCGAGCGAGCTCGCGAACTCCTCGCGCAGCGGACTCGCGTCGGCGGCGGCGAGCAGGCGCGCGATGCCGCCGGCGCTCGCGCGCTCGCGGCGCGACAGCCCCGAGCCGTTCTCCAGCACGAGCCCGGGCATCGCCAGCTTCCTCTCCTTCAGCCACTGCGCGACGACGCCGGCGGCGAGCGCGGGCGTGGCGGGCGGCGGGTGGCGCGTCGTGGCGAGCGACAGGAACATCTGGCGCGCCATCACGTTGTTGGAGAGCTTGTTGACGTCGCGCACGACGTCGTAGAGCGGCGTCGACTCCATGACGGCGAACGGCGCATCGTTGCGCGGCGCGCGGCCCTCCTGCAGGCCGCCGTCGAACTGGCCGCCCGCCGCGCGAAAGTACGTGGCGAACATGCCGTGCACGTAGTGCGGGTGGTCGAGCAGCGCGACGTACCAGTCGCGCTCGCCGCACGACTGCGGATACCGGCCGGCGAACGTCGCCGACGCCGACGCGCGCTGGTCGACCCACGTGGCGCCGAGCAGCGTCCGCCAGTCGCCGCAGTCCCCGTTGGACAACTGCGGCAGCGTGGCGAGCGTCACGTCCGGCAGCGGCGGATCGGCGCGCACCGCCACCGCGCTGCGTGCGGCGTCGGGCGCGAAGGCGAAGCGGACCGCCTTGAAGTTGACGAGCAGCGCGTCCGGGCCCACGTTGTACGGCTTGAGCGGCTCGGCGTCGAATGCGGCGGGGTCGTGCTCCGGCAGCTTGAAGTGCGTGCGGTCGAGCACGAGGTCGCCGGTCACGCGTTTCAGGCCGCGCGCGCGCAGGTCGGCCATGAACGCCTGCCACTGCTCGATCGTGATCTTGGGGTCGCCGTAGCCCTTGAGGATGAGGTTGCCGGCGAGCGTGCCGTTGGCGTCGAGGCGGCCCGCGAGGTAAGCCTCGGTCTTCCACCGGTAGTCGCGGCCGAGCAGGTCGAGCGCGGCGAACGTGGTGACGAGCTTCATCACCGACGCCGGGTTCAGCGGGCGGTCGGCGTCGTGGGTGAAGATCGGCTGCGGCTGCCCCACCTCGCGCACGACGACGGCGACGCCCGTGAGCGGCACGCCGGCATCGAGGAACGCCCGCGCGACCCCGCGCGGCAGCGTGGCGAGCGCCGGCGCCGCGGCGACGACGGCGACCGCCGCGCAGAGCGCGCGACGCATCGCGCCCGTGCGCGCCGGCCCGTTGCGCACGGCGGCCGCGGCGCGCACTGGAGTGCCTTCGCGCTGCGCGCTGCGGTATTCGCCCTCGGGGCGGCCCTTCGGGCTCATGCGCGATCGACGATGGCCTGCGTGCGCGTCGCGAGCATGGCCACTTCGTCGTCGGTGAGGATGTAAGGCGGCATCAGGTAGACGGTGCGGCCGATCGGGCGCAGCAGCAGACCGGCCGCCAGCGCTTCGGCGAAGAACCAGCGGGCGAAGTCGGGCCGCTGCGTGTCGACCTCCCAGGCGAAGATCATGCCGCACTGCCGGAAATCGCGCACGTTCGGCCGCGTGGCCAGCGGTGCGAGCAGGTCCGCCCACCGCCGCGCGCGCGCGCGGTTCGCCGCGATCACGTCGTCGTCGCGGAAGATGTCGAGCACGGCCAGCGCGGCGCGGCAAGCGAGCGGGTTGCCCGTGTACGAGTGCGAATGCAGGAAGCCGCGCCCGACGTCGTCGGCGTAGAACGCCGCGTAGACGTCGCCGGTCGTCAGCACGCACGACAGCGGCAGGTACCCGCCGGTGATTCCCTTCGACAGGCAGAGGAAGTCGGGCGCGGGCGCCCGTGCCTGCTCCCACGCGAACATGGTGCCGGTGCGCCCGAAGCCGGTCATGATCTCGTCGGCGATCACGTGGACGCCGTGCCGCGTGGCGATCGCGCGCGCGCGCGCGAGGTACGCGCCGTCGTACATCGTCATGCCGGAGGCGCCCTGCACCAGCGGCTCGACGATCAGCGCCGCCGTCGTCGCGTGGTGGCGCGCGAGGTGCGCGTCCAGCGCCGCCGCGGCGTCGTCGACGGAGACGCCGGCGCGCGGATCGGGGCACGGCACGACCGCGTTGCGGTTGAGCAGCGGCGCGTACGTGTCGCGGAACAGCGCGACGTCCGTCACGGCCAGCGCGCCGAGCGTCTCGCCGTGATAGCTGCCGGCGAGGCTCACGTAGCCGCGCTTGTCCGGGAAGCCGCGGTTGCGCCAGCAGTGGTAGCTCATCTTCAGCGCGATCTCGGTCGCCGACGCGCCGTCGGAGCCGTAGAACGCGTGGCCGAGGCCCGGCGGCGCCAGCGCGGCCAGCCGCTCGGAGAGCTCGACCACCGGCGCGTGCGTGAAGCCGGCGAGCATCACGTGGTCGAGCGTGTCGAGTTGCGCGCGCAGCGCGGCGTTGATCCGCGGGTTGGCGTGCCCGAACAGGTTCACCCACCACGAGCCGACCGCGTCGAGGTAGCGGTTGCCGTCGAAGTCGACGAGCCACGCGCCCTCGCCGCGCGCGATCGGCACGAGCGGCAGCGTCTCGTGCTGCTTCATCTGCGTGCACGGGTGCCAGACGGCGGCGAGGCTGCGCGCCAGCCAGTCGGCGTTGCGGCCCGGCGGGGAATCAGAGGCGGCCAAGGTAGATGTAGAAACTGGTGGCGCCGCCGCTCGCGCGGCCCCACGCGAAGTAGAACGGACCGAGCCAGGTGTCCGCGGCGACGAACACGCTGCCGGCCGTGTAGATGCCCTTCAGCGAGACGTCGCCGCGTTCCGGCCAGACGTCGCCGGCCTCGAGCGACGCGCCGACGTACACGCCGCGCCCGAGCAGCGGCAGGTTGCCGACCTGGTGGTAGTACACGGCGCGCGCAAACCCCAGGTAGTCGCCGGACAGCTGGCCGGTGCGCAGGCCGGACAGCTGCAGGAAGCCGCCGAGGTTGAAGTCGGAGAACGGGTCGTAGATGCGCGACCGCGTGATCGCGCCGACCTGCCCGGCCACGTTGAGGAAGTCGCGCTTGCCCAGGGGCACCCCGACGTTCGCATAGGCGCCGGCGCGCGACGACGGCTCGCTGGGCAGGCTGCAGACGCCGACGGGGCACGTCGGCAGCGAGACGGAGCGGTTGCCGAAGAACCCCTCCGCGTTCACGCGGACTCCGTGGCGCGGGAAATACGGGTTGTCGAGCGTGTCCCAGCGGAAGCGCACGCGGGCGCCGGTCTCGTTCGACTTGACGGTGAAGTTCGGGATCAGGACGTCCGGGCTGGGCGTCGTGGGCGCGACCACCGGGTCCTCGCGCCTGTGCTCCCAGCGGAAGCCGGCGCGCAGCTCGCCGGTGGTGCCGAACGGGACGCCGACGTCCAGTCCGGCGAACTCGGTCAGCACGTCGTACTCGGCCGCGCGCGTCGCGCCGACGAACGCGTACTCGGGCTCGCGCTGGACGAGCCCGTAGGCCGACACGAACACGCGGTTGGCCACCGTGAGCGGCTGGTAGAACTCGGTCGCGTAGCGGCGCGTGCTGCCGAGGATCACCTCGTTCGTCCACTCGGCGCCGAGGCGGTTCACCCACACCCGCCGGTGGCCGGCCATCAGGTTGAACCAGGTCTCGCCCTGGAGGTCGGTCGACAGCGACAGCCCGAAGCGCAGGAAGTCGGGGCCCCAAGACTTCTCGGTGACGCGGATCACCAGCCCCTCCTGCTTGCCGATCGTGACGAGCTGGTAGTCGATCGACTCGAAGTCGCCGCGGCCGTAGAGGCGCGCGAGGTCGCCTTCCAGCACCTTCATGTCGAGCGGGTCGCCCTCCCGCGTGCGCATCTGTTCCTCGAGCACGTCGGGGTTCGCGACCTTCGTCCCCTCCACGTTGACGAAGTCGAGCCGCTGCGGCAGCGGCGCCGGCGGCACGCCCTGCCGCCGCTCCTGCGCGGCGTACGCGGCGGGTGTCGCGGCCAGTGCGGCGAGCTGCGGCCGCATCGCCTCGGCCGCCGCGGCGCCGAGCTCGACGAAGCGCGGCGCCGCGGCGAAGTCGATGAACGTGAGGTTGCCGAGATCCGGCGAGATCAGGACGTCGGCGGGCGTGAGCTGTGCGAGCTGCGCGCGCACGTTCTGCTCGGTCAGGATGTTGATCATCTGCGTCGCGTAGCCGACGACCGACTGCAGCTCGTCGCGCGACATGAGCGGCGTGCCGATGTTGACGGCGATCACCACGTCGGCGCCCATCGCGCGCACGACGTCGACCGGCAGGTTGTTGACGAGCCCGCCGTCGCCCAGCACGCGGCCGCCCGCCTCCACCGGCGCGAACATCCCCGGCACCGACATGCTGGCGCGCATCGCCCGGTAGAGGAGGCCGCGGTCGAACACGACCTCCTTGCCGTTGACCATGTTGGTGGCCACCGCGCGGAACGGGATCGGCAGCTTGTCGAAGTCGTCGATCGTGTCGACGTGGCGCGTCAGCTCGTGCAGGAAGAGCTCGAGGTTGCTGCCCGACAGCGCGCCCTTGAACCACTTGATCTCGCCGTCGCGGTAGCCCAGCTCGAAGCCCAGCGGGAACGCCTCCTCCTCCTCCTTGCGGCGGAAGCCCACGTCGACGCGCGGCGGGCTGTCCGCGAGCAGCGTCGGCCAGCTGACGGCGGCCAGGTGCCGCTGCATCGTGTCGGGGTCCATGCCGCTCGCGTACAGCCCGCCGACGATCGCGCCCATCGAGGTGGCGGCGATGTAGTCGATCGGGATGCGCATCTCGTGCAGCACCTTGAGCACGCCGACGTGCGTGATGCCGCGGGCGCCGCCGCCGGAGAGCACGAGGCCGACCTTGGGTCGGGCCTTCGCCGGCGCCGCGGCCGCTTCCGCGGGCCGGTCCGCCTGCGCGAGCGCCGGGGCCGCGCAGGCGAGTGCGACGGCGAGCGCCGCCGCCCGCAGTGCCGGAACAATGCGCGGTGCGGACCTGTTGACCCGACCGTGGACAGGCGCCGGCGAAGGATCGTGCTGCGCGTGCGGCGGGCGGGGCAGGGACTCGCGCAAGGGCGCTCGATCGTGGGGCGGCAAAGGTGGCGCGATTATAGCGGCGCGGTCGGGCCGCGGCGGCGCCGCAGGTTTGCCGCGCGCCCGCGCCGACGCGACAATGGCAGGCGATGACGAATGTGGTGGCCCGGTACGGAGGTGTCGCGATCGCGCTGCACTGGGCGAGCGCGGTGCTGGTCGTCGCCGGCTTCGCGCTCGGGCTCTGGATGACGGGCCTCGACCTCTCGCCGGCCACGCTGCGGTACTACGCGTGGCACAAGTGGATCGGCGTCACGGTCTTCGTCACCGCCGCCGCGCGGCTGGCGTGGCGGTTGGCGGTGCCCCCGCCGCCGTGGCCGGACCGGGTGCCGCACTGGCAGCGCCGCGCGGCGGTGGCCGTCCACCGCCTGCTGTACGCGCTGCTGCTGGCCGTTCCCGTCTCGGGCTGGCTGTACGGTTCGGCCGCCGGCGTGCAGCTGGTCTACCTCGGCGTGCTGCCGCTGCCGAACCCGATCGGCAAGGACCGGGAAGTCGCGCGGTGGCTGCTGCTGCTGCACCAGGCGCTGAACTTCACGCTCGCCGCCGCGGTCACAGCCCACGTCGCCGCAGCGTGGTGGCACGGCGTGGTCCTGCGCGACGGCGTGCTTGCGCGGATGCTCCCGCGGCGCCGCTGAAGCCGGTCCCCTCATGCGCCTCCTCCGCCCGCTCGTGCCCTCGCTCGCAATGCTGCTGCTCGCCGCGACGGGCGCGGGCGCGCAGGGCGTGCTGGTGGAGAAGAGCGAGATCCGCTTCGTCGCCAGGCAGATGGGCGCCGCGGTGGAGGGCCGCTTCCGCCGGTGGAAGGCGAACGTCGACTTCCGGCCGCAGGACCTCGCGCACTCGCGCGCCGACCTCGAGATCGACCTCTCCAGCATCGACTTCGCGAGCGAGGAGGCGGAGGCCGAGGTGCGGCGGCCGGGGTGGTTCGACACGGCCCGGTTCCCGCAGGCGACGTTCCGGTCGTCGGCGCTGCGGGACCTGGGCGGCGACCGCTACGAGATCGCCGGCAGGCTGACGCTGAAGGGCGCAACGCGCGACATGGTCATCCCGATGCAGCTGCGGCGGGACGCCGCGGGCCTGACGGTGGCGGAGGGTCAGTTCACGTTGCGGCGCCTCGACTTCGGCGTTGGGGCGGGCCCGTGGTCCGATCCGGCGGTCGTCGCCGACGAGGTGCTCGTGCGCGTGCGCATGGTGCTGCCGCGCGCCGGCTGACGGCCCCCGCACGATGCCGACGCGCCTGCTTGCCGTCCTCGCCGCCACCGCGCTGGCGCTGCCCGCGGCCGCGCAGGAGGTCTACGTCATCGACGGCACGCACACGACGCCGATGTTCGAGATCACGCACAACGGCGGCATGTCCCGCCAGCGTGGCTTCTTCACCAACACGTCCGGACGGATCACGCTCGACCGCGCCGCGAGGACCGGCGCGATCGACGTCGTGATCGGCACGGGCTCGGTCGTCACGGGCTCGCGCGTGCTCACGGACGTCCTCAAGCGCGACGACTTCTTCGCCAGCGAACGGTTTCCGGTGATGACGTTCGCGGCGCGCGAGGTCGCGTTCGACGGCGACGTCCCCGTTGCCGCGCGCGGCGAGCTGACGCTCCTCGACGTGAAGCGGCCGGTGACGCTGGCGATCGCCGACTTCAAGTGCGGCACGCAGCCGTTCACGCGGCGGCCGATGTGCGGCGCGGAGGTGACGGCGACGATCCGCCGCTCGGAGTTCGGGATGGCCTACGGTGTCCCGAACGTCGCCGGCGACGAGGTGCGCATCGTCATCCCGGTCGAGGCGGTGCGCGAGTAGTGCGCGTGCGGCTCGCGGGCGTGCTGCTGTGCGCGGCCGCGGCCGCGACCCCGGCGCGCGCCGACCCCGTCCGCTACCGCGTCGACCCCGCGCTGACGACGGTGGAGTTCTCGGTCGTCCACCTGGGCTTCCTGCGCGCCCGGGGCCGGTTCGCCGACGTCGCCGGGCGGATCACGCTCGACGCCGCCGCCGGCACCGGCGCCGTCGAGCTCGACGTCGCGGCAGCGACGGTCGCCACCGGGTGGGCGCTGCGCGACGCGTTCCTGCGTGGCGAACTGATGTTCGACGCCGGGCGCCACCCGCACGTGCACTTCCGCTCGACGCGCGTCGCGTTCGCCGAGGGCCGCCTCGCGCGCGTCGACGGCGACCTGACGCTGCGCGGCGTCACGCGCGCCGTTTCGTTCGCGGTCACCGCGATCGCGTGCGGCACGGGCCGCCACGCCGGGCGCGACGGCTGCGACGCCGAGGTTGCGGGAACGATCCGGCGCAGCGACTTCGCGCTGGACTTCGCGTGGCCGCTGATCGACGACGAGGTCGAGCTGCGCTTCGCGATCGGCGCGACGCGCGAGTAGGCAGCGGCTACGGAACGCGGGGCTTCCGCAGGTCGATCTCCCACGTCTCGCCGGTGAGCGGCACGCCGAACAGCGCGTGCCGTTCGCTGCCTGCCAGCGTGAACCCCGCGGCCACGTAGATCGCGCGGGCCGCGAGCAGGTTCTGCTGCGTCCACAGCGTGACCTTGCGGTAGCCGGCGTCGCGCGCGAAGCGCAGGCACTCGTCGACGAGCCGCCGGCCGAGCCCCTGCCCGCGCGCCTTCGGGTCGACGATCAGCAGCCGCAGCTTGGCGACGGTCGCCGACTTGCGCACGAGGAACACGCAGCCGACGCGCTCGCCGGCGCGCTCGGCGATCCAGCAGCGCTCGCGCCGCGGATCGCGGCGCTCGACGAACTGCGCGGCGATCCGCGCGACCAGCGCCTCGAAGCGCTCGTCCCAGCCGTACTCGCGGAAGTAGAGCTCGCCGTGCGCCATGACGACCCAGCCGATGTCGCCGGGGCGGTGCGGCCGCAGCGTGACGGGGGAGTTCACGCCGGGCGCCGACGTCCGCGGGCGCGGCGCTAGCCGAGCCGCGCCTGCATCCGGCGCACCGCGGCGATCAGCTCGCGCGTGATGCCGGGCTCGCGCACCGAGTGGCCGGCGTCGGGCACGACGACGTACTCGGCCTCCGGCCACGCGCGGGCGAGCGCGTCGGCGGTGACCGGCGGGCACACGACGTCGTAGCGGCCCTGCACGATCGTGCAGGGCAGGTGCCGGATCGCCGGCACACCCTGCAGCAGCTGGTCCGGCGCGAGGAAGCCCTGGTGGACGAAGTAGTGCGCCTCGATGCGCGCGATCGCGAGCGCGGCGGTGTCGCCGTCGAACCTCGCGGTCGCCTCGGCCTGCGGCAGCAGCGTCGAGCACGCGCTTTCGTAGCGGTCCCACGCGTGCGCGGCGGGCAGGTGGACGGCCGGGTCCGGGTCGGTCAGCCGCCGGTAGTAGCTGCGCAGCAGGTCGGCGCGCTCGTCCGGCGGCAGGAACCCGGCGAACGCGTCCCACGCCTCCGGGAAGATCGTCCGCATCCCGTGCATGAACCAGTCGATCTCGCGCGCCGTCGCGAGGAACACGCCGCGCAGCACGAGGCCCAGCACGCGCTGCGGGTGCGCCTGCGCGTACGCGAGCGCCAGCGTCGCGCCCCACGAGCCGCCGAACACCAGCCACCGCTCGACGCCGAGCGCTTCGCGCAGCCGCTCGAGGTCCGCCACGAGGTGCGGGGTCGTGTTGTCGGCGAGGGCCGCGACGGGCGTCGAGCGCCCGGCGCCGCGCTGGTCGTAGAGGACGATGTTCCAGAACGCGGGGTCGTAGTAGCGGCGGTGGTGCGGCAGGCACCCGCCGCCGGGCCCGCCGTGCAGGAACACGAGCGGCACCCCGGCCGGGTTGCCACACGCCTCCCAGCGCAGCGTGTGCGCGGCGTCGAGCGCCACGCGGCCCGTGGCGTACGGCGTGATCTCGGGAAAGAGCGCGGCGTCGGGCGCGCTGCGCCGCGCGGCGTCGGTCGGCGGCGCCATCGTCAGGGCGGCAGCGGATCGCGGAAGCGCGGGTCGACGTCGACCCGGTAGCCGTTGGACAGCCGGTTGGTTTCGTTGGCGAGTGCCACGACCGCCATCAGCTCGTTGAACATCGCCGGCGTCATGCCCTTCGCGCGCGCGCCGGCCGTGTGCGAAAGGATGCAGTACTCGCAGTTGTTGGTGACCGAGACGGCGACGTACACGAGCTCCTTCGTCAGCGCGTCGAGCGCGCCGGGCGCCATGACCGTCTTCACGCCCTCCCAGACGCGCTTCAGGTTGGCGGGGTCGTTGGCGAGCACCTTCCAGAAGTTGTTGACCGAGTCGACGCGCCGCGTGGCCATGATGTCGTCGTAGACGGCGCGCACCTCGGGCGAGGCGTCGGCGTATTCGATCGGCGGGACGATGGACATCGAAGTCTCCTGCGGCCGTCAGCCCGCGGCCCACGGGGTCTTGAGGCGCGTGAACTCGAGCCGGTAGATCGCGCGGTCGACGTCCGCGGCGCCGTGCGCGCCGAGCGCGGGCGCGAGGTCGTCGGCCGCCGCGTCGACCTCGGGGACGCCGATGCCCTCGACCAGCACGATCCACGCCGGGACGTCGGTGGCGTTGCCCCGCGTGCGGCGCTCGGCGGTCTCGACACGGCTCGCCGCGTCGTCGGCGAGCAGCAGGTGCACGCCGGCGACACCCGTCCGGTACAGGAGCGGCGGCAGCAGGCGCCGGCGCAGCGCGTCGATCGTGCCGTCGCGCTGCCCGTCGGCGATCGCGAAGCGCAGCGTCAGCACGATGCCGCCGCTGCCCACGCCGTGGGTGAACGCGACGCGGCAGATCGACCGCGCGACGTTGCGGAACGACGGGATCACCCGCTGCGTCCACGCGGTCGGCGCGTTCAGCCGGTTGAGGTAGTCCTGCCCGGCGAGAATCTCCGGGCTGTCCGCCTCGTACAGGTTGAAGTACTCGGGGGCGCCGCGCAGCGCGACGTAGCGGCGGCCGCGCCGGAAGCCGGGAATGCCGACGCGCTCCGGCATGTGCTCGCGGTCGTGCCACTCGTGGAAGTCGTCGCGCGCCGCCGGCTCGATGTCGTGCCAGATGGCGACACAGCCCATGCCGGCGAGGCTCATCGGTCGCGGGTCCCCCGCGCGGGCAGCGTGGCCGTCATGCGCCGCGCGCCAGCGTGACCGCGAGCGTGCCCAGGTCGCCGTACGCGAACGCGAGCGGCTCGCCCAGCGGCACCTCGACCACGCCGCAGTACGATCCGGTGGTGACGACCTGGCCGGCGCGCAGGTGATCGCCGCGCGCGGCGAGGTAGTTGGCGAGCCAGTAAAGCGGCCGCAGCGGATGGCCGTCGGGATGCTTGCCGTCGCGCGTCGCGAACGCGGCGCCGCCGCGCGTGACGGCGATCGGAAACGCCTCGAGCGTGCGCGTCCACGGGTCCGGCAGCACCGGCCCCACGTAGAGGCCGAGGTTGGCGATGCCGTCGGCGAGCAGCTCGGGGTAGGTGACGGCCGCGGGATCGACGTAGCGCGCGCCGATCAGCTCGAGCACCAGCCGCGCCTCGCGCACGGCGGCGCGGACCTCGTCCTCGCCCCAGGGCGTCGCGCGCGCGGGGAGGTCGCGCGCCAGCACGAACGCGATCTCGGGCTCGACCTTCGCCAGCGGGCCGCCGCCGGGGACCGGCCACGGCGATGCGCTGCGGATCGTCGGCGCGAAGATCGGCGCGGCGGCGACGGGGCGCGCGGCGGTCGGCGCCGAGCACTTCCAGCCGCCCACCGGCTGCGCGACGAGCTCGCCGACGCGGCGCTGGATCGCGAGCGCGTCGTCGACGCCCGCGGGCCGGCACTCCGCGGGAAGCGCGGCCAGGAGCCGGCCGCTCGTGCGCGCGTCGTACAGCGCGCGGGCGGCAGCCTCGTGCGCGGAGGGGGCGTGGGTCATGGCGTGGCGTCGCTCGCTGCAGGTCGGCTGACGGGCCACCCCATTTTGGCATAGCTTGGCGGCGGCCGCGTCGGTTATG
This sequence comes from Casimicrobiaceae bacterium, assembly GCA_044223185.1. Taxonomy (GTDB): domain Bacteria; phylum Pseudomonadota; class Gammaproteobacteria; order Burkholderiales; family Casimicrobiaceae; genus VBCG01. Next base: position 5,804 of record JBGAMF010000034.1, on the reverse strand, counting down.
CTGGCGGTCTCGCCCGTCGCAAGACCCGCCGCAGCGTCCCGATGCAAGAACGCCTTTCCGCCGCACCGTCCCTCCCCGTCGATCGCGCCCACGCGACGCTGGTCGGTCGCGCCTTCGTGCCGGCGCTTGCAGGCGCCGTGCTCGTCGGCGTGCGCGGCGACGAACTCGTCGACCTGACGGCGGTCGCGCCGACGGCGAGCGCGTTGTGCAACCTGCCCGATCCGGCGGCGGCGATCCGCGCGGCCGGCGCGCTGCCCGCGCTCGCGCCGCTCGCGGCGGTGCTCGCGAACTCGGCCGAGGACGCGCGCGACCCCGCGCTGCCGTGGCTGCTGGCCCCGTGCGACCTGCAGGCGATCAAGGCGGCGGGCGTCACGTTCGTCGCCAGCATGCTGGAGCGCGTGATCGAGGAGCAGGCGCGCGGCGACCCGGCGAAGGCCGAGAGCGTGCGGCGCGCGATCGTCGCCGTCATCGGCGACGACCTCTCGCGCGTGCGGCCGGGGTCGCCGGAGGCCGCGCGGTTGAAGGACGCGCTCATCGCCCAGCACGCGTGGTCGCAGTACCTCGAGGTCGGCATCGGGCCCGACGCCGAGATCTTCACCAAGTCGCAGCCGATGTCGGCGGTGGGCACCGGTGCGGACATCGGCATCCACCCGAAGTCCGAGTGGAACAATCCCGAGCCCGAGATCGTGCTGGCGGTCGGCAGCCACGGCCGCACGGTCGGCGCCACGCTCGGCAACGACGTCAACCTGCGCGACTTCGAAGGCAGGAGCGCGCTGCTGCTCGGCAAGGCGAAGGACAACAACGCGTCCTGCGCGATCGGGCCGTTCATCCGCCTGTTCGACGACCGCTTCGGCATCGACGACGTGCGCCGCTGCGAGCTCGCGATGCGCGTCGAGGGACCGGACGGCTTCGTGATGGACGGCTCGAGCTCGCTTGCGATGATCAGCCGCGACCCGGAGGACCTCGTCGCGCAGGCGATCGGCCCGAACCACCAGTACCCGGACGGCTTCGTGCTGTTCCTCGGCACGATGTTCGCGCCCACGCAGGACCGGCACGGCCCCGGGCAGGGCTTCACGCACGTCGTCGGCGACGTCGTGACCGTGGCCACGCCGAAGCTGGGTGCGCTCGTCAACCGCGTGAACACGTCCGACCGCATCGCGCCGTGGACGTACGGCGCGGGTGCGCTGATGGCAAGCCTCGCCCGCCGCGGCGTGCTGCCGGGCGGCTCCTAGCAACCGCGCGCCGCGCGGGCGTCGTGCCCGCGCGCGGCCCGCATCACCGGAACGTATCCATGGCCGAACTCTTCAGGAATTTCATCGCAGGCGAGTGGGTGGCGGGCGCGACGGCGTCGGTCAACCGGAACCCGTCCGACACGGCCGACGTCGTCGGCGAGTACGCGCAGGCCGACGCGGCGCAGGCGAAGGCCGCCATCGCCGCGGCGAAGCGCGCGTTTCCCGCGTGGTCGACCGGATCGATCCAGGAGCGCGCGAACATCCTGGAGAAGGTCGGCGCCGAGATCCTCGCGCGCAAGGACGAACTGGGCACGCTGCTGTCGCGCGAGGAGGGCAAGACGCTGCCGGAGGGCATCGGCGAGGCGGCGCGCGCCGGGCAGATCTTCCGCTTCTTCGCCGGCGAGGTCGTGCGGATGGCGGGCGAGAAGGTGGCGTCGGTGCGGCCGGGCGTGGACGTCGAGGTCACGCGCGAGCCGCTCGGCGTCATCGGCCTCATCACGCCGTGGAACTTCCCGATCGCGATACCGGCGTGGAAGATCGCGCCGGCGCTCGCGTACGGCAACACCGTCGTGTGCAAGCCCGCCGACCTGGCACCCGGCTGCGCGTGGGCGATCGCCGAGATCCTGTCGCGTGCCGGCTTGCCGCCGGGCGTGTTCAACCTCGCGATGGGCCGCGGCTCCGTCGTCGGCGAGGCGCTCGTCAACGACCCGGACGTGACGGCGTTGAGCTTCACCGGCAGCGTCTCCACCGGGCGTGGCATCGCCGCCAAGGCGATCGCGCGGATGGCGAAGGTCCAGCTCGAGATGGGCGGCAAGAATCCGCTCGTCGTGCTCGACGACGCCGACCTGCCGACGGCGGTGAACGTCGCCGTGCAGGGCTCGTACTACTCGACCGGGCAGCGCTGCACGGCGTCGTCGCGGCTCATCGTGACCGCCGGCATCCACGACCGGTTCGTGGCCGCCGTCGCCGACAAGCTCTCGACGCTGCGCGTCGACAACGCGCTGCTGACCGGCACCGACATCGGGCCCGTCGTCGACGCGAGCCAGCTCGACATCGACCTGAAGTACCTCGAGATCGGCAAGGGCGAGGGCGCGCGGCTCGTCACCGGGGGCGAGCGCCTGCAGCGGGCGACCGACGGCTACTACCTGTCGCCGGCGCTCTTCAGCGAGGCGGGCAACGCGATGCGCATCGCGCGCGAGGAGATCTTCGGCCCGGTCGCGTGCGTGATCCGCGCGAAGGACTACGACGAGGCGCTGGCCATCGCCAACGACACCGAGTTCGGCCTCTCGGCGGGCATCGTGACGACGTCGCTCAAGCACGCGACGCACTTCAAGCGCCACGCGCAGGCCGGCATGGTGATGGTCAACGTACCGACGGCGGGCGTGGACTATCACGTGCCGTTCGGCGGCCGCAAGGGCTCCTCCTACGGCCCGCGCGAGCAGGGCCGCTACGCCGCCGAGTTCTTCACGACGGTCAAGACGGCGTACACGGCCGCGTAGGCTGTTTCCACAGGAGAGGCGCCGAAGCAGGGGATGTTGCGGTTCTCTGCGCCTCGGCGTCTCTTTGTGACAGGCCTTCCGTGACCCCGGCCCCGCTGTTCTCGCGCGACGAGAAGCTCGCGATCGCCGCGTGCGCGCTCGCGATGCTGATCGTCCAGATGGACTGGTTCGCGCTCAACCTCGCGCTGCCGGCGATCGCGCGGCACTTCGGCGTGCCCGCCACCGACCTGCAGTGGGTGGTCAGCGGCTACATGTTGTCGATCGGCGCGCTGATGGTGACGGCGGGACGGCTCGCCGACATCTTCGGCCGCCGGCGGATCATCGTGATCGGCCTCGCGGTGTTCGGCGTGGTGTCGGTGCTGTGCGGCGTCGCGATGCACGAGTGGTGGCTGATCGGCTGGCGGGTCGTCCACGGCGTCGGCGCGGCGCTCGTGTTTCCCGTGGCGATCGCCATCGTGTCCGGCACGTTCTCGGGCGCCCGCCAGGCGCGCGCGATCGGCATCGTGCTCGGCGTCTCGGCGATCGGCCAGGCGCTGGGGTCGTTCGTCGGCGGCACGTTCGCCGAGTATCTCGACTGGCGTGGCGTGTTCTTCGTCAACGTCCCGTTCTGCGTCGCGGCGGTCTGGCTCATGCTTCGCTACGTGCCGGAATCGCGCGACGAGCACGCCGACCGCAGCATCGACGTGCCGGGGATGCTGACGGTCACGGGCGGTCTCGTCTGCATCAGCCTCGCGTTCGACCGCGGGCAGGCGTGGGGCTGGACGTCGCTGCACACGATCGGCACACTGGCCGCGGGCGTCGCGCTGCTCGTGCTGATCGAGGCGCGGTCGCGCTCGCCGCTCGTCGACCTCGCGCTGTTCCGCAACCGCGCGTTCGACGCCGTCGTCGTCGCGGGATCGCTGTCGAACGTCGTGTTCTGCCTGGTCGCCGTGTTCTCGGCGTTGTACCTGCAGCAGGCGCGCGGGATGTCGCCGTTCGAAGCAGGGCTCGTGTTCCTCGCACTGTCGGTGGGCGCGGGCACGGCGAGCTACTGGTCGGGGCGCATCGCCGAGCGCTTTCCCCCCGACCGCGCGATGGCGGCTGGCATGCTGATCAGCGCCGCCGGCATCGTCGGCCTCACCGGCGTCGAGTCGCTGTGGCTGTACGCGCCGCTGTTCATGGTCACCGGCGTCGGTCTCGGCCTGGGGTGGGCGCTCGCGAGCGTGGCCACGCAGACCGTCGTGCCGCCGGCGTACGTCGGCGCGGCCTCGGGGATCACGCTGACGGCGCTCGTGATGCTGGGCGCGGTCGGCGTCGCGATCGCCGCGGCCGTGCTGGAGCTGCTTGCCGGGTCGCCCGAGCGTGCCGGGTACGACGTCGCCGGCATCGCCGCGGTGCTGCGCGCCGGTGCGGCGCTCGCGGTCGCCGGCGCCCTCGGCCTGCTGGCGTTCGGGCAGGGCGGCGCAGCGGGCCCCTCACCCCAGCCCTCTCCCCGCTGACGCGGGGCGAGGGAGCGCATACGGACGTGCGCGCACCGGTGAGCCGGCGGACATCGAACGCCCTCTCCCCGCTGGCGGGAAAGGGTTGGGGTCGGGGGGCGCGGCCTGGCGCCGCCGCAGCGCCGAACGGCTCCCTCTCCCCGCCGGCGGGGAGAGGGGTGGGGTGAGGGGCGCTACTTGCGCCCCTTGAACGGCACGACCTTCTGCTTCTGCTCGCCCAGGCCCTGGATCCCGAGCGTGACGACATCGCCGGGCTTCAGCCACTGCTGCGGCTTCATGCCCATCCCCACGCCCGGCGGCGTGCCGGTCGTGATCACGTCGCCCGGGAGCAGCGTCATGTACTGCGACACGTCGGCGACGAGCTCGGCGACGCCGAAGATCATCGTCTTCGTGCTGCCGCGCTGGCGGCGCTCGCCGTTGACGTCGAGCCACATGTCGAGGTTCTGCACGTCCTTGACCTCGTCCTTCGTGACGAGCCAGGGGCCGGTCGGGCCGAACGTGTCGCAGCCCTTGCCCTTGCTCCACTGCGACGCGCCCTTCTTGAGCTGGAAGTCGCGCTCCGACACGTCGTTGATCAGGCAGTAGCCGGCCACGTAGCGCAGCGCGTCCTTGCGGTCGACGTAGCTCGCCTTGCGGCCGATCACGATGCCGAGCTCGACCTCCCAGTCGAGCTGCGTCGAGTTCCGCGGCACCATCACGTTGTCGTTCGGCCCGACCATGCAGCCCGGCGACTTGAAGAACACGATCGGGTTCTCGGGGATCGGCGAGCCGGTCTCCTTCGCGTGGTCGACGTAGTTCAGGCCGATGGCGACGAACTGCGACGGCTTGGCCACGCAGGACCCGAGCCGCGGCTTGCCCTTGACCAGCGGCAGCTTCTTGGGGTCGAGCTTCGCGAGCTTCGCGAGTTCGCCGGGCGCGAGCGACGCGCCGTCGATGTCCTTCACCTTCTTCGACAGGTCGCGAAGCTTGCCGTCGGCGTCGATGAGGCCCGGCTTTTCCTTGCCGGCGGGGCCGTAGCGTACGAGTTTCATGCTCTCTCCTTCACAGGCGAAAATCTCACAAAGAGACGCCGAGGCGCCGAGTAATCGGAACTTCTCGGTGTCTCTGCGACTCCTTGTGAACGGGTTTTCAAATTGTCATGCCGCCGTCGACCGAGAACACCTGCCCCGTCGCGAACGCGGACTCGTCCGACGCGAGGAAGATCACGACCGGCGCGATCTCCTCGGCCTTGGCGAGCCGACCCATCGGCTGGCGCGCGATGAACATCTTGCGCGCCTCGACGGGGTCGGCGAACGCGTTGATGCGGTCGGACAGCGACGGCGTGTCGACGGTGCCCGGCGCGATCGCGTTGCAGCGGATCCCCTTCTGCACGAAGTCCGCGGCCACGGCCTTGGTGAGCCCGATGACGGCGGCCTTGCTGGTCCCGTAGACGAACCGGTTGGGCAGTCCCTTGATCGAGCCCGCGACCGACGCCATGTTGATGATCGACGCCCACTGGCCGGTCTTCTGATGCTTGTCGAGCATCTTCGGCGCCGCCGCCTGGATCGCGACGTACATCGCGCGGACGTTCAGGTTCATGCTGAAGTCCCAGTCCT
>JBGAMF010000178.1:0-4752 GCA_044223185.1 Casimicrobiaceae bacterium | reverse complement strand
GGCAGCGGCTCGCCGGCCTCGTGGCGTCGGGCGCGGTCATCACCTGCAGCCTGACCCGCTTCGAGAACGGCGAGCGCATCGACGCGTGGCAGTGCCGCGTGTCCGGCTACGTGCCGCCCGCGGCGCCCGGCCGCAAGGCGAAGTCGGCGGCGTAGGCCGCCGACACGACGGCCGGCACGTCCGGCACGATCCTGCTTTGTCGAGAGCGCGGGTCGGCGCGTAGCACCTTGGTTGCATAGCCGCGGGCGCGAGCCCGGCCTATCCTCGTTCGCGGGACACGATGGACCGGCGTGGTACGCAGCGGCGGTCGCGGACACTCGACGGAGGTTCTCCATGCACGCGATCAGACGGCGCCTTCACCCCCCGGCCACGCCGGTGCACCACGCGGGACCGGGATCGCGAGCCGGCCTCGCGGCGCTGCTGGCGGTCATCGTGGTCCTCGCCGGATGCGCGACGCGACCGGTCAATCCGCCGATCGGCCAGCACGACATGAACCGGGCCCACCGGGTCGAGCGGCCGTCCGACAATCCGGAGGACCACGCGACGCTGGTCGTGCTCGCCTTCTCCGGCGGGGGCACCCGCGCGGCCGCCTTCTCGTACGGCGTGCTCGAGACGCTGCGCGACATGGAGGTCACGACGAAGAGCGGCCGGCGCGTGCGCGCACTCGACACGGTCGACGTGATCACGGGCATCTCGGGCGGGAGCTTCACCGCGCTGGCGTTCGGCCTGCACGGCGACAAGCTCTTCGACACCTACGAGGCGAGCTTCCTCAAGCGCGACGTGCAGGGCGAGCTCGTGCGGCGGGCGCTGAGTCCCGGCAACTGGCCCGCGCTCGCGTCCACCGGATGGGGGCGGTCCGAGCTCGCCGCCAACTTCTACGACGAGATCCTGTTCAACGGGGCGACTTCCTCAAGCGCGACGTGCAGGGCGAGCTCGTGCGGCGGGCGCTGAGTCCCGGCAACTGGCCCGCGCTCGCGTCCACCGGCTGGGGGCGGTCCGAGCTCGCCGCCAACTTCTACGACGAGATCCTGTTCAACGGGGCGACGTACAAGGACCTGCGGCGCAACGGCCCGCGGATCCTCGTCAGCGCGACCGACCTCGCGGACGGGACCCGGCTCATCTTCAACCCCGAGAACTTCGACGTGCTGTGCACGGACCTGTCGAGCATCCGGCTGGCGCGCGCCGCCGCCGCGTCGTCGGCGGTTCCGGTCGTCCTGTCGTCGATCACCATCGACAACTACGGTGGCACCTGCGGCTACCGGCCGCCGGCGTGGACCAGGCTCTTCGTCGACAACCCGAATCCGCCGCGGCCGGCGGCGCGCACGGTGAAGCGACTGCAGGAGCTCGAGGCGTTCGCCGACCGCGAGAACCGCCCGTACCTGCACCTCGTCGACGGCGGCGTCTCGGACAACGTCGGCATGCGCGGCGTGCTCGACGTGCTGTCGACCTTCGAGGCGCTGCACGCGGCGGGGATGCAGACGCCGTACGACCACGTGCGCAACATCTTCGTCTTCGTCGTCAACTCGCTGGCGACGCCGCCGAACGACTGGAACCGGCGGGAAGATCCGCCCGCCGTGTTCGACGTGCTCCTCAAGGCGACCGGGACGCCGATCGACCGCTACTCGTACGACACGGTGGAGACGCTGCGGGACATCCAGGCGCGGTGGGCGTCGCTGCGCGAGGTCCGCGACGCGATCAGGCCCTACCCTGCGCTGGGCGAGAAACTGCAGTCGGTCATGCGGGCGCCCGACATCAACATCCGCGTGATCGAGGTGTCGTTCGACGCGCTTCCGGACGCCCGGGAGCGCGACTACCTCAACACGCTGCCCACGTCGTTCGTGCTGACCGACGAAGCGGTCGACCGGCTGCGCGTCGCCGCGAAGAATGCGATCCTCGCGTCGCCGGAGGTCCGGCGCCTCGTCGACAACGGCGCGTTGCGGATGGTCGGACCGGGGCCGCGGGTCGGCGCGGCCGCGCCCGGATCGTCGAAGTAGCGCGCGTCCGCGCCACGGACGCGCGAACGCGCAGTCCCGGCGCGAACCGACGATTCCGGGGCCGGCGCGCGGGTGCCGGCGGTCTAGCGGCCGGGCAGGCCGAGGATCCGCGCGACCTGCGCGGTCGCGCTCCTGCCCATGCTGCCCGCGATGCCCACCGCGGCACCGGCCGCGAGCATGCGCGCGAGCGCGTCGCGCACGCCGTCGGGACCGACGTCGTGGATTCCCGTCACCACCTCCTCGCGCGCACGCACGCGCCCGAGCGCGAACAGGTCGACCGCCGCCGCTTCCAGGCGCTTGTCCGGCACCTCGTGGTCGCACAGCGTGCGGACCTCGACCTGGTTGCGCGCGCGCTCGAGCCCGACCGAATCGACGCTCGCCGCACTCTCGCGCAGAAGCGCGGCGATCTCCTCGACCGTCTCGCGCAGTTTCTCCGGCGCCGTCGTCGCCTCGATCACGAACTGGCCCCACGCATCCCGCACGTCGGTCCAGCAGTCGGCGTGGTAGACGAGGCCGCGCCGCTCGCGCAGCCGGTCGAGCAGCGGCGAGCTCATGCCTTCGCCCAGCAGCGCGGCGGCCACGGCGAAGGCCGTGGGCGCCTGCCGCAGCGGCGGAACCGGGAAGCCGAGGACGATGTCCGCCTGGCTCGCGCCGGTCAGCCGCCGGGCGCGGATGCCGCCGACCCACGGCGGTGCCTCCGTGACGTTGTCGCGGCCCTTCGGCATGTCGCCGAAGACCGCCTGCGCCACGGTGGCGACCGCATCGGGATCGACGTTGCCGGCGACTCCGACGACGGTGTTGGCACCCGTGTACTGCCGCTCGACCCACGCCGCGAGCTCGTCGCGCGTGAACCGCCTGATGTTCGCGCGCGTGCCGATTACGGGGCTGGCCGCCGGATGCGCGCCGTAGCACGCGCGGTCGAAGAGCTCGAACGCGGTGGCCGCCGGGTCGTCCTGGTTCTCGGCAAGCTCGTGCAGGATGACCTGGCGCTCGCGCTCGAGCTCGTCGGCCGGAAAGGTGCTCTCGCGGACGATGTCGCCGAGCATGCGGACGAACGACTCGGCGTCGCGGGCGCGGCCGCGCATGTGGAACGCCGTGTGGTCGCGGTCGGTGTGCGCGTTGACCTCGGCGCCCAGGCGCTCGGCGTCGAGGTTGATCCGCTGGCAGTCGCGCGACCGCGTGCCCTTGAACGCCATGTGCTCGATCACGTGGCCGATGCCGCTTTGCGCCGCGCTCTCGTGCTGGCTGCCGCTGCGGACGAAGACGCTCGCCGCGGCGGTGGCGACGTGCGGCAGGCGGACGACGACGACGCGGACGCCATTGGCGAGCGCGACGACCTGCGTGTCGGGGTCACCCGGACGGGAGCGGAGATTCGTCATGGCGAAGATCAGTTGGAAACGCGGGGCGCGTGCGGGGGATCCCGCAACCTGGCGCGCGCTTCGGCGACGGCCGCGCCGGCGGCGGAGCGGGCGCCGAGCGCGAACGACCGGATGAAGTGCTCGACGGGTGGGCTCATGAACTGCGCAGCGTACACGCAACGATGGGCGCGCGTCATCGGAGACAGTGTGCTGCTTGCGCCGGGTGGCTTGATCCGGCGCCACCGACTGCGGACGGGCGGCCGCGCTGGCCGGTCGCGAGCGGCATCCGCCCGAGCAATGCCAGGCGGCGCCGCTCGACGAGCGCGAGGTCCTGCCGGTTCGTCAGGGCCCCAGGACAACTCACGGCGCGCCCGAGGCGCGCCCCTGTCCGGCCGCGGCCCACGCCGCGACGATCTCGCGGTGGTACGGCACGTTGGCGAGGAAGCTCTGCCGCAATCGGGCGTCGGTGATCGTCGCCGCCCGCGCCTGCAGTTCGGCGTGCGCGGCCGAGAGCAGTTTCGCCGCGCGCGCGTCGCCTGCACGCGCCAGCACCTGATGACAGGTGAAGAAGATGCGCTTTGGATCCCCTCCGAATTCCCCGCCGCCGGCGCGATGCGCGAGCAAGGCCTCGATGAAGACCATCGCGCCGGCCACGTCGCCGGCGGCCAGCGCCGCGCGGGCGCGGCCGGCTGTCGCGTAGTGCGCGCCCGATCCGATCGCGCGTGACAGCGACTCGGCCTGCACATAGGCCTCGGCCGCCGCCTGGTGGCGGCCCAGCGCGAGTTCCGCCTCGCCGACGCGAAAGCGCGCACCGGCCTCGAAGTCGGCCGCCTGCACCGCCACCGCCACATCCACCGCCGCGTGCGCCAGCTCGAGCGCCTGCGCAGCGTCGCCTTGCCACAGCGCGAGCTGCGACAGGTTGCCGAGGGGGCCGCACTCCGTCTGCCGCGAGCCGATCGCGCGGCACAGCTTCAGCGCCTCTTCGAGGTGCCGGCGCGCCTGCGCGAACTCGCCGAACCAGAGCCAGTCGGCGCCGACGTTGCCCAGCGCGATCGTCTCGCCCTGGCGGTCGCCGAGTTCGCGCCAGATCGGCAAGTCCTGCTCGTCCAGCGCGAGCCCGGTGACCTGGTCGTCCTGCAGCCCGGCGATGAACGACAGCACGTTGAGGAACATGCCCTCCAGGCGGCGCAGCCCGCGCGCGCGCGCCTCGGCGAGGCCGTCGCGGGCGAGCGCCCGGCCGCCTTCGAGGTCGCCCTGGGCAGCCAGCGCATCGGCGAGCAGGCGCTGCGCGCCGAGCCTCGACTCGGCGTCCCCGGCACGCTCGGCAAACGCGATCGCCTGCCGGGCCGCGCTCTCCTGAGCGCGGTAGTCGGCCGTGCGCAGCGCGAGCAGGCTGCGCC
>JBGAMF010000177.1:0-4798 GCA_044223185.1 Casimicrobiaceae bacterium | reverse complement strand
CCCGGCGTGGCCGCGTGCCTCGCCGCGGCCGCCGCGGCGGATCCGCGCATCCGCGTCGCGCGCCGCGCGGCCAACGGCGGCATCGCGCAGGCGACCAACGACGCGCTCGCGGCGGCGACCGGCGAGTTCTGCGCGTTCCTCGACCACGACGACGCGCTCGCCCCCGACGCGCTGCTCGCGATGGCCGAGGCGATCGCCGCGCGCCCCGACGTCGCGCTCTTCTTCTGCGACGAGGACAAGCTCGACCCGCAGGGCGTACGCACGCGGCCGTGGTTCAAGCCGGCGTGGGACGCCGAGTGGATCCGCACGACCAACTGCGTGCTGCACTTCGTCGTCGCGCGCACCGACGCGCTGCGTGCGCTCGGGGGCCTCGCCCTGGGCGTGGACGGCGCGCAGGACTGGGACCTGGTGCTGCGCGCCGAGGAGGCCGTCGGCCGCGCGCGCATCGCGCACGTGCCGCGCGTGCTCTACCACTGGCGCGAGCTGCCCGGCTCCACGGCGGCCGCCGCGTTCGAGAAGCCGGCGCTCGCCGCCGCGCAGCGCCGGGTGCTCGAGGCGTCGCTCGCGCGCCGCGGCGAGGCGGCGGCGGTCGAGCCCGTGCCCGACGGCTGGCGGATCAGGTGGGCGCTGCCGTCGCCGCCGCCGCGGGTGTCGATCGTGATCCCGACGCGCGACCGCTGCGCGCTGCTGCGCGCGTGCGTCGAGTCGATCCGCGCGAGGACCGCCTACGCGCCGTACGAGTTCGTGCTCGTCGACAACGGCTCGGTCGAGCGCGACGCGCGCGAGTACCTGGCGGCGCTGGCCCGCGACGGCACCGCGCGCGTGCTGCAGTACGCGCAGCCGTTCAACTACGCGGCGCAGTGCAACCTGGGCGTGCAGGCGGCGGCGGGGACCATGATCGCGCTCGTCAACAACGACGTCGAGGCGGTGTCGGAAGGCTGGCTCGGCGAGCTCGTCGCCCTCGCCGCCCGGCCGGGCGTGGGCCTCGCCGGCGCGACGCTCTGGTACCCGGACGGGACGCTGCAGCACGCCGGCGTGATCCTCGGCCTGAACGGCGTGGGCGACCGGCCGTGGATCGGCACGCGGCCCGGCTTCGCCGGACCCTACGGCCGCGCGCGCGCCGTGCGCGAGGTCGGCGCGATGATCACCGCGTGCGCCGTCGTCGCGCGCGACCGCTATCTCGAAGTCGGCGGGATGGACGAGTCGCTCGCCGTGTCGTGCAACGACCTCGACCTGTGCCTGCGCCTCGCGCGCGCCGGTTACCGCCACGTCGTCACGCCGTACGCGGAGCTGACGCACCACGAGTCCGCGTCGCGCGGCTACGCCGACGACCCGGCGAACGCGCGCGGCAACGCCGCCGAGGAGGCCCGGTTCGCCGCGCGGTGGTCGCGCGAGCTCGCCGACGACCCCTGCTACAACCCGAACCTCGCGCTGTCCGGGACGGCCTACGCGCTGGCGTGGCCGCCGCGGGCGGGGGCGGTGCGATGAGCGCGGCGCGCTTCCCCGTCTCGCCGCGCGCGCTGTTCGCGACGGTGGCCGACCACGGCAGCCTGCTCTGGCAGTTCGCGCGGCGCGAGATCTCGGGGCGCTACCGCGGCTCGCTGCTGGGCTTCGGGTGGGCCGTGCTCAACCCGCTGCTGCTGCTCGCGATCTACACGTTCGTGTTCAGCGTCGTGTTCGGCATGCGCTGGGACGGGCCGGTCACCGACCGCGCCGGCTTCGCGCTGCTCGTCTACGCCGGCATGGCCGTCCACGGCTTCTTCGCCGAGTGCGTGACGCGGGCGCCCACGCTCGTCGTCGACCACCGCAATCTCGTCAAGCGCGTCGTGTTCCCGCTGCAGCTGCTGCCGTGGTCGGTGCTCGTCGTGGCGGCCTTCCACTTCGCCGTCGGCGTGCTGCTGATCGCCGCCGCCGTCGTCGTGCGCACCGGCGCGCTGCCGGCGGCCGCGCTGGCGCTGCCGCTGGTCGTCGCGCCGCTCGCGCTGTTCGCGCTGGGCTTCACCTACGCGTTCGCGGCGCTCGGCGTCTACCTGCGCGACCTCTCGCAGCTCGTCGGCTTCCTCGCGCTGACGCTGCTGTTCTTGAGCCCGGTGTTCTACCCGGCGTCGGCGGTGCCCGAAGGCTGGCGGTGGCTGATCGCGGTCAATCCGATCGCGCTGTTCATCGAGATGGTGCGCGGCTGCCTGATCCACGGCGCGTGGCCGTCCCCCTGGCCGCTCGCGGCGCTGTGGGGGATCGGGCTCGCCGCCGCGTGGCTCGGCTTCTACGGGTTCCAGCGCACGCGGCGCGGCTTCGCCGACGTGCTCTGAACCGTCCGCCCGTGCCGGGGCCGCCCGCGGCCCGTGTGGCAAAATCGCGCTTTGCGTCGCCGTGCCCGGCACCCGCGACGGCACGATACCCCCGCCCCCGATGACCCCCACCGACCCAGAGACGCCGGCCGCGCCGGCCGCCGAACCCGCACCCGCCGAACCCGCGCCCGCCGAGGGCACGCCGCCCGACGGCGCGCCGCCCGCGCCGTCCGGGCCGCCGACGATCGAGGTGATCGGCGACTTCGCGCGGGTGCTGCGCGAGAACCGGATCTCGCTGCTCGTGTCCACCTACGACACCGGCCGGGTGTTCATCCTCCGCGCGGTGGGCGGCGGGCTCAACGTGCACTTCGTCGCGTTCGACCGCGCGATGGGCATCGCGGCGAACGCCCGCAGCATCGCGGTCGGCTCCACCGCGCGCATCCACGAGCTCTTCAACGTGCCGGCGCTGATCCCGCGGCTGCCGCCGTCGAAGATGAAGGAGTCGCCGTACGACGCCTGCTTCGTGCCGCGCAGCGACTTCGTCACCGGCGACGTCCAGATCCACGAGATGGCCTACGGCAGCGGCGACGAGCTGTGGTTCGTCAACACGCGCTTCTCGTGCCTGTGCACGCGCAACCCGCCGCACAGCTTCGAGCCGCGCTGGCGGCCGCCGTTCGTCAAGGGCCTGTCGGCGGACGACCGCTGCCACCTGAACGGGCTCGCGATGGTCGACGGCCGCCCCGGGTACGTGACGGCGTTCGCGGTCAGCGACGAGCCGGCCGGCTGGCGCCCGACCAAGGCGACTTCCGGCCTCGTGATGGAGGTGCCGTCGGGCCGCGTGGTCACCAGCGGGCTGTCGATGCCGCACTCGCCGCGCTGGTACGCGAACCGGCTGTGGGTGCTCGACTCCGGGCGCGGCACGATCGCGCTCGTCGACCGCGACGCCGGCACGACGTCGACGTTCGCCGACCTCAACGGCTTCACGCGCGGGCTCGACTTCCACCGGAACTTCGCGTTCGTCGGCCTCTCGCGCGTCCGCGAGAGCAACGTGTTCGGCGGGCTCCCGCTGACCGAGCGCCTGCCCGAGTCCGAGCGCTTCTGCGGCGTGCAGGTGATCGACGTGTCCGCCGGCCGGATCGCCGCCGCGCTCAAGTTCACGTCGGGCGTCAACGAGATCTTCGCCGTGCAGGTGCTGCCGGGCATCGCCTTCCCGGAGGTCCTCGAGCGCGACGACGAGCTCGTCGCCACCTGCTACTCGCTGTCGCCGCAGGCGCTGGCGCAGGTGCGCGAGTAGCGCATCGCCGCGCCGCGGCGCGCACGCCGCGGCCGGCTCGCCCATGACGCGCATCCTCGGCCTCTCGGCGTACTACCACGACAGCGCCGCGGCGCTGGTAGAGGACGGCCGCATCGTCGCCGCCGCGCAGGAGGAGCGCTTCTCCCGCCGCAAGCACGACGCGCGCTTCCCCGCGCAGGCGGCCCGCTACTGCCTCGACGAGGGGGGCGCCGCGCTCGCGGACGTCGACCACGTGGTCTTCTACGACAAGCCGCTCGTCAAGTTCGAGCGGCTGCTGGAGACCTACCTCGCGTTCAGTCCGCGCGGCTTCAAGTCGTTCGTCGCCGCGATGCCCGTCTGGCTCAAGGAGAAGCTCTACCTCAAGACGGTGCTGAAGCGCGAGTTCGAGGCGCTCGCCGGCGACGGCGGCGCGCGCCTGCCGCAGCTCCTCTTCACGCAGCACCACGAGGCGCACGCCGCGGCGGCGTTCTACCCGTCGCCGTTCGAGGAGGCCGCGGTCCTGTGCCTCGACGGCGTCGGCGAGTGGGCGACGACGTCGGTGTGGACCGGGCGCGGCGGCACGCTCGCGCCGCACTGGGAGATCGACTTCCCGCACTCGCTCGGGCTGCTGTACTCGGCGTTCACCTACTACTGCGGCTTCAAGGTGAACTCGGGCGAGTACAAGCTGATGGGCCTCGCCCCGTACGGCGAGCCGCGCTACGCGCAGCGCATCCGCGAGCGGCTGATCGACGTCAAGCCCGACGGCACGTTCCGCCTCGACATGCGCTACTTCGACTTCGCGACCGGGCTCACGATGACCAACGCGCGTTTCGACGCGCTGTTCGACGGGCCGCCGCGCGGGCCGGAGGCCCTGCTCACGCAGCGGCACATGGACGTCGCGCGCTCGATCCAGGACGTCACCGAGGAAATCGTGCTGAAGCTCGCGCGCACGGTCGCCGCCGAGACCGGCATGCGCAACCTCTGCCTCGGCGGCGGCGTCGCGCTCAACTGCGTGGCCAACGGCCGGCTGCTGCGCGAGGGGCCGTTCGACGACCTGTGGATCCAGCCCGCCGCCGGCGACGCCGGCAGCGCCGTCGGCGCCGCGCTCGCCGCGTGGCACGGCCACCTCGGCCGCGCGCGCACGCCGGTGCGGCCGGACGCGATGGCGGGCAGCTACCGCGGGCCGGCGTACGGCGCGGCCGAGGTCCGCGCGCAGCTGGACCGCGCGGGCGCCGTG
>JBGAMF010000033.1:0-37280 GCA_044223185.1 Casimicrobiaceae bacterium | reverse complement strand
GATGTCGCCGAACATGTTCTCCGTGACGAGCACGTCGAACTCCCACGGCTTCCGGATGAGGTCGAGCGCGGTCGCGTCGACGTAGTTGTGGCGCGCCTCGACGTCCGGGAACGCGCGGGCGCGCTCGTCGAAGATCTTGCGGAAGAACGCCATCGACCGGAACACGTTCGCCTTGTCGACGCAGGTGACGCGCCCCGGGCGGCCACGCGACTTGCGCCGGCGCGCGAGCCGGAATGCGAAGTCGTGCACGCGCTCCGAGCCCTCGCGCGTGATCACCATCGTGTCGCGCGCCTCGCGGTCGTCGTCGATCACGCCCTTGCCCCGTGATGCGAACAGCCCCTCGGTCGACTCGCGGACGACGACCAGGTCGATGTCGCGGGCGCGCGGGTCGGCCAGCGGCAGCGGGATGCCGGGAAGCGCGCGCGCCGGACGCACGCCCGCGTAGAGCTCCAGCGCGACGCGGAGGTCGAGCTGCGGCGCAATCTCGGTCCCGTCGGGATAGCGGATCTCGGGCCAGCCCATCGCGCCGAACAGGATCGCGTCCGCGTCGCGTGCGGCGGCAAGGGTCGCGGCCGGCAGCGCGTCGCCGGTGGCGCGGAAGTGCAGCGCGCCGGCAGGATGCGAGGCGAAGGCGAACGCGAATTGCGCGCCGTGCGCGAGCTTCTCGAGCAGCGGGACCGTGGCGTCGATCACCTCGACGCCGATGCCGTCGCCGGGCAGCACGCAGATCCGCAGGGGCTTGTTCATGGTCACGCGATCGTTCCTTCTAGAGTTGCTGCAGCCGGTAGCGCTCGAAGATCGTCACGAGCTCGCGCGTCGCGCGCTGGCGGTGCGCCCGGTTGACGTCGACCGCGCCGGCGGCGTCGCCCGCGCGGATCCGCTCGAGCATCGCCATGTGCTCGTGCGTGGAGTTGACGGGCTTCGGCCGCAGCCGCAGCGTGAACATCCGCGCGCGGTGCACGCGGTCGGCCAGCCGCGCGATGGAGTCGACCAGCGTGCGGTTGCCCGCCAGTTCGACGAGGCCCTGGTGGAAGCGCTCGTCGGCCGCCGCCCACGCGTCGAGGTCGTCCGCCTTCAGCGCGCGCGCCATGTCGCGCGTCGCGTCGACCAGCGGCCGCAACTCGGCGTCGGACGGCCGCCGCAGCGCCAGCGCCTCGGCCGCCGCCGACTCGAGCGCCGCCAGCACCGCGTAGATCTCGCGCATGTCGTCGGGCGACACCGGCAGCACGCGCATGCCGTGGCGCGGCACCACCTCGACCAGCCCCTCGTGCGCGAGCCGGATCAGCGCCTCGCGCACCGGCGTGCGGCTGATGCCGAGCTCGGCCGCGAGCGCGCCCTCGAGTGCCTGGTGGCCCGGCGGGTACACGTTGTCGAGGATGCGTCGGCGGATTGCCTGATAGGCGTCGGCCACACGCGACGCGCGTCCGGGCGGCGCGGCGGGGCGGGCGGCGGGACGCGCACGCGGCGCGGCGCCGGATTTCGCGGCGCGCGGCTTGCGGGTGGCGGCGGGTGCGGGCACGTTCAGAAGTTCCAGTGGGGGAGTGGATGCCCGGCGACCGGCGCGCGGAAGTGCGCGATCGCGTCGCCGAGCAGGCAGCCCAGGTACGCCGTGCGCAGGTCCGGGCCGCCGAACGCGAGGCTCGAGACGTTCTTCAGCACGCGGCCCGCCGCGTGGTCGAGGTGCGGGCGCCCCATCTCGCCGGCGAGGTACGCGCGCTCCGCCCAGTCGACGTGCGCCGGATCGGCGTCCTCGAGCACGACGGTGGCGGCGCCGTCGGGCGCCACGCGCAGCACGCGGTTGCTGACGATGCTGGTGATCCACGCGTGGCCTTCGGCGTCGAACGCGAGGCCGTCCGGATAGGTGCCGTGGCCGAACGTCGTCACGACCTCCTTCGCGCCCAGCGTCCCGTCGGCGGCGAGTGCGAAGCGCGACAGCCGGCGGCCGAACGTCTCGTTGACGTACAGCCACCGGCCGTCCGGCGAGACCGCCGCCTCGTTGGTGTAGCCGAGCCCGTCGGCGACGATGCGCGCGCCGCGGCCGTCCACCACCGCGACGAACCCGTCGGCGACGTCGGCGCGGTACGCGGATGCGCGGGGAACGCGGCGCGTGCTGACGGTGATCCACGTGCGGCCGTGGCCGTCCTCGAACACGAAGTTCGACGGCGGCAGCTCGACGCCGTCGACCGCCTCGACGAACGGCCGCACCTGGCCGTCGCGCGCGAGCGCGAACACGCCGCCCTTCGTCTCGCCCAGGTCGGCCAGCAGGAAGCTGCCGTCGCGGCGCAGCGCGATGCCGTTGGGGCGCAGCGGCCGGCCGCCCGGCAGCTGCCCGGCGTAGAGCGCCTGCGTGCCGCCCGGCCCGGTCTGCGCGACGCCGCCGCGCCAGTCGGCCGTGTAGAGCGCGCCGGCGCGCGTGGCCAGCACGCACTCCGGGCGCACGAGTCCCGCGCCGGTGAAGGCGAGCGCCGCGAGGTCGATGCGCGGGGGAGCGGGCATGGGCGGAACGCCGGGACGAGCGGAATGCATTAACCGATGCGGTAACGTATACGTTAATTCGCCCGCTGGCAACCCCCGCCCGCCGCCGAACGCGCCGACCCGGGCCGGGCGTAGAATGGCCCCCCTCGCCGTCCCGACAGGTTGCCTGCCATGGCCGCGCCCGTCCTGCTGCGTTCCACCCTCTGCGCGCTGGCGCTCGCCGCCTGCGCGTCCGCCGCCACCGCCGCCGCGCCGGACCCGGCCTGGACCGACGAGCTCGCCAAGTGGCGCACGCGCGCCGACACGAGCCTCACGCGCGAGCGCGGCTGGCTGTCGATCGTGTCGCGCGACGAGCTGGCCCCCGGCACCTACACGATCGGCTCGGCGCCGGACAACAGGATCGTGCTGCCCAAGGGGCTCGCCCCGGCGCACCTGGGCGTGGTCGTCGTGAGCGCCGACCGGGCGCGCCTCGAACTCGCCAAGGGGCAGAAGATGCGCACGGTCACCAAGGAGTCCGACGACAGCGTGGAGTTCACCGCGCGCGACCTCGTCACCGGAGCCTCGCGGCTCGAGTGGGTGACGTCGGGCCGCCTGTCGCTGCAGTTCGTCAAGCGCGAGGACGGCAAGGTCGTCGTGCGCGCCGCCGACCGCGAGTCGCCGCGGCGCAAGAACTTCGCCGGCCGCGTGTGGTTCGAGCCGAAGGCCGAGTTCAAGGTGCCGGCGAAGTTCGTCCCGACCGAGAAGGGCGCGACGATCCCGATCGCCAACGTGCGCGGCGAGATCGCGTACGAGAAGGTCGCCGGCACGCTGGAGTTCGCCGTCAACGGCCAGAAGATGACGCTCGACGCGCTCGACGACGAGGGCAACCTCTTCATCATCTTCCGCGACGGCACCAGCAACTCGACGACCTACCCGCCGGGGCGCTTCCTGTTCATCGAGAAGCCGAAGGACGGGCAGTGGGTGGTCGACTTCAACAAGGCGTACAACCCGCCGTGCGCGTTCTCCGCGTTCACCACGTGCCCGCTGCCGCCGCCGCAGAACTGGCTCAAGTCCGACATGGCGGCCGGCGAGAAGTACGCGGGGCGGAAGTCCTGAGCGCCCGCCGCCGCCCGCGGCACGCCGCGCGGCCGCGCGGCGCTCAGCCGGCGTCCAGCGGATTGAACCAGCGCAGCCCGGGAAAGCGGCTGTAGTCGCGATCCGTCGAGATCCACTCGCAGCCGGCTTCGATCGCGAGCGCTGCCAGGAACGCGTCCGGCACGAGGTTGCCCTTGGCACCCCCTCGCGCGCACAGACGCTGGAACAGGTCGAAGTGGCGCGGCCCCGGCGCGACCGGGACCGCGTTGGACGCCTCGCGCACCTGTACCGCGAAGGCAAAGGCCTCGTCGAGGCGGCTCGGCCGCGCGAACACCTTCGGATGCGTCACGACGCGAACGAAGCCCGAGAGCACGAGATCGGACACGCCGAGCGCCTCGTCGCCGTCGATGGCGCGCGCGAGCCAGCGGTGACACGCTGCGTGACCAGACGAGTCGGCGCGGTGCGCGTAGACGAGAACGTTGACGTCGGGCAGCACCACGTCACGGCCCCATGACGTCCGCGAGACCCGCGGAGTCATCGAGGTCGACGCCGGGCAGCACGCCGCCGGTGCCGACGATCTTGAGCCGCACCGGCTTGCGCGCCGCCTGCTCCGCGCGCCGGGCCACCTCCGCGCGCAGCGCATCCTCGATGACGGCGGTCAGCGTGCGCCCGCTCTCGGCCGCGCGCTTCTTGGCCTCCGCAAGCAGGCGTTCGTCGAGGCGGATGGTCGTGCGCATGCATCAAAGCATGAGCGGTGCGCATCAATATGTCAACGCCCGAGCCGCGGATCCGCCGCGGTCACACCGCGGCCACCTGCCGGTAGCCGATCGCCTCGGACAGGTGACGCGGCGCGATCTTCTCCGCGCCGGCGAGGTCCGCGATCGTGCGCGCGACCTTGAGCACGCGGTGGTAGCCGCGCGCGGACAGCCCGAGCCGGGCCGTCGCCTTCATCAGCAGCGCCTCGCCGTCCGCGTCCGGCGCGCAGTGCCGCGCGACGTCGGCGGGCGCGAGCCGCGCGTTGCAGCAGCCCTGGCGCGCGCGCTGGCGGTCGCGCGCGGCGACGACGCGCTCGCGCACCGCGGCCGACGGCTCGGAGGCCTTCGCCGCGGCGCCGGCGGCCGCGAGCGCGTCGGTGGGCAGCGGCGGCACCTCGAGCTTCAGGTCGATCCGGTCGAGCAGCGGCCCCGACACCCTGGCGCGATAGCGCGCGACACGGTCCGGCGTGCAACGGCAACCGTGGCCGGGGTCGCCGAGGTAGCCGCACGGGCACGGGTTCATCGCGGCAACGAGCTGGAACTGCGCGGGGAACGTGCTCTGCCGTGCCGCACGCGAGATGTGGATGACGCCGGTCTCGAGCGGCTCGCGCAGCACCTCCAGCACGCGGCGGTCCCACTCGGGCAGCTCGTCCAGGAACAGCACGCCGTGGTGCGCGAGCGAGATCTCGCCGGGGCGCGGGTCGCTGCCGCCGCCCACCAGCGCGACGGCGCTGGCCGTGTGGTGTGGCGCGCGGAACGGGCGCCGCCCCCACTGCGCGGGCACGAAGCGGCCGGCGATCGACGCCACCGCGGCGACCTCGAGCGCCTCGTCGTCGGCGAGCGGAGGCAAGAGCGACGGCAGCCGGTGCGCGAGCATCGACTTGCCGGTGCCGGGCGGGCCGGTGAAGAGCAGCGAGTGCCCGCCGGCGGCGGCGATCTCCAGCGCGCGCTTCGCGCGCGCCTGCCCGCGCACGTCGGACAAGTCCGGAGCGGCGGTGGCGGCCGGCAGCGCTGCGGGTGAGGCCTCCGCCAGAAGCGTCCGCGCCGTGAGGTGCGCGCACACGGCAAGCAACGACGCGGCGCCGTACACGGTGGCGCCCTTCACCATCGCGGCCTCGGCCGCCGACACCTCGGGCAGCACGAACGCGCGGCCGTCGCGCCGCGCCGACAGCGCCATCGCCAGCGCGCCGCGCACCGCGCGCAGCTCGCCGGTCAGCGCGAGCTCGCCGGCGAACTCGTAGCGCCCGAACTCCTTGCCGGGGATCTGGCCCGTCGCCGCGAGGATGCCGAGCGCAATCGGCAGGTCGTAGCGCCCGGACTCCTTCGGCAGGTCCGCCGGTGCCAGGTTGACGGTGACCTTGCGCTGGGGAAACTCGAACTGCGCGTTCTGCACGGCCGCGCGCACGCGGTCGCGGGCCTCGCGCACCTCGGTGTCGGGCAGGCCGACCAGGTGGATGCCCGGCAGGCCGCCGGCGATGTGCACCTCGACCGCGACGCGCGGCGCGTGCACGCCGGCGAGCGCGCGGCTGTGGAGGACGGCGACGGACATCGCGCCATTGTCGGCGCGCGCCGGCGGGCGGGCCTATCGGCCGATCGGCCGATAGGCCTGGCGCGTCTTCCGCCGCGACGACGACGGCGGCGCTGCCGTAACGCTCACCCCATCACCGACGTCTGCGCGATGCCGGCGTCGACGAGCACGTGCTGGCCGGTCATCCCGTCGCTGTCGTCGGCGGCGAGGAACAGCGTCGCGCGCGCCACGTGCCCCGGGTCGAGGCGGATCTTGAGGCACTGCGCGTCGAGGAACTGCCGGTCGGCCGCGGGGTCGCGGTGAAGCGTCGTCTGCCGCTCGGTGACGATCGCGCCGGGCACCAGCGCGTTGACGCGGATGTTGCGCGGCCCCAGCTCGCGGGCGAGCGTGCGCGTCAGGCCCAGGATCCCGGCCTTCGCCGTCGTGTAGCCGACGAGGTTGGGGCGCCCGCGCATCCAGCTCACCGAGCCCATGTTGACGACGGCGCCGCCGCCCGCCGCGGCCATGCCCGGCGCCACCGCCTGGATCGCGAAGAAGTAGTGCTTGAGGTTGAGCGCGAGCCGGTCGTCCCAGGACTCCGGCGTCACGTCCTCCATAGCGTGGCGGTCGTCGCGGCCGGCGTTGTTGACGAGCACGCGGATCGCGCCCAGCTCGGCGCCCGCCTGCGCGAGCAGCGCCTGGTAGGCGCGGGCGTCGCGGACGTCGCAGGCGCGGTACCAGGGCTTCGCGTGCCCGGCGGCCGCGAGCTCTTCGATCAGCGCCGCGCCGCCGTCGGGCTTCGTCCCGCAGAACGCCACGCGCGCGCCCTGCGCGGCGAACGCGCGGACGAGCTCGGCACCGATGCCCGAGCTGCCGCCGGAGACGAACACGACGCGGTCGCGCAGCGAAGGGTAGGTTGCGTAGGCCATCGTGGATCCCGCTATCGTTCGCGCCCGCGGCTACGCGCCGGCGGGCAGGATCTCGCTCAACGCGACCGCGCGGCCCTCGTCGATGCTCCGGTGCGCGGCG
The DNA here is from genome assembly GCA_044223185.1 of Casimicrobiaceae bacterium. Taxonomy (GTDB): domain Bacteria; phylum Pseudomonadota; class Gammaproteobacteria; order Burkholderiales; family Casimicrobiaceae; genus VBCG01. Next base: position 30,440 of record JBGAMF010000033.1, on the reverse strand, counting down.
AGCCCCGTGGCCACCGCGCGCAGGCCCTCCTCAAGCGGGATCTCCGGCGGCTTGCCGTGGCGCACGGCGTCGGCAAAGCGCAGGTGCTCGAGGTACGAGGCGCCGAAGTGGTGCCCTGCGTAGCGGATCGCCGTGTCCCAGACGCGGCGCACGCTGACGCCGCGGCCGGTGCCCGACGGCTCACCCCACACCGCGCGCCGGCCCCAGTCGGCGCGCCGGCCGTAGCGCAGCGTGAGCGAGGGCAGCAGCGACTCGATCTTGCCCTCGTCGCCGACGATCGTCAGGTGCTCGCTGTCGACCGAGTTCTCGGCGAACATGCACAGCTCGAGCATCGCGCGCGCGCCGCTGCCGTACTCGACGACCGCGTAGGCGCTGTCGAGGATGTCGGAGCGCCGGCCGCCGTAGACCTCGTCCAGGTGGTTGACGCGCTGGCCGCCGGACGCGAACACGCGCAGCGGCCGCTCGTTCAGGATGAGGTCCATCAGGTTGAAGTAGTGGCAGCACTTCTCGACCAGCGTGCCGCCGGTGTTCGCCGTGAAGCGGTTCCAGTCGCCGACCTTCGGGTAGAACGGCTCGCGGTGCTCGCGGATCGTCACCTGCTGGACGCGGCCGGCCGCGCCCTCGTGCGCCATCCGGATCGCCTCGGCCACCGGCGGCATGTACCGGTACTCCTGCGCCACCCAGACGATGCCGCGGCTGCCGCGGCGCCGGCGCTCGGCCTCGCGCGCGACGAGCTCCACGCCGTCCTCGATGCGCGTGACGAGCGGCTTCTCGACGAGGATCGAGAGGTCGGTCGCGAGCGCCTCGCGCATCACGTCGACGTGCGTGAAGTTCGGCGTGGCGACGACGACCGCGTCGCACAGCCCGCTCGCCAGCAGCTCGGCCGGGGTCTCGAACACGCGGGGCGCGCCGCGGCAGAGCGCGAGCGCCGCGTCGCGGCTCGGCCCGTGCGGGTCGGCGAGCGCGGTCACGCTCGCCCCCCCGTCCGTCAGCGGCATGGCCTGGATGTTCTCGATGTGCTCGCGGCCCATGCTGCCGCAGCCGATGATGCCGTAACGGAGGTGCGTTGCCATGCGTTTCGTCCCGGAATGCGCGCCGGCCCGGCCGGCGCCGTCTTCAGCCCTTCAAGCCACCCTGTGTCAGCCCGCCCACGACGCGCTCCTGGAACACGGCGATCAGCACGGCCACCGGCACGATCGCGACGATCAGCGCGGCCGAGATGATCGGCCACGGGAACGTGAACTCGCCCTGGTAGAGCGTGATGCCGACCGGCAGCGTGCGCATCGAGGCGCTGGCGTTGAGCGACAGCGCGAGCAGGAACTCGTCCCACGCGTTGACGAACGCGAGGATCCCGGCGGTGAACACGCCCGGCGCGGCCAGCGGAACGACGACGCGCCACAGCGCGCCCAGCCGCGTGCAGCCGTCGATCATCGCCGCGTTCTCGAGGTCGCGCGGGATGCTCTGGAAGAAGCTCACGAGCACGAGCGTGCAGACGGGGAGGTTCAGCACCGTGTAGGGCAGCACCAGCGCCGTGTAGGTGTTGAGGAGCCCCAGCGAGCGCATCGTCTGGAAGATCGGCACCAGCAGCGTCACCAGCGGGAACATGCTCGACGCGACGATGCAGGTGAGGATCAGCTGGCGGTGGCGCAGGTTCAGCCGCGCGATCGCGTACGCGGCCAGCGACGCGACGACGAGCGAGAGGATCGTCGACAGCACCGCCACCGCGAGGCTGTTGCCGAGATAGCGCAGCAGCGGCTGGTCGGCGAACGCCTGCACGTAGTTGGCGAGCGTCGGGTCGCGCGGCCACCAGGTGATCGGCTTGCTGACGAGCTCGGCCTCGGTCTTGAGCGAGGTGAGCAGGATCCAGACGGCCGGGAAGAAGCCGTTGACGACGACGATCGCCGCCGCGATCAGCGTGAGCGACTTGCCGCGCGGGAGCGTCATGCCTGCCTCCCGATGCGCCGCAGGTAGACGGTGGTCACCGCGAGCGAGAGCACGAACATGAACACGGCGAGCGTCGAGCCGTAGCCGACGTCGAGGTAGTCGATCGTCGTCTTGTGGATCAGCATCGCGAGCGTCTCGGTCGCGTTGCCCGGTCCGCCCTTGGTCATCGTGTACGGGATGTCGAAGGTCTGCAGCGCGGTGATCGTGCGGAAGATCAGCGCGACGACGATCGACGGCGTCAGCATGGGAATGGTGATCTGCCAGAACTGCTGCCAGCGGGTCGCGCCGTCGACCTCGGCCGCCTCGTAGAGCGAGCGCGGGATCATCTGCAGGCCGGCGAGCAGGATCAGCGCCATGAACGAGCTCGTCTTCCAGACGATGGTGAGGCAGATCGCCGCGAAGGCCCAGCCCGGCCGCAGCAGCCACATCGTCGGCTCGCTGCCGAAGCCCAGCCGCCGGACGATGTCGTTGACCACGCCGTACTCGGTGTGGAAGAACCACGCGAAGATGAGGCCGGCGAACGCGAGCGGCAGCGCCCACGGCAGCAGCAGCGCGAGCCGCACCGGCCACTGGCGGCGGAACGGCAGGTTGGCGAGCAGCGCGAGGCCCAGGCCGACGACCAGCGCGCCGGGCACCGTGATCAGCGTGATGAGCACGGTGTTCCAGGTCGCGTTCCAGAAGTCGCCGTCCTTCAGCACCAGCAGGTAGTTCTCGAAGCCGACGAACTTCATCCCGCTGCCGCCGGACAGCCGCAGGTCGAAGAAGCTGTTGAAGATCAGCGTGCCGATCGGGTAGACGACGATCAGCGCGAGCAGCAGGAACGCCGGCGCGAGCAGCAGCACCCCGAGCGACGCCTCGCTCGGGTCGCGCAGCCGCTCGATCACGCTCGCGCCGGCCATGGCTTCCGCCTCCCGCTCAGCGCATCACGCGGGCGAGCCGCGACTGGATCTCGCCGACGCCCTCGTCGGGCTTCTTGGTGCGCGCGAGCACCGCGCTCGTCGTCGTGCGCACGACGTCGCTCACCTGCCCGTAGTCCTTCGACAGCGGACGGCTCTTGCCGGCGATGACGACGTTCGACGCGTCCTTGAACCAGGGCACGGCGCGGACGACGTCCGCGTCGGTGTAGACGTTCTGGTAGACGGGCAGCAGCGATCCCTCGACCGCGAGGAACTTGCTCGCCGCGGGCGTGGACATGAACTTGACGAGCTTCGCCGCCTCGGCCTTGTTCTTGCTGAACGCGCTCACCGCCCACTGCCAGCCGCCCACGCAGGTCGCGCTCTTGCCGCCCGCCATCGCCGGCAGCGGCATCACGCCGACCTTGCCCTTGACCGTCGAGTCGTTGTCGACCTGGAAGCGGTCCCACGCGAAGCCCCAGTTGATCGCGAAGACCACCTGGCCGGCCTTGAACTCGTTGACCGTGTCGGGCGTCTTGACCTCGGCGACGTTCTTCTTGATGACGCCGCTGTCCACCATCTTGAGCCACTGGTCGAGGCCCTTGACCGCCGCCGCCTTGTCGAGCGTCAGCTTGCCGGACGCGTCGTTGAACTCCTTGCCCTGACTCCAGTACGGGAGCAGGAACGTGCACACGGCGCCCTCGATCGGCGCACCCTGGATCGACAGGCCCTGCAGGTTCGGGTTGCCTTCGCCGGCCTGGATCTTCTTCGACGCGGCGGCGAGCTCGTCCCAGGTCTTCGGCTCGGCGATCTTGTACTTCTCCAGCAGGTCCTTGCGGTAGTACATGAACATCGCGTCGGCGAAGCCGGGCATCGCCGCGACCTTGCCGTCGACGACGTTCGACTGCAGGTAGACCGGCAGGAACGGCTTCATCGCGTCGGCCGGGTTGCCGACGTACGCGTTGAGCGGTTCGAGCCAGCCGGCGCCGAAGTACTGCGCCGGGTTGACGATGTCGATCATGTAGATGTCGATCGCCGAGTCCTTGGCGTTCAGCACCGTCGACAGGTACTGGCGCTGCAGCTCGCTGGTCGCGCCGCCGGTCTCGATCTCGATCTTCACGCCGGGGTTGGCGGCCTGGTACTGGTCGAACAGCTTGCGCATCAGGTCGGGGCGCTGGTTCGCGCCGCCCGAGAACACGCGCAGCGTCGTCTGGGCGAGCGCGGCCGTCGTGCCGAACGCGGCGGCCATGCCGGCGGCGAGCGCCAGCGCTTTCATCAGGTTGCGTCGTTGCATTTGCGATCTCCTCCTTCGCGGGATGGTTCAGTGAAGCGCCGCACCGCTGGCGGCGTCGAACAGGTGCAGGTGGGCCGGGGCGACGTGCAGCGTGACGGCGCTGCCCGGCGGTTCGCGGAACGATGCCGGGCAGCGCGCGACCACCTCGACGCGCCCGACCTTGAGCGTGACCAGCGTCTCGGCGCCCAGCGGCTCGAGCAGCGAGACCTCGGCCGGCACCGGCACGTCGCCGGGGGCGGCGACGAGGCGCAGGTTCTCGGGCCGCACGCCGAACTTGAGCGCCGGCTGCCCGGCGCCGCGCGCGGCGAGTTCCGCCGGCAGCGGCACGCGCACGCCGCCCAGGTCGGCCGCGCCCTGCGCGAGCGAACAGTCGACGAGGTTCATCGGCGGCGCGCCGGTGAAGCCGGCGACGAACAGCGCCGCGGGCCGGTGGTAGATGGCGTCGGGGGTGTCGTACTGCATCTTGTGGCCGGCGGAGAGCACGGCGATCCGGTCGGCGAGCGTCATCGCCTCGACCTGGTCGTGCGTCACGTAGATGATCGTCGCGCCGAGCCGCTGGTGCAGCCGCTTGATCTCGGTGCGCATCTCGTTGCGCAGCTGCGCGTCGAGGTTCGACAGCGGCTCGTCGAACAGGAACACCTTGGGCTCGCGCACGATCGCTCGGCCGATCGCCACGCGCTGGCGCTGGCCGCCGGAGAGCGCCGCCGGGCGGCGCTCGAGCATGTGGTCGATGCGCAAGAGCTTCGCCGCGTTCATCACGCGCTCGCGGATCACGTCCTCCGGCGTCTTGCGCAGCCGCAGGCCGAACGCCATGTTCTCGTAGAGGGTCTTGTGCGGGTAGAGCGCGTAGTCCTGGAACACCATCGCGATGTCGCGGTTGCGCGGCGGCAGGTCGTTGACCGTCCTGCCGTCGATGCGCACCTCGCCGCCCGAGATCGACTCGAGCCCGGCGATCATGCGCAGCAGCGTGCTCTTGCCGCATCCCGACGGCCCGACGAACACGACGAACTCGCCGTGCCGGATCTCGAGGTCGATGCCGTGGATGACGGTCGTCTTGCCGTCGTAGCTCTTGGTGACGCCGCGCAGTTCGACTTGCGCCATCAGTAGCTCCCCTCGATGCGCGGGCCGGCCGGCGCCGCGCGCAGCGCCTGCACGGCGCCCTGCGCCGCGCGCATCAGCAGGCCCAGGTCGGACGCGATCGCCACGTAGTCGTAGCCGATCTCGCGGTAGCGCGCGACCACCTCCGGCGTGCCGCCGACCGTGCCGATCGGCTTGCCGATCGCGTGCGCGCGGCGCGCGGCGTCGGCCATCGTTTCCATCACGTCCGCGTGCGTCGTGTTGCCGACGTGCCCCATGCTGCCCGACAGGTCGCCGGGGCCGACGAACAGCGCGTCCACGCCGGGCACCGCGGCGATCTCCTCGAGCTTCGCGATCGCCTGCGGCGTCTCGAGCTGCACGACGACGCCGATCGTCCGGTTCGCGCCGCGCAGGAAGTCGGGCGTGGTGCCGAAGCGCGAGGCGCGGCTCATGCCCGCCATGCCGCGCACGCCCTCGGGCGCGTACCGCGTCGCGGCCACGGCGCGCGCCGCCTCGTCGCCGTCCTGCACGAACGGGAACAGCAGCGTCGACGCGCCGGCGTCGAGCACGCGCTTGACGGTGACGGTGTCGTTCCAGGGCACGCGCACGACCGGCGCCATCGGCGTGTTGCCGACCGCCTGCAGCAGGTGCACGAGCCCCATCAGGTCGATCGGCGTGTGCTCCATGTCGAGCACGCCCCAGTCGAAGCCCGCCATCCCCACCGCCTCGGCGACGATCGGGCTCGCGGACATCACCCAGGTGCCGAGCGGCGTCTTCGCTTCCCGGTCGGCCAGCAGTCGGTGGAATGCGTTCATCGGGGCTCCCGCGTGCGCGGCCTCTCAATAGATGGCCGGTTCGGGCGTGGGCGCCGTGCCGGCCAGGAAGTCGAAATCGCAGCCGTCGTGCGCCTGCGTCACGTGCTGCTGGTAGAGGCGCGTGTAGCCGCGCGCGTAGGCGGTGGCCGGCGGCCGCCACGCCGCCCGCCGGCGGGCGAGCTCCGCGTCGTCGACGAGAAGCTCGAGCCGGCGCGCCTCGACGTCGAGCTCGATCGTGTCGCCGTCACGCACGAGCGCGAGCGGGCCGCCGACCGCGCTCTCGGGCGACACGTGCAGCACGCAGGTCCCGTAGTGGGTGCCGCTCATCCGCGCGTCGGAGATCCGGACCATGTCGCGCACGCCGCGCTGCAGCAGCTTCTTCGGGATCGGCAGGTTGCCCCACTCGGGCATGCCGGGCGCGCCGACCGGCCCCGCGTTGCGCAGCACGATCACCGAGGTCTCGTCGCCGGCGAACGCCGGGTCGGCGAGCGCCGCGGCCATCGCCTGCGGGCCGTCGAAGACGATTGCGCGCCCGCGATGGCGCAGGAGCTCCGGGCTCGCCGCGCTCGGCTTCACCACCGCGCCCTCGGGCGCCAGGTTGCCGCGCAGCACCGCGAGCGCCGGGCGCGGGCTCACCGGCGCGTCGAGCGGGCGGATCACGTCGGGGTCCTGCACCGCGCGGCCTTCGAGCTGCGCGGAGAGCGGCGCGCCGGTGACCGTCGTCTCGTCGAGCGACAGGTGCTCGCGGATGACGTTCATCAGCGCCGGCAGCCCGCCCGCGTAGTGGAAGTCCTCCATCAGCTTCTCGCCGCTGGGGAACAGGTTCGCGATCACCGGCACGCGGCGCGCCACCGCGTCGAGGTCGTCGAGCGACAGGGCGACGCCGGCGCGCCGGGCCATCGCAATGACGTGGACCGCGGCGTTGGTCGAGCCGCCCAGCGCCATCTGCACGGCCGCCGCGTTGAGGAATGCGCCGCGCGTCAGGATCCGCTGCGGCGTCAGGTCCTCGCGGATCATCTGCACGATCCGCTCGCCGCAGGCCGCGGCCATCCGCGGATGCGCCGAGTCGACGGCCGGGATGCTGGTGCTGCCGGGCAGCGCGAGCCCCAGCGCCTCGACGATCGACGTCATCGTGCTCGCGGTGCCCATCGTGTTGCAGGTGCCCGGCGAGCGGGTCATCCGCGCCTCGAGGTCGCGCCACTCGTCGTCGGGGAGCCGGCCCGCCTGGTAGTCGCCCCAGAACATCAGCGTGTGCGTGCCCGCGCCGACCGTGCGGCCCCGGTAACGGTCGTTGAGCATCGGCCCGGCCGGGCAGAAGATCGCCGGGATGCCCATGCTGATCGCGCCCATCACCGTGCCGGGCGTGGTCTTGTCGCAGCCGGCCAGCAGCACGACGCCGTCGACCGGGTGCGAGCGCAGGAGCTCCTCGACCTCCATCGCGAGCAGGTTCCGGTAGAGCATCGTCGTGGGCTTGACGATGACCTCGCCGAGGCTCAGTGCCGGCAGCTCGAGCGGCATGCCGCCGGCCAGCAGCACGCCGCGCTTGACGGCCTCGGCGCGCTCGCGCAGGTGCGCGTGGCAGGGCGACAGCTCGCTCCACGTGTTGACGATGGCGACGATCGGGCGCCCGACGACGTCCTCGCGGCGCAGGCCGGACTGCTGCATGCGCTGGCGATGGGCGAACCCGCGCATGCCCGCGTCGGCGAACCAGCGGCGGCTGCGGAGGTCTTCGGGTCGGCGCGGCATGGGCGTGGTGTGGCGGGGGCGCGGAATCAGGAGGGCCGCGACAGCAGGTTCACGTAGTCGTGCGCGGTCGTCACGACCGTGCTCACCCGGTACTCGACCGGCCGGCCGCCCAGCGCGATCGCCGTGCGCCGCACCTGCAGCACCGGCACCCCGGGCGACAGGCCGAGCGCGCGGGCGCTCGCGCGGTCGGCCGCCACGCCGCGCAGGCGCTCGCGGGCGCGCACCACGGTGACGCCGAACTCGCTCTGGTACAGGTGGTACATGGTGCTGGGCCGCTCGCGCAGGCGGCGCTCGGTGAGGCCGCGGAAGAGGGCGGCGGGGATCACGATCCGGTCGTGGACGACCGCCTGGCCCTGGAGCTTCAGCCGGTTCTCGATCTCGAACGCCGGCGTTCCGGCGCGCGTGGCGAGCGCGGCGGCGGCCTCCTCGTCCATCCGCGTCCGCTCGAACGACAGGAGCTCGACGGCGGGCGCCTCGCGCAGCCCGTCGCTGCGCTCGACGTGGAAGAACTGGAACAGGAAGCGGTCGCGGGTGTGCGTCGCGACGAAGGTGCCGCGCCCCTGGCGCCGGACCAGGATGTGCTCGGCGACCAGGTCGTCGACGGCCCGGCGCAGCGTGCCGATCGCGACGCCGAACGCGGTGGCGAGCTCGGTCTCGTTCGGCAGCGCGGCGCCGGGCGGGAGCTCGCCCTCCTCGATCGAGCGCAGCAGCGCGCGGCGGACCGCGCGGTAGAGCGGCATGCCCGCGGCGTCGGGCGCGATCGGCGCGAACGCGGGAGCGGGGTCGGGGGCCCTGACGGTCGACATGCGGCGATTGTGGACCGGGTCCGCCGGATTCGTCCATGTCATCTATATGACTTGGTTGACGGCCCGGCCGCCCGCCGTGATACTCGTCCGCAGGGACCCCGGACCGCGACGGCGCGGGGCGCGACAGGAGCGAGCGATGATTCACTTCGTATTGCACGACGCGAACGACAGCGTGGCCGTCGTCGTCGTCGAGGGCGTCAAGGCGGGGATGGAGCTTTCCGGCTGGATCATGGACGAGGACCGGACGACCCGCGTCACGGCGAAGCAGGACATCCCGATCGGCCACAAGGTCGCGCTGCGCGACATGGCGGCCGGCGAGACGGTGATCAAGTACGGCATCGACATGGGCAAGGTCGTCAAGCCGATCAGCGCGGGCGAGCACGCGCACGTCCACAACATCAAGACCAAGCGCTGGTGAGGCGCGGAGCGAAGACCATGGCAACGATCGGCAAGGACACGACCTTCCTGGGCTACCGGCGCGAGAACGGCCGCGTGGGCGTGCGCAACCACGTGATCATCCTGCCGCTGGACGACCTGTCCAACGCGGCGGCGGAGGCGGTGGCGCACAACATCAAGGGCACGCTGGCCATTCCGCACCCGTACGGGCGGCTGCAGTTCGGCGCGGACCTCGACCTCCACTTCCGGACGCTGATCGGCGCCGGCTGCAACCCGAACGTCGCGGCGGTCGTCGTGATCGGCATCGAGGACGGCTGGACGCAGAAGGTCGTCGACGGCATCAAGGCGACGGGGAAGCCCGTCTGCGGCTTCGGCATCGAGCTGCACGGCGACCACGACACGATCATGCGGGCGAGCAAGGCGGCGCGCGAGTACGTGCAGTGGGCGAGCGAGAAGCAGCGCGAGCGCTGCCCGATCTCCGAGCTGTGGGTGAGCACCAAGTGCGGCGAAAGCGACACGACGAGCGGCTGCGGCGCGAACCCCTCCGTCGGCAACGCGTTCGACAAGCTGCACCCGCTCGGCAACTACCTGTGCTTCGGCGAGACGACCGAGCTCACCGGCGGCGAGCAGATCGTCGCGGCGCGCTGCGCCAACGACGCCGTGCGCGAGCGCTTCATGTTCATGTTCGACCGCTACCAGGAGGTCATCAACCGCCACAAGACGAGCGACCTGTCGGACAGCCAGCCGACCAAGGGCAACATCGCGGGCGGCCTGACGACGATCGAGGAGAAGGCGCTCGGCAACATCCAGAAGATCGGCAAGCGCTGCACGGTCGACGGCGTCATCGACAAGGCGGAGGCGCCGACGCACCCGGGCCTCTGGTTCATGGACTCGTCGAGCGCGGCGGCCGAGATGGTCACGCTGTGCGCGGCGTCGGGCTACGTCGTGCACTTCTTCCCGACCGGGCAGGGCAACGTGATCGGCAACCCGATCCTGCCGGTCATCAAGGTCTGCGCGAACCCGCGCACCGTGCGCACGATGAGCGAGCACATCGACGTCGACGTGACGGGGCTGCTGCAGCGCGAGATCACGCTGGACCAGGCGGGCGACCGGCTGCTCGAGTGCATGCTGCGGACCGCGAACGGCCGGCTGACGGCGGCCGAGGCGCTCGGGCACCGCGAGTTCGTGCTCACCCGGCTCTACGAAAGCGCATGACCACCGCGGCGACGAGCGCGCACGGCGCGGGGACCATGCGACGAGCCCGAAGGGCCGCCCCGAGGGCGAGTACCGGAGCGCGCAGCGCGAAGGTGGTCCGGTGAGCCGCATCGTCGTCACCGAGTTCATGGACGAGCGCGCGGTCGCGGCGCTCGCCGCGCGCCACGACGTGCTCTACGACGCGGCGCTCGTCGACGACGCGCCGCGCCTCGCGCGCGAGGCGGGCGCGTGCGACGCGCTCGTCGTGCGCAACCGCACGCAGGTGCGCGGGGCGCTGCTCGACGCGCTCGCGCGCTGCCGGGTCGTCGGACGCCTGGGCGTCGGCCTCGACAACATCGACGTCGCCGCCTGCGAAGCGAAGGGGATGAAGGTGATCCCCGCGACCGGCGCGAACGCGCTGGCCGTCGCCGAGTACGTGGTGGGCACGGCGATGGTGCTGCTGCGCGGCGTCTACCAGTCGTCCGCGGCTGTCGCGTCGGGCAAGTGGCCGCGCGCCGCGCTGTCGTCCGGGCGCGAGACCGCCGGCAAGACGCTGGGCCTCGTCGGCTTCGGCTCGATCGGGCAGCTCACCGCCAGGCTCGCGCGCGCGCTCGGCATGGAGGTGATCGCGTACGACGCTCTGCTGCCCCCGGCCGACCCGGCGTTCGCCGCCGCCGGCGTGCGGGCGGCGTCGCTCGACGACGTCGTGCGGACCGCCGACGTCGTGAGCCTGCACGTGCCGCTCGTCGAGTCCACCCGGGGCCTCTTCTCGGCCGCGCGCATCGCGTCGATGAAGCGGGGCGCGGTGCTCGTCAACACGGCGCGCGGCGGCATCGTCGACGAGAACGCGCTCGCCGGTGCGCTGAAGGACGGCCACCTCGGGGGCGCCGCCATCGACGTGTTCGGCGCCGAGCCGCTGCCCGCCTCGCCGCACTTCGCGGACTGCCCGAACCTCATCCTGACGCCGCACGTCGCCGGCGTCACCGCCGAGGCGAACGAGCGCGTGAGCTCCCTCATCGCGGACAAGGTGCTGGAGGCGCTCGCATGAAGCTCCCGGTCGACGAGGCGCGCGCGGTGGTCGCGCGCGTGCTCGCAGGCGCCGGCGCCACGCCGGCGATGGCCGAGTCGACCGCACGCGCGCTCGTGCTCGCCGAGGCGCAGGGCTTGGGCTCGCACGGCCTGTCGCGCGTCGCCCAGTACGCGACGCACCTCGCCAACGGCCGCGTCGACGGCGCCGCCGCACCCTCCGTCGCCCGCCGCAAGGGCGGCGCGATCGTCGTCGACGCGGCGAGCGGCCTCGCGTTCCCCGCCTGCGAGCTCGCGGTGCGCGAGGCGATCGCCGCGGCACGCGCGCACGGCGTCGCGTACGCCGGCGTCGTGCGCAGCCACCACTGCGGCGTCCTCGTCGATCACCTGCGGCCGGTCGCGGCGGCGGGCTTCGTCGGCCTCGGCTTCGCGAACTCCCCCGCCGCGATGCCCGCCGCGGGCGGCCGGCACGCGATCTTCGGCACCAACCCGATCGCGGCCGTGTTCCCGCGGCGCGGCGCGGATCCCCTGCTGATCGACCTGAGCCTGTCGGAGGTCGCGCGCGGCAAGGTGATGGTCGCGGCGAAGGAGGGCAGGCCGATCCCTGCCGGCTGGGCGCTCGACGCGCAGGGCAGGCCGACGACCGACGCGAAGGCCGCGCTCGAGGGCTCGATGCTGCCGGTCGGCGCGGTCTCGTCGCCGAAGGGCGCGATGCTCGCGCTGGTCGTCGAGCTCCTGGTGACGGCGCTGATCGGCGGACGCTACGGCTTCGAGGCGTCGAGCTTCTTCGTCGACGAGGGCAACCGCCCCGGCATCGGCCAGGCGTTCGTCGTGCTCGACCCGGGCGCGCTCGCCGGATCCGACGCGTATCTCGACCGCCTCGACGTGCTGGTGGCGGAAATGCTGAAGGACGAGGGCGTCAGGCTGCCGGGCGTGCGCCGCGAGGCGTTGCGGCGCCGCGCCGAGGCCGAGGGCATCGAAGTGCCCGACGCGCTCGTCGCGCGCGCGCGCTCCGCCTGACGAGCGCGCGTCACACGCGCATCGATTCCGCGGCCTGCGGCGCGCTAATGCGATGCCGGCGGCGTCGCGCGCGCCTCGATCTCGGCCAGGCGCGCCTCGAGGCGCTCGAGCTTCTCGCGCGTCTTCAGGAGCACGGCCGTCTGCGTCTCGAATTCCGCCCGCGTGACGACGTCGAGGCGCGCGAGCCCGCCCTGCAGCAGCGCCTTCACGTTCTTCTCGATGTCCTTCGCGGGGCTCGCGGCGACCGCGGCGCCGATCTTCGCAGCGAGGTCGTCGAGCGTCTTGCCGTTGAAATTGAGCATCGTGCCTCCGGGTGCCTGAGGGCGGGACGGGCGCGGGTGCGTTTCGCCGCTTCGAGACGAGTCTAGCAAAGGGCGCCGGCTCTCCGCACCGCTCCTGTTGGACGCCGGGAATTGCGCGGCGGGAGCGCGCCCCGCACTTGTGCGGGCGCCCCGAATCGCGCACCGGATCGGTGCGGCAGGTTTCAACGGAATCCGGATCCGGGCCGGATTTTCGTCGCAACCAATTGAATTTGAACGTTTTTGTGCAGTGGCACACGAAATGCTGTCGGAGTACTGCAAACGCCTGCCTCTTCTTCACCCACCGGGGATTCCGACATGACTCGCATGCTTCGCCTCCGCAACACCGCCGCCGCCGCGGCGTTCGCCGCGCTTTCCGCCGGCGGCGCGCTGGCCCAGGCTCCCGCTCCCGCGGCTGCCGCGGCGCCCGAGCCCGACTGGACGTTCACCGGCAACGTCGGCCTCTACAGCCAGTACGTGTTCCGCGGCATCTCGCAGACGAACGAGAAGCCCGCCGTGCAGGGCGGCCTCGACCTCGCGCACAAGAGCGGCTTCTACGTGGGCACGTGGGCGTCGAACATCAGCTGGCTGTCCGACGGCAACCCGGACGTGTCCGCGAGCCTCGAGTGGGACTTCTACGGCGGATACAAGTGGGCGCTGCCGTCGGACTTCGTCGCCGACTTCGGCGTCCTCTACTACTGGTATCCGGGCACCTACCCGGCGGGCTACACGAAGCCCAACACGACCGAGCTCTACGCGGGGCTCACGTGGAAGATGCTCGCCGTCAAGTACAGCTACGCCGTCAGCGACACGTTCGGCTTCCCCGACTCCGACGGCTCGTACTACATCGAGGGCAACGTCAACTGGGACGTCGTCGACAAGGTCAACGATTACATCGGCAAGGTCACGCTGATCGGGCACGTCGGCTACCAGTCGTACAAGAACGCGGGCCCGTACAGCTACACCGACTGGAAGGCCGGGGTGGCCACCGACGTGATGGGCCTGACCGTCGGCCTCGTGGTCACCGGCACCGACGGCGACAGCGCGCTCTACACGAACCGCTTCGGCAAGAACATCAGCGACACCCAGGTCGTCGGGTACATCCAGAAGACGTTCTGACGGAATCCACGCGCGGCGGCTGCGCGCCGCCGCGCACTTGCGGGGGAATCATGAAATTCGTTACCGCCATCATCAAGCCGTTCAAGCTCGACGAGGTCCGCGAGGCCCTCTCGGCGATCGGCGTCCAGGGCATCACCGTCACCGAAGTGAAGGGCTTCGGCCGCCAGAAGGGCCACACCGAGCTCTATCGCGGCGCGGAGTACGTCGTCGACTTCCTGCCCAAGGTCAAGATCGAGGCCGCGATCCGCGACGACCTCGTCGAGCGCGTGATCGAGGCGATCGAGAAGGCCGCGAACACCGGCAAGATCGGCGACGGGAAGATCTTCGTATTCGACCTGCTGCAGGTCGTGCGCATCCGCACCGGCGAGACCGGCGCGGACGCGCTGTAGAGGGAGCGCACGATGAAAAAGCTACTCGTACTCTTCGCGATGGTCGGCGTGCTGGGGCTCTCGGCGCCGGTCGCGGCGCAGGACAAGGCGCCCGCGGCGGCGCCGGCGGCCGCGGCCGCGACGACGGCACCGGCTGCCGCACCCGCGGCCGCGCCGGCCGCGGAGGCGCCCGCAGCGGCGGCCGCGCCGACGCCCAACAAGGGCGACGTGGCGTGGCTGCTCATCTGCACGGCGCTCGTGCTGCTGATGAGCGTGCCGGCGCTGGCGCTGTTCTACGGCGGCATGGTGCGCAGCAAGAACGTGCTGTCGGTGCTGATGCAGGTGTTCGTCGTGTTCTCGCTGATCACCGTGCTGTGGTGCGTCTACGGCTACAGCATCGCGTTCACCGAGGGCAACGCGTACTTCGGCGGCCTCGACCGGCTGTTCCTCAAGGGCACGTTCGACTCGGCGAAGGGCGAGTTCGCGATGGCGGCGACGTTCTCCAAGAACACGCCGATCCCCGAACTGCTGTTCGTCGCGTTCCAGGCGACGTTCGCGGCGATCACCGTGTGCCTCATCCTCGGCGCGTTCGCCGAGCGCGTGAAGTTCTCGGCGGTGCTCGTGTTCGCCGTGCTGTGGTTCACGTTCTCGTACCTGCCGATCGCGCACATGGTGTGGTTCTGGGCCGGCCCGGACGCCTACACGGCGGCGAACGTCGTCGACGCGACCAACGCGAAGGCGGGCCTGATCTGGCAGTGGGGCGCGCTGGACTTCGCCGGCGGCACGGTCGTGCACATCAACGCGGGCGTAGCGGGCCTGGTCGGCGCCTACGTGCTCGGCAAGCGGATCGGCTTCGGCCGCGAGTCGATGGCGCCCGCCAACCTGCCGATGACGATGATGGGCGCGTCGCTGCTGTGGTTCGGCTGGTTCGGCTTCAACGCCGGCTCGGCGCTCGAGGCGAACAACGCCGCGGTGCTCGCGTTCATGAACACGTTCCTCGCGACGGCGTGCGCCGTGCTGGCGTGGACGTTCGGCGAGTGGATGGTCAAGGGCAAGCCGTCGATGCTGGGCGCGGCGTCGGGCGCGGTCGCGGGCCTCGTCGCGATCACGCCGGCCGCCGGCAACGTCGGCATCCCCGGCGCGTTCTTCATCGGCACGGCGGCGGGGCTCGTCTGCCTGTGGGGCGTCAACGGCCTGAAGCACCTGCTGAAGGTAGACGACACGCTCGACGTGTTCGGCGTGCACGCGGTCGGCGGCATCCTGGGCGCGCTGCTCACCGGCGTGTTCGTCTCGCCGGACCTGGGCGGTCCCGGCTTCGTCACCGACTGGGTGACGGGCAAGACCGGCTTCACCAGCATCTCCGAGCAGGTCTTGGTCCAGGCGAAGGGCGTGCTGCTGACCGTCGTGTGGTCGGCGGTGGTCGCCTACGTCTCGTACAAGGTCGTCGACATGACCATCGGCCTGCGCGTGCCGGAGGAGCAGGAGCGCGAAGGGCTCGACATTTCGTCGCACGGCGAGTCGGCGTACCGGACCTGACCCGTCGTCGTCGGCACCAGTTGCGCGCGGGCGGTCCCTCCTCCACCGCCTGCGGGCAAGACGGGGAACCTCCTCCTCCCCGCTGTTTCTCCTCAGTGGCTATTCGGGGCGCGCAAGCGCCCCGTTTTTTTTGGGGTCAGATTCGAATTTCCGGGCGTCGACGCTCCGAGCTTTGCTCCGCGCGTCGCGGAAATTCGAGTCTGACCCCGTCCGCCGACTCCGGGCGCCGCCACATCGATCTTCGTCCCTCGCGCCACGGGACCCGAACCTGACCTCCGCCTCCGCGTACCCGCTACAATCGGCGCGCCATGATCTCCGTCGAGTACTGCCAGCTCCTCGCGCGCTACGGCCGCTGGATGAACGAACGGCTTTACGCGTGTGCGGGCGAGCTCGACGACGACGCCCGCAAGCGCGACGCCGGCGCGTTCTTCGGCTCGATCCACCGCACGCTCAACCACGTCCTGTGGGCCGACCGCGTGTGGCTCGGCCGCTTCACCGGCGCACCGTGCACAGTGGCCGCGTACGGCGCCGACATGTACGCCGATTTCCGGGCGCTCGCGGCGGAGCGCGAACGGACCGACACCGCGATCCTCGACTGGGCGGGCTCGCTCGCGCCGGAGTGGCTCGCGTCCACGCTCGAGTACCGGGCGGCGGCGGACGGACGGGTGCGCCGCCTGCCCGCCTGGATCGCGGCAACCCACCTGTTCCAGCACGGCGCACACCACCGCGGGCAGGTGACCACGCTGCTGAAGCAGGCCGGCCTCGACATGGGCCCGACCGATCTGCCGTGGCTGCCGGGCGTCGTGAAATTGGGGTCAGAGCTGTAATACTGGTGCGCCAACGAAGCACTCCTATGTGCGCAACCGCGCTCGCACAAGTATTACAGCTCTGACCCCAATTTCACTTCTGGTGCGCCAACGAAGCATTCCTATGTGCGCAACCGCGCTCGCACCAGTATTACAGCTCTGACCCCAATTTCACTTCCGGCGCTTCGCGCGCGGGTGCGCGGCGTCGTAGACCTTCGCGAGCGCCTGGAAGTCGAGGTGCGTGTAGACCTGCGTGCTGGCGATGGACGCGTGGCCGAGCATCTCCTGCACGGCGCGCAGGTCGCCCGACGACTGCAGCACGTGCGACGCGAACGAGTGGCGCAGCATGTGCGGGTGGACGTGGCGGCCGAGGCCCTGCCGCACCGCCCAGGCGGCCAGCCGGCGCTCGATGGTGCGGCCGGACAGCCGGCGGCCGGTCGCGCCGACGAACAGCGCGCGCCCGTCGCCGGCGGGCAGCCCGGCACGCCGCGCGAGCCACGCGGCGACGGCCTCCCGCGCCGCGGCGCCCACCGGCACCACGCGCTCCTTCGCCCCCTTGCCCCAGACGCGCACCTCGCCGCCTGCGAGGTCGATGCGGTCGACGTCGAGGCCGGCCAGCTCGGACAGCCGCAGCCCCGACGAGTACGCGAGCTCGAACAGCGCGCGGTCGCGCACGGCGGCCACGTCGTCGCCCTCGATCGTCACCAGGCGCACCGCCTCGTCGGGCGTGAGCGCCGACGGCAGGCGCCGCCCCGACTTCGGCGGCTTCAGCCCCGCGCACGGATCGTCGGCGAGCGCCCGGTCGCGGGAGAGCAGGAAACGGTAGAACGCGCGCCACGCCGAGAGCATCCGCGCGAGGCTGCGCCCGGACAGGCCCTGCGCGTGGAACGAAGCCAGGATGCGCGCGAGCTGCGCGCGCTTGAGCTCCGGCAGCGCCGCGCCGCCGGCCGCGATCGCGAGCCGCGTGACGTCGCGCACGTACGCGGCGCGCGTGTGCGCGGACTGCGTGGCGAGGTGCTGCGCGAACGCCGCCAATAGCGGCGCGTTGGCCGCGGCGACGGTCGGGAGGCCGGGGGAGGCGTTCGTGCGCGTGCCCACGTGGCCCCGGCGATGCCCCTACGACGCGGGGAGGAAGCGCGCCGTCGCCACGCTCGCGAGCTCCGCGAGCCGCGTCTGGTAGAGCGTGCCCATGCCCGGGTGGAACCGGTCCGGGTCGGGGCTGCCCAGCGCCAGCACGCCGAACGTGTGCGCGGTGCGCAGCGGCAGGAACGCGAACGACTGCAGGATGTCGCCGTCGTCGAACCACTCGCGCGACTCGAACGGCGCGACCGGCCCGCAGTACGGCTGGCCCAGCTGGTCGGCGTAGTGGCGGATCTCGGTCGACGTCGCCGCGAGCTCGGGCAGGTACGACTGCTCGGGCACGCGCCCCCACAGCCGCGCCGCGACCTGCGGCACGCCGAAGTCCTCCTTCAGGCTGTGGTAGAGCACGGCGAGCGTCGTCTCGAGGTCGGGCGCGGCGAACAGCGCCAGCGTCGAGCGGTGGACCCGCTCGCTGATCTGGTCGTTCTCGGTCCCGTAGGCGACGAGCTCCCGGAACTTCGCCTCGAGCTCGGCGGTCTTCTCGCGCAACGTGACGATCTGCCGCTCGGCGATGGGAATCGCGTGCCCGCCGTGCGGGTGCGGCACGAAGATCTCCGCGATGACGTCCGCGTAGTCCTCGAAGAAGCTCGGGTTGTGCTTCAGGTAGTCGGCGACGGCCGCTGCGTCCATGGGAAGATCGTCCCGCGTTGGTTCTCGTTGTGGTTGCCGCTTCGCGCCGGCCCTTCAGCCCGGCCAAGTCCCCTCGAACACCGTCATCGCGGGGCCCGTCATCAGGACCGGCGCGCCCCCGCCGGCCCATCCGATCGTGAGGACCCCGCCGCGCGTGCGGACCGTGACCCGGGCATCGAGCAAGCCGCGCCGGATGCCCGCGACGACGGCGGCGCAGGCGCCGGTCCCGCAGGCGAGCGTCTCGCCGGCGCCGCGTTCCCACACGCGCAGGCGAATGGTAACGCGATCGACGACCTCGATGTAGCCGGCGTTCACGCGCTGCGGGAAGCGCGGGTGATGCTCGATCCGCGGCCCCTGTGTCGCCACCGGCGCCGCGTCCACGTCGGCGACCACCTGCGCCGCGTGCGGGTTCCCCATCGACAGCACGGAGACCTGCACGACCGTGCCGTCGACGTCGAGCGGCTCGGCCACGGCGCCGGTGCCGCCGGTGAACGGCACGTCCGCCGGTGCGAACCGCGGCGCGCCCATGTTCACCGTCACCTGCCCGTCGGCCTCGAGCCGCGGGACGATCAGCCCGTTCTTCGTCTCGACGCGGATCTCGCGCTTTTCCGTGAGCCCCTGGTCGCGCACGAACTTGACGAAGCAGCGCGCGCCGTTGCCGCAGTGCTCGACCTCCTCGCCGCTGGAATTGAAGATCCGGTAGCGGAAATCCGCGTCCCCTTGCGCGCGTTCCACGACCAGCACCTGGTCGCAGCCGACGCCGAAGTGGCGGTCGGCGAGCGCGCGCACGCGCGCCGGGTCGAGGTCGACGCGCTGGCGGATGCCGTCGAGCACGACGAAGTCGTTGCCGAGGCCCTGCATCTTCGTGAACTTGAGCGTCATGGCGCTGCGCCGTCGCGCGGCCACGCGATCTCGCCTTCGCGCGCGAACGGCACCGGCCGGCCGCCGTCGACCGTCGCGGTGCCGGCCACAGCATAGCGCACCGGCTGCAGCGCACCGGCGCCCTCGGCGCGGCGCACGACGGCCGCCGCCGCCTCCAGCGCCGCCGACAGCGTCGCCCGCGCGGCGAGCTCCGCGGTCGCCGTGCCGCGCGCGCCAGGCGCACGGGCGCCGCCAGCCGCGCGGCGCCGACCGCCACACCCTCGATCCGCACGTCGGCCTCGATGGCGTCGACGGCGAGTTCGCGGTCGTTCGGATTGGCCACCGCGACGAACACGGTGAACCGTGCGTCGGCCGGCGTCAGCCGGTCGATGCGGACGCGCTCGACCGCGACCTTCGGCGGCTCGGGCCGCGGCGCCGTCGCGCACCCGGCGAGCAGCGCGCAGGCGAGGACGACGGGGGCGCGCGTCCGCACGGTCGCCGGGTCAGACGTTGAAGCGAAAGTGCATGACGTCGCCGTCGCGGACGACGTACTCCTTGCCCTCGAGCCGCATCTTGCCGGCCTCCTTCGCGCCGTGCTCGCCGCGGCAGGCGACGAAGTCGGGGTACGAGGTGACCTCGGCGCGGATGAAGCCCTTCTCGAAGTCCGTGTGGATGACGCCCGCCGCCTGCGGCGCCGTGTCGCCGACGTGGATCGTCCACGCGCGGACCTCCTTCGGCCCGACCGTGAAGTACGTCTGCAGGCCGAGCAGCGCGTAGCCGGCGTGGATCACGCGGTCCAAGCCCGGCTCGGTCATGCCCATGTCGTCCAGGAACACCTTCTTGTCCTCGGCGTCGAGCCCGGCGATCTCCGCCTCCATCGACGCGCACACGGCGACCACCGGCGCGCCTTCGGTCTTCGCGTGCGCCTCGACGGCGGCGAGCAGCGGGTTGTCGTGAAAGCCGTGCTCGGCGACGTTCGCGACGTACATCGCGGGCTTCATCGTCAGCAGGAAGAACTGGCGCAGGACGTCGCGCTCCTCGGCGTACAGGTCCGCCGTGCGCGCGGGCCGGCCCTCGTTCAGCACGGGCTCGACCTTCGCGAGCGCCGCGACGATCCGCTGCGCCTCCTTGTCGCCGCCGGCGCGCGCGGTCTTCTCGTACTTCGCGAGCTGCTTCTCCACGGTCGCGAGGTCGGCGAGCGCCAGCTCGGTGTTGATCGTCTCGATGTCCGACAGCGGGTTCACCTTGCCGACCACGTGGACGACGTTGTCGTCCTCGAAGCAGCGCACGACGTGCGCGATGGCGTCGGTCTCGCGGATGTTGGCGAGGAACTGGTTGCCCAGGCCCTCGCCCTTCGACGCGCCGGCGACGAGCCCCGCGATGTCGACGAACTCCACGACGGCCGGGATCACCTTCTCGGGCTTCGCGATCGCCGCCAGCGCCGCGAGCCGCGGGTCCGGGACCTCGACGATGCCGACGTTGGGCTCGATCGTGCAGAACGGGTAGTTCTCGGCCGCGATCCCGGCACGGGTCAGCGCATTGAAGAGCGTGGACTTGCCGACGTTGGGCAGGCCCACGATGCCGCATTTGAGACTCATCGTGATCTCTCTCGCAAGGTCTTTTCACAAAGAGACGCAGAGACGCCGAGAACAACGAGGCTCCCTCTGCGCCTCTGCGCCTCTTTGTGAAAATCCTGCTTCACTCGGGTACCGCCGGCCGCGTGTGCAGCAGCGTCATCGCGCGCTTCATTTCGCCGGCCGCGATGTCCGGCCACGCGGCGAGCGCGCGGGCAATTGCGTCGTCGATCGGCCCCGCTTCCTCCGGCCGCGGCGGCTTCAGCACCCAGTCCGCCACGTCCTGCTGGGGAACGTCGGAGTCGCGCGGGTGGCCGATGCCGATGCGCAGCCGCCAGAAGTCGGCGGTGCCCAGCTGCGGGACGACGTCGCGCAGCCCGTTGTGCCCGGCGTGGCCGCCGCCGAACTTGAGCTTCGCGTCGCCGGCAGGCAGGTCGAGCTCGTCGTGCGCGACCAGGATCGCATCCGGGTCGATGGCGAAGAAGCGCGCGACCGCCGCGACGGCGCGGCCGGAGAGGTTCATGTACGTCGAGGGCTTCAGGATGCGCAGGTCGCCGGCCTTCGCGACGTCGCCGGCGAACTTCGCCTCGGCGGCGAACGACGCGCCGAGCTGCCCGGCGAGCGCGTCCACGAACCGGAAGCCCGCGTTGTGGCGCGTACGTGCGTATTCGCGGCCCGGGTTGCCGAGGCCGACGACGAGGCGGATGGGGGCTGACATGTCGGAAGCGGTGCGGAAACGAAAGAGGCCCGCTCGTTCCGGGCGGGCCTCTCGCGCGGTGCCGCGGCGCCGGTCACTTCTTCTTGTCGTCCTTCTTCTCGTCCTTCTTCTCGGCGGCCTTGGGCTCGGCGGCGGCCGGCGCGGCCGCGGCCGCGGGCGCACCTTCCGCGCCCGCCGCCGCTTCCTCGGTCTCGGCGTGCGCACGCGGCACGATCGCGGCGGCGACGACCGGGTCCATCCGGCCGTGCGACACGACGGTGACGCCCGGCGGCAGCTTGACCGCCGACACGTGGATCGAGTGGCCCACCTCGAGCTGCGACAGGTCGACCTCGATGAACTCGGGCAGGTCCTTCGGCAGGCACGACACGTCGAGGTCGGGCGTCACGTGGCTGATGATCGCGCCGGACAGCTTGACCGCCGGCGACGTTTCGCCGTTGACGAAGTGCAGCGGCACCTTCATGTGGATCTTGCGGTTCTCGTCGACGCGCTGGAAGTCGACGTGCAGGATCTCGTTGCGGAACGGGTGCATCTGCACGTCGCGCAGCAGCACGCGGGTCGCGGCGCCGTCGAGCTTCATCGTCAGGATCGACGAGTGGAAGGCCTCGTTGCGCAGCGCGTGGAACAGCGCGTTGTGGTCGAGCTCGATGGGCGTCGGGCGGGCGGTGCCGCCGTAGACGATGCCGGGCGCCTTGCCGGTGCGGCGCATGCGGCGGGAGGCGCCGCGTCCTTCGGACGTGCGCGGAAACGCGGTGAATTCGATGTTCATGGATGCTCCGGTTGTCTGCGGCCTTGCCTGCGGCGGCGGGGGATCCCCCGCGCCCAAGGCTCGTCCGCCTCAAGGTTGCCTCGATGGGCGACAACCGCCTCGGCGGGCCCGTGCTTCGACCCCGTGGCGGAAAACGTTGAATTATAACCGGAAAACCAGCCGGGCGCGATCCCGCCCGCAGGGCCCGGTCCCCGGGGCCGTCCCGGGGGGGCCTACGCCGGTCGAACTCGCCGCGCGACGAGCGCGTCGATCGACACCACTCCCGGCCCGTTGGCGACGAGGTACAGGAGCACCGCCGCCCAGACGCCGTGGGTCGGCCAGGCGCCCGGGTAGACGAGCACCTGGATAACAGCCGTCATGACAAGCAGCCCGAGCGCGGAAAAGCGCGTCGCCAGCCCGAAGAGCAGGAGCACCGGCAGCGCGTGCTCCGCAACGGCCGCAAGCACGGCCGCGAGCTCGGGGGACACGACGGGCAGCCGGTACTCGTCCCGGAACAGCGCGACCGCCGAGTCCGCCAGCCGCGGAATGCCGAAGGCGAACTGGCCCTCCACGAGGTCGACGGCGAATCCCTCGACCTTGGTCTGGCCGGACTTCCAGAACACCGCCGCGATCGAGAACCGCCCGAGCAGCGCGACGAGCGAATGCGGGATGCGGCTGCACGCGCCGACCGCCGCTTCGACGAACCGCGCCAGCGGCGGCGCGTGGCCGACAGCCGCGCCGCCGGGAATCGCCGAACGTGACGTCATGGGGAGTGCCTCGCAGGAAGTCGAAGGGCAGTGATGGCGCCCGTGCGGATCAGGATGGCGAGGGTCGCCGGCAGGTCGAATGCCGGCGCGTCGGCCTGCGCCCGGGCCACCGCGCCGGCCAGCTCGACACCGGCGGCGAGCGCCAGGACGAAAGCCGCGCCGCCGGGGGCAAGGCGGACGACCTCGACCTCGAGGCCGTTGCGGACGACCAGCGCGCCCTCGGGGACGTACGGGTCCACGCGGGCGATGTCGCCCAGGTCCTGGTGCGCGGCCCACAGCGACACGACGGCGAAGTCCGACCGCACGACCGCGAGCGACGGATGGAGCGTCACCTGCAGTCGCGGCAATCCTTCCGGCGCGCTGGTGGCGGCGGCGATCTCCGCGGCGGTCAGCGGCGTGCAGTCGGCGGCGTGGAAGGCCCGCACGCGCGCCATTTCCAGTCGCGCCACGTCGGCGAGATAGGGCACCGTCCGCGCCGGCTCGAACGTCTGCACGAAGTCCGGGAAGGCCTCGCCGTAGAGCGCCAGCACGCGCGAGCGCGGCGGCGCCGCCAGCACGAACACCTTCGCCATCGCACGGAAGAACTCCGTGCCGACCAGCGCCTGCACGACGGGGAAGGTCTCCGCCAGCGCGTCGATCAGCGAGCTCGCGACGTTGTTGCGATGGACGGCGAAGCGCGTTTCCGGATCGGATCCGTTGTGAGTCCGCAGGCCCTCCGGGCAGGCGGACCCGGGCGCGAGCAGCGCCGCCACGAAGGCCTGCTGCGTGGTCACGCGCACCTGCGATCCTCGCGGCACAGCCCGGCACGCCGCAGGCAATCGTCCGCCTGCGACGCCTCGTCCACGAGCACCGGGAGCGCGGGTATCGCGTTGTCGCGCTCGATGAGCGTCGCCACCGGGCCCGTGCGTTCGAGCGCGTGCGCATACAGGCGCCAGACGGCGGAGTCGACCGGCGCGCCGTGGTTGTCGATGAGCAGCGGGTCGCCGGCCCCGTCGCGGTCGACCGCGAAGCCCGCGAGGTGGATCTCGCCGACCGCGTGCAGCGGCAGCTCGTCGATGAAGCGGCGCGCGTCGCGGCCGTGATTGACGCAGGAGACGTGGGCGTTGTTCACGTCGAGGAGCAGCCCGCAGCCCGTGCGCCGGATCAGCTCGCCCAGGAACTGCGACTCCGACAGCGTCGACGCCTCGAACTCGACGTAGGTGGCAGGGTTCTCGATCAGGATGCGCCGGCGCAGCCGCGCCTGCACCTCATCGACGTGGTCGCAGACCCGCGCCAGCGTCTCGCGGTCGTACGGTAGCGGAAGCAGGTCGTTCAGGAACACGCCGCCGTGGCTCGACCACGCGAGGTGCTCCGAGAAGTGGCCCGGTTGGTAGCGGTCGAGCAGCGCCGCGATGCGGTCGACGTGCGCGCCGTCGAGCGGCGCGTCCGCGCCGATCGACAGGCCGACCCCGTGGATGGACAGCGGGTAATGCTCGCGGATCGCCTGCAGGTAGTGATGGCAGGCCCCGCCGTCGACCATGTAGTTCTCGGCGTGGACTTCGAAGAAACCGACGTCCGGCCGGGACTCCAGCACGTCACGGTAATGGCGGGACTTGAGCCCCAGGCCCGCCCGGGCGGGCAGGTCCGGGGCTCGCGCCGCCGGCGTCCGCGCAGCGGCGCCGGGAGTCGCGCGACCCGAGGTCAATGGACGCTCCTCCGCGGCGGCCGTGAGGTCAGGCCGACTTTTCCTTGAACTCCTTCAGCTGGCCGTACCCGGTCGGCGACTTGGGCGACGCCGTCTTCTCGCAGGTGCCCTTGGGCGTCATCTTCCAGGCATTGCCCTGGTAGTCGACCTTCGACGTGCCCGCGCACGTCGTTCCGGGGCCGGCCGCACAGTCGTTCTTGCCCTTCATCGCGACGCCGAAGCACTTCTCGGTCTCGGCCTTCTTGTCCTGCGCCGTGGCCGGGTCGGCCGCGGCGGCCAGCGCCGTCCCGAACGCGAGCGCGGCGGCCATTGCGGTGAGGTTGCTCGTTGCGGTGAGCTTCTGCACGGAAATCTCCTTCGATTCGGGTGGATGGGGCTGGCGCGGCGGACGCAGTCGATGCCTGCGCCCGCCGGCCGGCTCGGGACGGATTCGACCTGCCCGGGCGGGTGGGGGCCCTCGGCGTGCTCGCGCCCGCTTCGGTCGCGCCCTGTGCATAGACGGCGAATCCCGCGCGACCTTACACCGGCGCCCCCGGTTTGCGCACGCGTCCCGGCGGGTTCGCGTTCGATCGAGCGCGGGAGCCCGACTGCGCGCCTCCCGCCGCGGGCCTCGCGGTCGATCCGGCTCCGCCGGTCAGTCGGTGAACAGCGACGACACCGATTCCTCGTTGGAGATCCGCGTCATCGTCTCGGCGAGGAGCTGCGCGCACGAGAGCTGGCGGATGCGCTTGCACCCCTGCGCCTCGGGCGACAGCGGGATCGTGTCGGTGACGACGAGCTCGTCGAGGTCGGAGTCGGCCACGCGGCCGACGGCGCCGCCCGACAGCACCGGGTGCGTGCAGTACGCGAGCACCTTGAGCGCGCCGCGCTCCTTCAGCGCGGAGGCCGCCTTGCACAGCGTGTTGGCCGTGTCGACGATGTCGTCCATGATCACGCACGTGCGGCCCTCGACGTCGCCGATGATGTTCATCACCTCGGCGACGTTGGCCTTCGGGCGGCGCTTGTCGATGATCGCGAGGTCGGAGTCGAGGCGCTTCGCGATCGCGCGCGCGCGCACGACGCCGCCCACGTCCGGCGACACGACGAGCAGGTTCTCGTGGTTGCGCTTCCAGAGGTCGCCCAGCAGGATGGGCGTGGCGTAGATGTTGTCGACCGGGATGTTGAAGAAGCCCTGGATCTGGTCGGCGTGCAGGTCCATCACCATCACGCGGTTCACGCCGACCGTCGACAGCATGTCGGCGACGACCTTCGCGGTGATCGCCACGCGCGCCGAGCGCGGGCGCCGGTCCTGCCGCGCGTAGCCGAAGTAGGGGATCGCCGCGGTGATGCGCGCGGCCGACGCGCGCTTCAGCGCGTCGACCATCACCATGATCTCCATCAGGTTGTCGTTGGTCGGCGCGCAGGTCGACTGCAGGATGAACGCGTCGCGGCCGCGGACGTTCTCCATCAGCTCGACCATCACCTCGCCGTCGGAGAACTTGCCGACGGAGCAGCGGCCGAGGCTGACGTTGAGGTGGCGGCAGACCGCCTCCGCGAGCTTCGGATTCGCGTTGCCCGCGAAGATCCGCATCCGTTCGAATGCCATGGGGATTGCGCCGCCCTGATGTACCGGCTGCGAGTCTATCCGAAATCGGAAACGCCGCTCGGGCGACGCGGACGGTCGGCGGTGCGCCGGGGGGAAATGGCTGGGGAGGTAGGGATCGAACCTACGAATGCCGGAATCAAAATCCGGTGCCTTACCACTTGGCGACTCCCCAGCGGAAACCTGTCCTGCCTTGCTACCGCGCGAAATCCGCGAGCGGATGCCGCGCGAGGGTGCGCGCGAGATGCCTGCCGACCTGCGGCGGCACGCATGCCAGCGCGGCGCGCGCCTCATGCTCCGTCGCGCACGCGGCGAAGACGCACGCGCCGGAGCCGGTCATGCGCGCCTGCGGCGCGGCTCGCAGCAGCGCGGCGAGCGCCTCACCGACTTCCGGGAATCTCGCGACGGTGACGGCCGCAAGGTCGTTGCGGCCATAACCCTCGGAAAAGACGTCTATTTTCGCCGACGCGGACGAGCGTGTCAATTCCGGCGCCGCGAAGACGTCGGCCGTGCGCACGTGCGCGGCCGGGAACGCGAGCGCCACCCACAGCGGCGGCAGCGTGACGGGCGTCAGCACGTCGCCGATGCCGCGCGCGAGCGCGGGGCCACCCCCAACGAAGAACGGCACGTCGGCGCCGAGGGTCGCGGCGACCTCCGCGAGCCGCGCGCGCGGCCAGTCGAGCGACCACAGGCGGTTCAACGCCAGCAGCACGCTCGCGGCGTCCGAGCTGCCGCCGCCCAGACCCGCGCCCTGCGGGATGCGCTTGTCGACGGTGATCGCAACCCCCGCGCGCACGCCGGCGGCACGCTGCAGCGCGCAGGCCGCGCGCACGGAGAGGTCGGCGGCGGCCGGCACGCCGGGGACGTCGTTGGCGCGCACGACGGCGCCGTCGTCGCGGCGCGCGAGCGAGATCGTGTCCGCGAGGTCGACGAGCGCGAACAGCGACTCGAGCGTGTGGTAGCCGTCGGCGCGCCGGCCCGTCACGTGCAGGAAGAGGTTCACCTTCGCCGGCGCGGCGACGACGAGCGAAGCGGGCGGCGGGCGCGTCATCGGTGGGCCGCGCGAGTTCAGGGCCGCGCGTCGGCGAGCGACCAGCGGTCGACGACGACGCGGACCTCGACGGGCTCGCTGTCCGGGTAGCGCATGACGAGCCGCGCGGGGCGCGCGGGCGGCGGCGCGTCCGCGTACGCGTAGACGATCTCCCAGCCCTGCTGCCGCAGCACGGAGACGCGGCCGGCACCGTCGCGCTCGACGCCCGGCCAACTCGCCGGGCGCCGGCGCCTGCGGCGAGTCGGCAAGGAATGGCGACGCCGAGCGTCGCCTGGTCGAAGCACGCCCCAGTCGGCGAACGCTGCGAAGAGCGAACACCAGGCCATCGACGTCTGCCGCCGCGTCGCGCTCCATCCGCGCGCGATCCTGGCCCGTGGTGGCGACGTCGATGCCGGTCGCGGCCCTCCGCATGCGACCCTGAAGCCTGCGCGGCGACGCGATCGCTCGCGGCGCGGACAGCCGGCGGCGATGTCGAACGGCGACGGGCAGCGCCGGCACCTCCACGGGCAGCGGCGCGGCCGCGGCACGGCCGGCAGCGCGGCCACGGGTAGCGCCGCCGCCCGCCGCGCTGGCGCGCGCACGGGCGTCACCGCGCGAGGCGGCGCACGGTCTCGAGCAGGATCGGGTTGTCCGGCGTCGTCTTCAGCTGCGACTGCGAGATCTCCTGCGCGCCGGCGCGATCTTCGCCCAGCACCTCGCGGGTGGGCCGCGATCTCCGCGTCCGGGCGCGCGTTGAACGCGCGCCGCAGGTAGGTCTCGGCCTCCGGGTAGCGGCCGAGCCGGAACAGCGCCCAGCCCATGCTGTCGAGGATGAACGAGTCGTTCGGCGCGAGCTTCAGCGCCTTCTCGATCAGCGCGTAGCCCTCGTCGTAGCGGGTCGTGCGGTCGACCAGCGTGTAGCCCAGCGCATTGAGCGCCTGGGCGTCGTCGAGTTTCAGCGCGACGACGCGGCGCAGGTGCTGCTCGGCCACGTCGATCCGGTCGAGCTTCTCCGCGACCATCGCCGCGTCGTACAGGAGCTCCGGCGAGTCGGGGTGCTCCTTGAGCGCCAGTTCGAGCACCGCGAGCGCGCCGGCGTTGTCGTTGGCGTCGCGCAGGAGCTGCGACTCGGCCTGGCGCACCTGCACGCGCTGCTCGATCGTGACGGCCGGCATGTCCGCGAGGTAGCGGCGCGCGCTCGCCATTTGCCCTGCTTCGCCATCATCGCGGCGACGCGCAGCTTCGCGCGCTCACGCGCTCGCCCAGGCGACGGCCTTGTACCGCTCGATGGCTTCCTGGTAGCGGCCGGTCTCCTCGGCGATCTGCGCGAGGTAGAGCTCGACCGCGCCGTTCTCGCCGTAGTTGGCGCGCTGGGTCCGCGAACAGCTCCTCGGCGCGGTCCCACTCCTTCATCTGCACGGTCAGCACGGCGACGCCGAACTGGTATTCGCGCGCGCTCCGGTCGCCGTCCCACAGGCGCTGGAAGATCGTGCGGGCCTCGGCGTAGCGGTGCTGCTCGACGTACATCTGCGCGAGCGCGCCGGACGCGGAGCGCGCGTTCGGGTTGGCCGCGACGAAGAGCGCGAGGTACGCGAGCCTCGTCGAGCTTCCTGCGGCCGAGGACCTCGGCCTTCAGGAGCGCCGCGCGCTCCCAGTCGGGCTTCAGCGCCAGCGCGCGGTCGATCTCCTCGAGCGCCGTGTTGTCGGTGCCGTTGTCCGGCTGGCCGGCGAGGAGCGCGGCGAGCCCGACGGCGAAGTGCGCCTCGGCGCTCTTCAGGGTACGGCTTCGCGACGTCGCGGATCAGCTCGTACGTCTGGCGGCGGTCGAGCTCGCCGAACGCGCCGTTCAACTGCAGGAAGAGGTCGCCCAGTCCGCGCTCGGTCGTGGCGGCCTCGGCGAGGAGCTTCTCGACGCGCGCCTTGAGGTCGCTGTCGTAGACCCCCTCCACGGGAGCCTTGCCCGCGTTGCCCGCGGCCAGGGCGGCGAGGATCTGCTTCGGGCGCTCGGCCGCCGGGTCGAGCGCCGACCACAGGCGGGCCGACCCCTGCGCGAGCCCGCGCATTCCCGCGGACAGCGCGATCTCGGCTGCGCGCCGCGCGAGCCGCGGGTCGCGCGTGTCGCGCGCCGCCTCGAAGTACGCGCGCGCGGCGAGCGTCTTCTCGCCGCGCTGGAGCGCGACGTCGCCCAGCAGCAGCCGGTAGAAGACGTCGGCGGTGAGGCCGTTGCCGTCGTCGCGCCCGGCCGCCGCGGGGGGCGCCGCGAGGCCTGGCTCGGGGACTGCGCGAGCGCGGCGCCTGCGCCGGCCACGGCCAGCGCCACGGCGATGGCGCCGGCCCGGTAGCGGCGGCGCGCGGGTGCGGCGCGCGGGGACTTGCGGAGGTAGGGCATGGCTTCTCGCTTCAAGTGGGGCGGACGCGGCCCCGACGCGGGTCCCGTGTGACGCCGTAATACTATATCCGGCAACGCTGGCGGCCGCGGGCGAGGCCCTGCGCCGGCGTTGCGGCCCGCCATCGTCGACGCCATCACCCACGCATGCCGGAACTTCCGGAAGTAGAGACGACGCGACGCGGCGTGGCGCCGCACGTCGTCGGCCGTCGCGTCGCCGGCGTTGCCGTGTACGACCCCCGGCTGCGCTGGCCGGTTCCCCCGGACCTGCCGCAACGGCTGGTCGGCCGGACCGTCGACGCCGTCGACCGAAGGAGCAAGTACTTACTCTTTCGGCTCGCCAGCGGCACGCTGCTGGTCCACCTGGGCATGACCGGAAGCCTGCGCGTGTTCCGCCGCGCGCCGGCGCGGCGACCGCACGACCACGTCGACATCGTCCTCGACGACGGGACCGTGCTGCGCTACAACGACCCGCGCCGGTTCGGCGCGATGCTGTGGGTCGCCGGACCGGCGGACGAGCACCCGCTGCTGGCCGGGCTGGGGCCGGAGCCGTTCGCCGCCGGGTTCGACGCCGACTACCTGTGGCACGCGACCCGTGCGCGCAGCGCGGCCATCAAGGTCGCGCTGATGGACAACGGGCTCGTCGTGGGGGTCGGCAACATCTACGCGAACGAGTCGCTGTTCCGCGCGGGCATCCGGCCGGCGCTGCCGGCGAAGCGCGTCTCGCGCGCGCGGCTCGCCCGGCTCGTCGATGCGGTGCGCAGCGTCCTGACCGAGGCCATCGCCAAGGGCGGCAGCACGCTGCGCGACTACGTCGACGCGAGCGGCGAACCCGGCTACTTCCAGCTCGACTACTTCGTCTACGGTCGCGAAGGCGAGCCCTGCCGCGTCTGCGGCGCGCCCATCCGGATGCGGCGTCTGGGCGGGCGCGCGTCGTTCCACTGCCCGCGCTGCCAGCGGTAGGGAAATTGGGGTCAGAGCTGT
>JBGAMF010000176.1:0-5067 GCA_044223185.1 Casimicrobiaceae bacterium | reverse complement strand
CGTTCGGAAGGGCCGTCAGCCCGCATACGCGCGCTACCGAACGGGGAGCGAAGGAGTAAACCGAGCCAGGCTCAGTAAACCGAGCCAGGCTCGGATTGCCCCACGCGTACGGTTCCCATCGAACTCCCTCTCCCCGCTTGCGGGGAGAGCGCTGGGGTGTGGGGCGTTCGCGCCAAGCGATGCCGGCGCGCGCCACGGAACGTCAGCGCGGCCCGGCCTGCCCCCGCAGCTTCGCGAGCGTCTGCGCGACGAGGTCGTTGGTGTCCTCGGGGATGCGCCCTTCCGGCGTCATCCGGTCGACGACGTCGGGGAGCGTCCGCGCGAGGCCGCCGGCGGCATCTTCGCGCGACATGCCGAGCTGCCGCGCGATGTCGGCAAGCTGCCCCTGTCCGAAGATCTGCGACAGCGCATCGGGCGGGACCGGCTGGTTCTGCCCGGTGCCGATCCACGACTGCGCCTGCCCGCCGTAGCCCGCCTGCTGCATCTTCGCGAGCAGGCCCTCGATGCCGCCGTTCTGCTGCAGCATCGTCAGCACCATCTGCAGCAGCTGGCCGCCGCCCTGCGCCTGGTTCTGCGGGCCCGCCATGCCACCCAGCACGCTGCCGAGAAGTCCGTCGAGCAGTCCCATCGTGCACCTCGCTGTCGTCGCCGATCGTGAACCGGCGGGCATACCCGCCGGCACCCTTGCCTACGCCGCCTTCTGCCGCACGTACAGGTGCGCCTCCGCCGCGGGGTAGCCGGCGGCGCCGAACGTGTCGCGGATCGCCTTGTTCGTGTCGAAGTACACCTGCCAGTAGTGGTCGGTGTGCACGTAGGGCCGCACCGCCAGCACCGGCCCGCGCTCGTTGAACGTCAGGATCTCGACATCGGGCTTCGGCTCCTTCATCACGTTGGCGATGGCGGGCAGCGCGTCCTTCAGTCGCCGGATCGCGTCGTGCGGGTCGACCGTGTGGTCGAGCTGCGCGGTGAGGTCGACGCGCCGGTACGGGTTGTTCGAGAAGTTCCTGATCGTGCCGCCCATCACCTTGGCGTTGCCGACCATCGTGTTCACGTTGTCGGGCGTGTCGATGGCGGTGGTGAACAGGCCGATCGCGCGGACCGTGCCCTCGACCTCGCCGGCCTGCACGTAGTCGCCGACCTTGAACGGCCGCAGCACCAGGATGAACACGCCGGCGGCGAAGTTCGACAGCAGGCCCCCCCAGGCAGCGCCGATCGCGATGCCCAGCGCGGCGATCAGCGCGGCGAACGACGTCGTCTCGACGCCGAAGTAGCCGAGGATCCCGATGACCAGCAGGATGTTGAGCGCGACGGTGATCGTGTTGCCGATGTAGCGGATCACCGTGGGCTCGATCTTCTGCCGCTCGAGCGCCTTCGTGATCAGCGTGCCGACCAGTCCGATCAGCCAGCGGCCGATGATGTAGAGGACGATCGCCCCGACGATCTTGAGGGCGATCGCGATCACGACCGGCCGGGCGGTTTCGTACATGCTCAAGAGGTCCATCGCGGATTCCGTGTAGGTTGTTCGAAGGCTGCGCTCGAAGCGCAGGGGACCGCGATTGTGGCGCATCGCGCCGCCCGCGCGCAATGCAACGAAAGTGCACCGGCGCGGCGGGGCAGGCCCGGGGCGCCCGCGGCTTCGGGGGAGGCGCGGAGCGCCACCGGGGAACGCAGAACTCCCGGGTCAGCCCGGCGGCAGTCCGAGCTCCGCCACCAGGCGGTCGACCGTCGCCTTCAGCGCTGCCACCTCGTCCTGCAGCAGCGACACGTTCGCCTTGAGCGCCGCGAGCTCGCCCAGCGTGACCTGCCGACCGTCGCCTGCGGGGGCGGGCTCCGCGGCTGGCGTCGCCGGCGCCCCGGACAGCAGATGCGCCCAGCGCGCCTCGCGGGCCCCCGGCGCGCGCGGGAGTTCGACCATCAGCGCGCCGGCCGGCCGTTGCGCGAGTTCCGCGAGGAACGCCTCCACCGACGAGATGTCGGCGAAGCGGTGCAGGCGCTCGCTGTGGATGCGCAGTTCGCCGACGGTCTGCGGGCCGCGCAGCATGACGACCGCCAGCAGCGCGACGGCCGGCGCGGGAACGCCGAGGACGCGGCCGACGTTGTGCGCGTAGCGCATCACGCGGCCGCCGCTCGATTCGACGACGAGCGACAGGCCCTTGAGCCGGTCGACCGTTGCCTGCACCTCGCCTTCCGTCGCTTCGAGGACCGGGTCGCGGCTCGACTTCTGGTTGCAGCCTCCCGTGAGCGCGTTGAGCGTCAGCGGGTACGCGTCGGGCACCGTGTGCTGCTTCTCGACGAGCACGCCGAGGACGCGGGTTTCGAGCAGGGACAGCGCGGGCAGGGACATGGACGGGAGGCTCGGGCGCGCGGCGACACGTGGCCGGGCCAGTGTACCCGACCGGCCGGCGGCGGGTCCTTGTCTCGCCGCCGGAGCGGCCGCATATGGAAGGGCGAAGGCAGGAACCGCAACTGGGCGCGGCGCCGCGGCGGGCGTAGACTGGATTCGTGCCCCGCCGGTGAGTACCCGCGTCGAGTCCCTTCGAGGCCACCGCACGACGAGGTCGCACGATGCGCGATATCCGGCCGGCCGCCGTGGCCGGCATGTTCTACCCCGACTCCGCCGGCCGCCTGGCGGCGGACGTGCGCGCGTACCTTTCCGCGGTCCCGGCCTCCGTCGAACGGCCGCCGAAGGCCATCGTCGTGCCCCATGCCGGGTACGCGTACTCCGGGCCGGTCGCGGCCAGCGCGTACGCGCGCGTGGCGCCGCTGCGCGGTCGCGTGACGCGCGTCGTGCTGCTGGGGCCGACGCACCGCGTGGCCGTCCGCGGGCTGGCGCTGCCGCACGCGCAGGCGTTCGCCACGCCGCTGGGCGAGGTCCCCGTCGACGCGGCGGCGGTCGCGCAGGCGCGCGCGCTGCCGCAGGTCGTCGTCAGCGACGCCGCGCACGCGCAGGAGCACGCGCTGGAGGTCCAGCTGCCGTTCCTGCAGTCGGTGCTCGGCGGCTTCTCGCTCGTGCCGTTCGCCGTCGGCCAGGCCACACCCGACGAGGTCGCCGCCGTGCTCGACGTTCTCTGGGGCGGGCCGGAGACGCTGATCGTCGTCAGCTCGGACCTGTCGCACTACCACCGCTATGCGGAGGCTGCGCGCATCGACCGCGCCACGGCCGACGCCATCCTCGGACTGGCCGCCACGCTCGACCACGAGCAGGCGTGCGGCGCCACGCCGGTCAACGGCCTCCTGCTCTGCGCGCGGCGCCGCGGGCTCGCGCCGGCGCTCGTCGACCTGCGCAACTCCGGCGACACGGCCGGCGACCGCTCGCGCGTCGTCGGCTACGCGTCGTTCGCGTTCACCGAAGATGAAGCACGACACTGAACTGGGCGACGTCCTGCTGACGCTCGCGCGCGCGGCGATCGGCGACCGCCTGGGCGTGGCCGCCGGTGCCGCCCCGTCCCACGCCGCGCTCGCCGCGGACGGCGCGACGTTCGTCACGCTGCGCATGGGCGGCGAGCTGCGCGGATGCATCGGCACGCTGGAGGCGCATCGTGCGCTCGGCGCGGACGTGCGCGCCAACGCCGTCGCCGCGGCGTTCCGGGATCCGCGGTTCACGCCGCTGACCTTCGGCGAGTTCACGGCGACGGCGATCGAGGTGTCGGTGCTGGGCCGGAGCGAGCCCCTGCCGGCCGTGGACGAGCGCGACGCGCTCGCGCGGCTGCGGCCGGGCGTGGACGGCGTGATCCTCGCGTGCGGACACCGGCGCGCGACGTTCCTGCCGCAGGTGTGGGAACAACTGCCCGACCCGCGCGCCTTCCTCGCGGCGTTGAAGCGCAAGGCGGGCCTGCCCGACGACTTCTGGGACGCCCGCGTGACGCTCGCGCGCTACGCGGTCGTCAAGTACGCCGAGCGTGCGCCGCGCGCGGCCGGAGTGACGCCGTGACCGCCGCCGCGTTCGGCGAGGTGCCTGGCCGCTGGTGGCACCGCCTCGACGACGGGCGCATCCAGTGCGACCTGTGCCCGCGCGACTGCCGGCTGCGCGACGGCCAGCGCGGCGCGTGCTTCGTCCGCCAGCGCAAGGGCGACGGCATGGTGCTGACGACGTACGGCCGGTCGTCGGGGTTCTGCATCGACCCGATCGAGAAGAAGCCCCTCAACCACTTCTACCCGGGATCGTCGGTCTTCTCGTTCGGCACCGCCGGCTGCAACCTCGCGTGCAAGTTCTGCCAGAACTGGGACATTTCCAAGTCGCGCGAGATGGACACGCTGATGGACGCGGCGTCGCCGGAGGCGATCGCCGAGGCGGCCGCGGAGCACGGCTGCCGCAGCGTCGCGTTCACGTACAACGACCCGGTGATCTTCGCCGAGTACGCGATGGACACGGCCGACGCCTGCCACGCGCGCGGCATCGCGACCGTCGCGGTCACGGCCGGCTACATCGGCGTCGACGCACGGCGCGAGTTCTACGCGAAGATGGACGCGGCCAACGTCGACCTGAAGGGCTTCACCGACGACTTCTACATGCGCCTATGCGGCGCGCGGCTGCAGCCGGTGCTCGACACGCTCGTCTACCTCGTCCGCGAGACTTCCGTGTGGACCGAGATCACGACGCTGCTGATTCCGGGCGAGAACGACTCGGACGAGGAGCTCTTCGAGCTGTGCGGGTGGGTCGCGCGCGAGCTCTCGCCCGACGTTCCGCTGCACTTCACCGCGTTCCACCCGGACTACAGGATGACCGACCTCGCGCACACGCCGGCGGCGACGCTCGCGCGCGCGCGGGCGATCGGGCAGCGCGCGGGCTTGAGGTACGTCTACACGGGCAACGTCCACGACGTCGACGGCGGCACCACGTACTGTCCGGGCTGCGGCAAGCCGCTGATCGTCCGCGACTGGCACGAGATCCTCCGCTACGACGTGACCGACAACGGCCACTGCCGGCACTGCACCGCCGCGCTGCCCGGGCGCTTCGGGCCGGCGCCGCGCCGGTCGTGGGGGCGGCGCCGGGTGCCGGAGCGGGTGGCGATGGCGTAGGCGGGCGCCCCTCACCCCGGCCCTCTCCCCGCTGCGCGGGGCGAGGGA
>JBGAMF010000175.1:0-5133 GCA_044223185.1 Casimicrobiaceae bacterium | reverse complement strand
GTTCTCCGCAGGTCATGCACGGTGAACGGCTCCAGCGGCAAGCCTGACTCCTTCGCCTTCTCCACCACGACCTGCGTCACGCGATTGAGGGTTGCCTTCGACATACATCGATCAGCGTCATAACGCGAAGGCAGCAGGTAACGCGAACCTCCGGCACAGGTGCGCAGCGCGACCATGATGTCGAGCGCCTGCTGGGAAAGATAGACGTTGTGCGGCTTGCCCGCCTTCATCCGGCTCTTGGGAATCGTCCAGACGGCATTTTCGAAATCGATTTCGTTCCAAGTGGCCTCGATCAGTTCGCTTTTGCGCACGAGCGTGAGCAGAATCAGGCGCAGCGCCAGGCGGATGGTGGGCAGGGTTGCCGTCGTTTCCAAGACCCGATGCATGACCCGGATTTCCGAGGGGGATAGAGCGCGATCTTTGGGCACGAACGTCGCGATCGACGACGGGCCGACTTCGTCCGCGGGATTTGGCGCCTTGTCGCCGTGCTGGGCCGCGAACGAAAACACCTGCTTCACGATATCCCGAACATGCACGGCCGTGGCCGGCGCACCGCGCTCCTTGACCTTCGCGCACAGGTTGCGCAGGTCCTCCGGGCGGATCTCGGTCAACAGACGATTCCGGAATGCCGGCAGGATGTCCCGGTCGATGATGCTCTTGCGCATCGACTTGGTGCTCTCGGCCATCCGTGCTTCTTCGAGCCAGCGCTTCGTGAACTCCTCGAAGGTCTTGGCTTCGGCCGACCTGCGCTTCTCGCGCTGCTTCTCCTGGGAGGGAGACCGGCCCTCGGCGATGGCCTTTCTCGCTTCCATGCAGCGCTCGCGCGCCATGAGCAGCGAGATTCCGTCCTTCGTTCCGTAGCGGCCGATGGTGAGCGTCTCGCGGCGGCCGTTGAGCCGGTAGTCGAGGCGGAACGTGATCGTGCCCCGCGGGGAGACGGTCACGTACATCCCGTCCCGGTCGGCGATCTTGTAGGTGGTGGCCTGAGGCTTGATGCCCCTGAGCGTGCCATCGGACAGCATCGGCGGTCCCTCCTCTCGGAGAAATTTTACCGTCACCGAGAAGTGGCCGCTACAAGATGTATAAGTACTTGATCTGTATGTACTTTATTCTATATTTTTTACCGTCACGCCTCATTTCATGCTGACGGTAAAAATCCTACTCGGGAAATTTCTTACCGTTGCCTTACCGTCAAACTTGAAAACGAGAGCTATCGATACATGTGTCGATAGATGTCGACAGACGTTCTCTATACGGGACAAGCACTTAGCAGCGATTTTCGATAGACCCCGATAGACCCTGAAAGACGCCGAATCATTCCCACTCGATCGTCGCCGGCGGCTTGCTCGAGATGTCGTAGACGACGCGGTTGAAGCCGCGCACCTCGTTGGTGATGCGGCTGGAGATCCGCGCGAGCAGGTCGATCGGCAGCGGCGCCCAGTGCGCGGTCATGAAGTCGGTCGTCTGCACGGCGCGCAGCGCGACCGCGTGCTCGTAAGTGCGGCCGTCCCCCATGACGCCGACCGAGCGCACCGGCAGGAACACGGCGAACGCCTGCGCCGTCTTGTCGTACCAGGAGCGGCCGTCGGTGTCGTGCGCCATCCGCAGTTCGTCGACGAAGATCGCATCGGCACGGCGCAGGAGCTCCGCGCGCTCGCGCGTGACCTCGCCCAGGATGCGCACGGCGAGCCCCGGCCCCGGGAACGGGTGCCGGTACACCATCTCGCGCGGCAGGCCCAGCTCCACGCCCAGCGCGCGCACCTCGTCCTTGAAGAGCTCGCGCAGCGGCTCGAGGAGTTTGAGGTGCAGCGTCTCGGGCAGGCCGCCGACGTTGTGGTGCGACTTGATCGTGTGCGCCTTCTTGGTCTTGGCGCCCGCGGACTCGATGACGTCCGGGTAGATCGTCCCCTGCGCCAGCCACTTCGCGTTGGCGAGCTTGGCCGCCTCGCGCTGGAACACGTCGACGAACAGCCGCCCGATGATCTTGCGCTTCTCCTCGGGGTCCGCGACGCCGGCGAGCGCGTCCATGAACTCGGCGCTGGCGTCGACGTGGATGACGCGCACGCCGAGATTCTCGGCGAACGTGTGCATCACCTGCTCCGCCTCGTTCAGCCGGAGGAGCCCGTGGTCGACGAACACGCAGGTCAGGCGGTCGCCGATCGCGCGGTGGATCAGCGCCGCCGCGACCGACGAGTCCACGCCGCCGGAGAGCCCGAGCAGCACGTCGTCGGCGCCGGCCTGCGCGCGGATCGCCGCGACCGCCTCCGGCACGTAGTCGTGCATGTTCCAGTCGCGGCCGCAGCCGCAGATGTCGTGCGCGAAGCGCGTGAGGATCGCCGCGCCCTGCTTCGTGTGCGTCACCTCGGGGTGGAACTGCACGGCGTAGAAGCGGCGCGACTCGTCGGCCATCGCGGCGATGTCGCACGCCGGCGACGAGCCGATCAGCCGGAAGCCCGGCGGCAGCGCCGTCACCTTGTCGCCGTGGCTCATCCAGACGTCGAGCAGCCCGTGACCGTCGGCGTTGGTCCGGTCCTGCAGGTCGCGGAAGAGCGCGGAGTGCCCGCGCGCGCGCACCTCCGCGTAGCCGAACTCGCGCACGCGCCCCGTGGCGACCGCGCCGCCCAGCTGCGCCGCCATCGTCTGCATGCCGTAGCAGATGCCGAGCACCGGCACGCCCTGCGTCCACACGGCCGCCGGCGCGCGCGGCGTGTCGCCGTCGGTGACGCTCGACGGCCCGCCGGAGAGCACGATGCCCTTCGGCGCGAACGCGCGGACGAAGTCGTCGCCGACGTCGAACGGGTGGATCTCGCAGTAGACGTTGGACTCGCGCAGCCGGCGCGCGATCAGCTGCGTGTACTGCGCGCCGAAGTCGAGGATCAGGATGCGGGAGTGGGACTGGGCAGCCATGAACGGAACCTGCAAAGAGACGCAGAGGCGCAGAGAAAGCAGTCGGACGATCTTCCTCTGCGTCTGTGCGCCTCTTTGTGAAAGTAGTTCGCGAACTACTGCACGCGATAGTTGGGCGCTTCCTTGACGATCTGCACGTCGTGGACGTGCGACTCGCGCACCCCGGCCGACGTGATCTCGACGAACTCGGCGCGGGTCGACAGCTCGGCGACCGTCTGGCAGCCGCAGTAGCCCATCGCCGCGCGCAGGCCGCCCATCAGCTGGTGGATCACCGACGGCAGCACGCCCTTGTACGGGACGCGGCCCTCGATGCCCTCGGGCACGAGCTTCTCCGCCGCGCCCTCGCCTTCGGCGTCCTGGAAGTAGCGGTCGGAGCTGCCGTCCTGCATCGCGCCGAGCGACCCCATGCCGCGGTAGCTCTTGTACGAGCGGCCCTGGTAGAGCTCGATGTCGCCCGGCGCCTCCTCGGTGCCGGCGAACAGCGACCCCAGCATCACGCACGACGCGCCCGCCGCGATCGCCTTGGCGATGTCGCCCGAGTAGCGGATGCCGCCGTCGGCGATCACCGGGATCCCGCCCGCCTGCGCCACGCCCTCGATCGCGAACTGGATCGCCGAGATCTGCGGCACGCCCACGCCGGCGACGATGCGCGTCGTGCAGATCGACCCCGGGCCGATGCCGACCTTCACGGCGTCCGCGCCGTGGTCGGCGAGCGCCTGCGCGCCGGCCGCCGTGGCGACGTTGCCGCCGATCACCTGCACCGCGGGGTAGCGCTTCTTCACCGCCTGCACGCGGTCGAGCACGCCCTGCGAGTGGCCGTGCGACGTGTCGACGACGATGACGTCCACACCCGCCGCGACCAGCGCGTCGACGCGCTCGTCGGTGTCGCCGCCGGTGCCCACCGCCGCGCCGGCCCGCAGGCGGCCCAGGTCGTCCTTGCACGCCAGCGGGTGCTCGGTCGACTTGAGGATGTCCTTCACCGTGATGAGGCCGCGCAGCTCCATGTCGCCGTTGACGACGAGCACGCGCTCGAGGCGGTGTTGGTGCATCAGCGCCTTCGCGGTCTCGAGGTCGGTTCCCTCGGGGACGGTCACCAGCCGGTCGCCCTTGGTCATGATGTTCGACACCGGCTGGTCGAGGTTGGTCTCGAACCGCAGGTCGCGGTTGGTGACGATGCCGACGACGCGCCGGCCCTCGACCACCGGGAGACCCGAGAACCGGTTCTGCTTCTTCAGCTCGACGACGTCGCGGACCGACATCGTCGGCGGAATCGTCAGCGGGTCCTTGACCACGCCGCTCTCGAAGCGCTTGACCTTGGCGACCTCGGCCGCCTGCTTCGCCGGCGTCATGTTCTTGTGGATGATCCCGAGCCCGCCCTCCTGCGCGATGGCGATCGCGAGGCGGGCCTCGGTCACGGTGTCCATCGCCGCCGAGACAAGCGGGATGTTGAGCGCGATCGAGCGCGTGAGACGGGTCTTCAGGGATACGTCGCGGGGTACGACGAGGGAATGCGCGGGGACCAGCAGGACGTCGTCGAAGGTCAGCGCTTTCCGGACGACACGCATTGAACTTTCTCCTATGCGCAAAAATCGATTATACCCGCGCCGCGCCCCGCCCAGAAGCCGCGCTCCCGCCTGCGCGCGGGGGCGCGGTGCATGACCAGCCTCTTGAATCAAGGGCTTATTGACGCCTGCGCCCGGCTGCGGTAAGTTGACATTGTCATAGGAACCGTACGGTCCCGCTGCCGATGCCCGCCCTTCGCTCCGTCGCCGCCGCCGTGCTCGCCGCGGGTGCGCTCGCGCTCGCCGGGACGTCGACGGCCGCACTCTACAAGTGGACCGACGCCAACGGCCGGGTCGTCTACTCGGACCAGCCGCCGACCGGCAACGTGAAGGTCGAGACGATCCAGGGTCCGCCGCCGCCGTCGAACCCGAACGCGGTGAAGGAGCTGGCCGCCAAGGAAGCGGAGCTCAAGAAGCGGC
Source organism: Casimicrobiaceae bacterium (assembly GCA_044223185.1). Lineage (GTDB taxonomy): Bacteria > Pseudomonadota > Gammaproteobacteria > Burkholderiales > Casimicrobiaceae > VBCG01. The sequence goes on along the minus strand of JBGAMF010000175.1, from coordinate 244 downwards.
AGATGGACTCGACCGAGGCCGCGAAGAAGGCCGAGGCGCAGCGCGCGCAGCTTGCCAAGGTCGGCGACGCGTGCACGCGCGCGCAGATGCAGATCCGGCAGCTCGCCGCCGAGATGATCGGCCTCGCCCGCTACAACGAAAAGGGCGAGATCGTGATCGTCGACGACGCCACGCGCCGCAAGGAGCGCGAGCAGCTCGAGACCTGGTACAGGGCGAACTGCGGGACGTGAACCGCGGCGCGCGC
>JBGAMF010000174.1:0-5153 GCA_044223185.1 Casimicrobiaceae bacterium | reverse complement strand
GCGGATCGTAGAAGCGCAGCAGCAACTGGAACACCGTCGTCTTCCCCGCGCCCGACGGGCCGACCAGCGCAACCTTTTCACCGGCGGCGACGTCGAGCGTGAAACCGGCGAGCGCCGCGGCGTCGGGACGCGACGGGTAGTGGAACGTGACGCCGGCGAGCGCGACGGTCCCGCGCGCGGGCACCGGCAGCGGCACCGGCTGCGCGGGCGCGCGGATCGCGGGGTCGATCGCCAGCAGCTCGAACAGGCGCTCGGTGGCGCCGGCCGCGCGCTGCAGGTCGCCGACGGTCTCGCTGATCGTGCCGGCGGCGCCCGCGACGATCACCGCGTAGAACACGAACGCCGACAGCTGGCCCGGGCTCAGGCGCCCGGCCACGACGTCGTGGCCGCCGATCCACAGGATCACGCCGACCGCGCCGAACACCAGCAGGATCACCGCGGCGACCAGCAGTGCGCGCTGGCGGATGCGCGCGAGCGCCGTCGCGAACGCGTCCTCGACGCGGCGGCCGAACTGGCGCCGGTCCTCCTCCTCGTGGCCGTACGCCTGCACGGTGCGGATCTCGTGCAGCGCCTCGTCGACGTACGCGCCGACCGCGCCAACGCGGTCCTGGCTCGCGCGCGCGAGACGGCGCACGCGGCGGCCGAAGAACAGGATCGGCACCAGCACCAGCGGCACGCCGACGAGCACCAGCAGCGTGAGCTTGGCCGACGTCAGCGCGAGCATCACGAGCCCGCCCGCCATCAGCAGCACGTTGCGGATCGCCATCGACGCCGAGGAGCCGATCACCGTCTCCAGCATCGCCGTGTCGTTGGTCAGCCGCGAGATGACCTCGCCGGTGCGCATCGTCTCGAACCACGCCGGCGGCAGCGCCAGCAGGTGGTCGAACACGGCGCGCCGCAGGTCCGCGGTCACGCGCTCGCCCAGCCACGACACGAACGTGAAGCGCGCGTAGGTCGCTCCGGCCATGACGATCACCACGCCGAGCATGAAGGCGAGCGTGCGGTCGAGGTCGGCGCCGCTGCCCGCGGCGAACCCGCGGTCGACGACGAACTTGAGCCCCTGCCCGATCGTCAGCACGGCGGCCGCCGCCACGAGCAGCGCGACTGCCGCGTACACGACCTGCCGGCCGTACGGGCGCAGGAAGCGGCCGACGCGCGCGAGCGTCTTCAGCGCCGTCAGGGGCGGCAGCTTGGGCGCGTCGAGCGGGATCGGGGCGTAGGATCGGGCCATGCGGGGGTCGGGGCGGCGTTTGCGCCGCGCGCGGCCGCACGCCAGCCTTGCCGCGACGCCGATTATGCCGTTTCCCGACCAGGAGTCCTGGATGCCGCTTGCCCTCCCCGCCCTCGTGACGCTGCTCGCGGTGCTCTGGTACGTCGTCACCGGGATCCAGGTCGGGCGCATGCGCACGAGGTACGGAGTCCGCGCGCCGGCGACCACCGGCGACCCCGCGTTCGAGCGCGCGTTCCGCGTCCAGATGAACGAGCTGGAGCAGCTCACCGCGTACCTGCCGGCGATGTGGATCTTCGCGGTGTTCGGCGACCCGCGGCTCGCCGCGGCCGCGGGGGCCGTGTGGCTCGCCGGGCGCGTCGTCTACGCGTTCGGATACTGGCGGGAAGCGCGCCGCCGGCACCTGGGCTTTTCCATCTCCACGTTCGCGCTTGCGGCCACCTGGGTGTCCGCGCTGGCGGCGGTCGTCGCCGCGCTGCGCGCCGGCTGAGCGGCCGCCGGGAGGCTCGTGCGCCGTGGCGTAAAATGGCGGCTTCGCCCGCTTCCGCCGCCGCCATGAACGCTCCGCTGCCTCCCTCGCTGCTGTCCGCCGTCGAACTCGCGCCGCGCGACCCGATCCTCGGCGTCTCCGAGGCCTTCGCCGCCGACAAGAACCCGCGCAAGGTGAACCTGGGCGTCGGCGTGTACCTCGACGACGCGGGCAAGATCCCGGTGCTCGACTGCGTCAAGCGCGCCGAGCACGCGATGGCCGAGAAGAGCGCGCCGCGCGGCTACCTGCCGATCGACGGCATCCCCGCCTACGACCGCGCCGCCCAGCAGCTGCTGTTCGGCGCCGACAGCGAGGTCGTCGGCTCCGGCCGCGCGATCACCGTGCAGGCACTGGGCGGCACCGGCGGCCTGAAGGTCGGCGCCGACTTCCTCCGGCGCTTCGCGCCCGGCGCGCAGGTGTGGATCAGCGACCCGTCGTGGGAGAACCACCGCGCGCTGTTCGAGACCGCCGGCTTCGCCGTGCACACGTACGCGTACTACGACGCCGGCTCCCGCGGCCTCGACTTTCCGGCGATGATCGCCGCGCTCGAGGGCATTCCCGCGGGCGGCATCGTCGTGCTGCACGCGTGCTGCCACAACCCGACCGGCGTGGACCCCGACGCGGCGCAGTGGGGCCGCATCCTCGAGGTCGTGCGCGCGCGCGGGCTGGTCCCGTTCCTCGACTTCGCGTACCAGGGCTTCGGCGACGGCATCGACGCCGACGGCGAGGTCGTCCGGCGCTTCGCCGCGACCCCGGGGCCGCTGTTCGTCTCCAACTCGTTCTCGAAGTCGTTCTCGCTGTACGGCGAGCGCGTCGGCACGCTGTCGGTGGTGACGGCCGACAAGGACGAGGCGGCGCGCGTGCTGTCGCAGGTCAAGCGCCTCGTGCGCGCCAACTACTCGAACCCGCCGACGCACGGCGGCGAGATCGTCACGCAGGTGCTGGGCACGCCCGAGCTGCGCGCGCTGTGGGAGGCCGAGCTCGCGATGATGCGCAACCGGATCAAGCTGATGCGCGCCGAGCTGGTCGAGCGGCTGCACGAGAAGCTGCCCGGGCGCGACTTCCGCTACATGCTGGCGCAGCGGGGGATGTTCTCGTACTCGGGGCTGACCAAGGCGCAGGTGCAGAAGCTGCGCGACGAGTACTCGATCTACGCGGTCGACACCGGCCGCATCTGCGTGGCCGCGCTGCGCTCGGGGAACGTCGACTACGTCGCGGAGGCGGTGGCGAAGGTCATCGCCTGACCTGCGGCGGCGGCGCGGTCACGGCACGAAGGGGTCGAGCACGCGCACCGGCAGGTGCGCGTAGTGGCGCACGTTCCGCGTGACGAGCGTCAGGTCGAACACCAGCGCGGTCGCGGCGATCTGCTCGTCGAGCGGACTTTCGGCGTGCGGCACGCGCAGCCGGCCCCACACGTCCGCAATGCCGGCGTCGAGCGGAAGAATGCAGTCGCCGAAGTCGGCGACGATCCGGTGGAGCCATCGCTCCAGTACCCCGGCCTGACGCGCGTCGCCGCGGTGGCGCACGAGTTCGACGCCCCGCCGCAGCTCGCCGATCGTGACGGCGGACAGGTAGAGCGGGACGTCCCTTCGCGCGGCATCGGCGAAGAACGCCGCCGCGCCCGGGTTGGCACCTGCACCCTTCCTCAACTCGCTGACCGCATCGGTGTCAATCAGGTACACGGTGCGCCTCGCGCGCGTCCTCTGCCCGCGCGAAGTCCTCGTCGCGGCCGACGTTCGGCATCGCAGCCAGCACCTCGGCCAGCGTGCGGCGGCGGGGACGGCGCAGGACGCTCGCCAGGATTTCCCGGTGCTCGGCCTCCGCACTCCGGCCGTTCCGGGCCGCGCGTTGCCGCAGCGCGTCCACCAGCGCCGGGTCGATCCGGCGAACGATCAGGTCGGCCATGCTTTCCTCGTGGCGGGCGTGAGTTTCCCAGGTATGATATCATTGATATCATGCGCCGCGGCCGGGCGGAGCCTCCAGGAAAGCATCGTCCCCCGCGGCAGAGGTGCCCGCGAATGGACCTTCGGCCGAGCGCGCTTTGACCCGTCGCCCGTTTCCGATATAATCCAAGGCTGCCGTACGCGGGAATAGCTCAGTTGGTAGAGCGCAACCTTGCCAAGGTTGAGGTCGGGAGTTCGAGACTCCTTTCCCGCTCCAGAATTCGAAAGGGAGAGCTGCTGATCCGGCTCTCCCTTTTGGTTTGCAAGGCTGCCGCGCCCGCGGCGGCCCCATCCCTCAGGCGGGATGGCAGAGTGGTCATGCAGCGGCCTGCAAAGCCGTCCACGCCGGTTCGATTCCGACTCCCGCCTCCAGAAGCTCCAATGAAAGCCCGCCGCACCTAGCGGCTCCCCGCCATTCCCCATAGTACGGAGCGCTCCGGGCGCGTTCGCCCGGATTCGTCCGCAGCGCTATACTCCGGAGGTAAGTAGGGGGTAAGCAGCGCGCTCCCGGGCGCGTCCTACCCCCTCGAAGGCCGGAATCACTTACCTCCCGAGGGAGACGGATATGGCTAGGAACCTACTGACCGACAGGCAAATCCGGAACGCGAAGCCGAAGCCGAAGGACTACCGGCTAGCGGACGGCGACGGCCTCTACATCTTCGTCGCCCACACCGGCGGCAAGTCCTTCCAGTACCGCTACAAGTTCAACGGCAAGGGCCAGACGATCACGCTCAAGGAAGCATCCTCCCTCACCGACGCGCGCGACGAAGCCGACCGCCTACGCAAGCTCATCGCTGCCGGCGACGATCCGAAGGTGGCGAAGCACCTGGCCCGCGTCGCCAAGATCGCCGCCAACGCGCAGACGTTCGAGACGGTCGCCGCTCAGTGGGTCGCCGCCGAAACGCGGCGCAAGAAGTGGTCCCCCGCGTACGTCGCCGAAGTCGAGATGAGCCTGCGGAACCACCTGTCAACGCTCAATCCACTGCCGGTCTCGTCTATCGTCGCGGCCGTCACCGCGCCGATCCTGCACGCGGTCGAGGTCGCTGCGCCCGCGATGGAGGAGAAGGTCGCGCGGCGGCTGCACGCGATCCTCGACTATGCCGTGGAACTCGGCGCGCTGGTCCTTAACCCCCTGCCCCGCCGCCGTCGCAGCCGCGCCGACCGCAAACACTACCCCGCAATCACGGACGTAAAGACCCTCGGCGAGATTCTGCGCGCTGCGCGCGCCGCCGATCCGTGCAAGGGTATCGCCCGCGCACACCTACTCCTCGCCTTCACAGCGCAGCGCGTGTCCGAGGTCGTCGGCGCGCAGTGGGTCGAGTTCGACTTCGCGAAGGGTATCTGGTCGATTCCGCGCGAGCGGATGAAGCGGAAGGACGCGGCGCGCGGTCCGCACGTTATCCCGCTGCCGCCGGTCCTGCTCGCCGCGCTGCGCGCTTGGCGCGAGGCGGAT
>JBGAMF010000173.1:0-5168 GCA_044223185.1 Casimicrobiaceae bacterium | reverse complement strand
AGTTCCTCGAGGGCAAGACGCTGCCCGCGGTGGCGGCGCTCGAACCCCCCGCAGCGGGCTAGCGCCACAGGGCCGCGGGCGCCCCTCGCCCCCGCCCTGTCGCCACTGTCCGGGGCGGGAGCGCCTCCCGCGGTCGCCTTCGTGAACCTCCCTCTCCCCGGCACGGGGAGAGGGTTGGGGTGAGGGGCGCGCGCTACTTCGCGAGGAACGCCCGGATCGCCTCGCCCTGCTTCGCCACGTTGAGCACGCCGTCGAGGTGGCCGCCGTCGCCGTCGATCACGGCGACCTCGGCCGTGCCTCCCTGCGCGCGATAGCGATCGGCCGCGCGCTTCGACAGCTCGGGCGGGAAGATCTCGTCGGAGGATGCCGGCACGAACAGGATCTTCGCCTTCATCCCCTTCACTTCGTCGTCGGTGAGCCGGTAGAGCTGGTTCGCCTTCGCCATGTAGATCAGCGAATTGGCGTCGGTGGTCTTCGCGCGCGCGACGCCCGCCCTCCCCAGCGTGTCCTGGATCGCGAACCCGTTGCCCATCGCGTCGCCGGGGTTCTTCGCCGGGTCCGCCCACTTGTAGCCGAACGTCTTCTCGGCCCAGCCGAACGAGCGCGCGGTGATCGTCACGACCATCAGCGAGTGCGCGACGCCGTCGACCGGCTCGTCGCGGCCGTAGTACTCGCCCTTGTTCCACTTCGGGTCGAGCGTGATCGGCAGCGCCCAGACGTCCAGCAGCTGGATCACGTACGGGTGGATGTCGAAGCCGGGGCCGATCACGTGCACGACGCGGTCGACGAACGCCGGATACAGCGCCGCCCACTCCATCGCCTGGATCGAGCCGCCCGACGCGCCGGCGACCGCGTGCAGCTTCTTCACGCCTAGCGAGTCGAGCAGCGCCTTGTGCACGCGCACCGAGTCGCGCATCGCGACGACCGGGAACGTCATCGCGAAGGGCCTGCCGGTGGCGGGGTCGACGGTCGCGGGCCCGGTCGTGACGACGTTCGGGTCCTTCGTGTTGAGGTTCGCCAGCGTGTCGGCGCTGATCACGAAGTACTTGTCGGTGTCGATGGGCCGGCCTGCGCCGATGATCGCGTCCCAGTAGCCGGGCGCGGCGTCGGCCGGCGCGTACTTGCCGGCGGCGTGCGAGGTCCCCGAGAAGAAGTGCGCGACGAAGATCGCGTTGTCGCCGGCGGCATTGAGCCTGCCGTAGGTCTCGTAGCCGACCCTGACGTCGCGGATCGTCCTGCCGCCGACCGTCGTGTACGACGGCAGCGTGAACGTCTTCTTCTCGACCGGACCGTCGTACGCGCCGGCCGCACCGGCCGCCAGCGCGACGGCGGCGACCGCGATGCGGATGCCTGCCGGGATGATGCTGATGCGCATGTCGCCTCTCCCCTGTCGTGAGGCCGGTCACCGCCGGCCGGCACGCATTCTAGCGCCGCGCCGGCGCGCGGGCGTATCTGCGGGCGTGGAATTGCCGTAACATTCCGGGCCGATCAGCGCGAACGCCGCGCAGAGGAGCGCCCTTGCTACGCAGCACCAAGATCGTCGCCACGCTCGGCCCCGCCTGCAGCGACGCCGAGACGCTGCAGCGGATGCTGGCGGCCGGCGTCGACGTCGTCCGCCTCAACTTCTCGCACGGCGCCGCGGCCGACCACGTCGAGCGCGCGCGCCTCGTGCGCGAGTGCGCGCAGAGCCTCGGTCGCGAGGTCGCGATCATGGCCGACCTGCAGGGGCCGAAGATCCGCATCGGCAAGTTCGCCGACGGCCGCGTCGAGCTCGTGCCCGAGCAGGCGTTCGTCCTCGACGCCGAGTGCGAGCTGGGCGACGCGACGCACGTCGGGCTCGACTACAAGGAGCTGCCGCACGACGTCGGCCCCGGCGCCGTGCTGCTGCTCGACGACGGCCTGATCCGGCTCGACGTCGAGGCCGTCGACGGCCCGCGCATCCGCACGCGCGTGGTCACCGGCGGGATCCTGTCGAACAACAAGGGCATCAACCGGATGGGCGGCGGCCTCACCGCGCCGGCGCTGACGGCGAAGGACATGGAGGACGTCAAGACGGCCGCGCTGATCGACGCCGACTTCCTCGCCGTGTCGTTCCCGAAGAACAAGGAAGACATGTACATGGCGCGCCAGCTGCTGCGCGCCGCCGGCGGCCACGCGCTGCTGATCGCCAAGATCGAGCGCGCGGAGGCGATCACGTATCTGGACGAGATCATCGAGGCGTCGGACGGCATCATGGTCGCGCGCGGCGACCTCGCCGTCGAGGTCGGCAACGCGTCGGTGCCGGGGCTGCAGAAGCGGATGCTGAAGCTCGCGCGCGAGCGCAACCGGCTCACGATCACCGCGACGCAGATGATGGAGTCGATGATCCACGCGCCGGTGCCCACGCGGGCCGAGGTGTCCGACGTCGCCAACGCCGTGCTCGACGGCACCGATGCCGTCATGCTCTCCGCGGAGACCGCCGCGGGCAAGTACCCGGTCGAGACGGTCGCGACGATGGCGCAGGTCTGCGTCGAGGCCGAGAAGTCCGACGTCGTGGCGCTCGACCGCGACTTCCTCGACCGGACGTTCACCCGCGTCGACCAGTCGATCGCGATGGCCACGCTCTTCACGGCGTTCCACCTGAAGGTCAAGGCCATCGCGTCGCTGACCGATTCCGGCTCGACCGCGCTGTGGATGTCGCGGCACAACTGCGGCTGCCCGATCTACGCGCTGACGCCGCGCGTGCACACGCAGCGCAAGATGGCGCTGTACCGCAACGTGCGGCCGCTCTACCTCGAGCAGAGCGGCGGCCGCGACAGCGTGCTGATCGCCGTCGAGGAGCTGCTGGTCGCCCGCGGGCAGGTCAAGGACGGCGACCTCATCGTGCTGACGGTCGGCGAGCCGATGGGCAAGGTCGGCAGCACCAACACGATGAAAATCGTCAGGGTCGGTGAACACCGATCCTGACGATTTCCGCGACCGTTCCTGCGGGCGAGAGGCCGCCCCTCACCCCAACCCTCTCCCCGCAAGGGGGGAGAGGGAGCGCGCCCGGCGCGATAATCGAGCCAGGCTCGATTTCCTACACCCTCACCCCAACCCTGTCCCCGTGAGCGGGGAGAAGGATCGCGCCGGCACGCCGCCGCGGGCGTGGCTCACGCCGGCGCGCACATGATCGTCGCGTCCGGGCCGTAGCCCTCGGCGACATAGCCGCGCGCGACCATGGCCGCCTTCTCCGCCGGGTCCGCCGTGTAGCGGTGATTCGAGTCGGCACGCGCGTTCCACAGACGGTAGACGCGGACGAGCCCTTCCGCGCACTCGCCGGTGTCCGGATCGGGCAGCCCGATGTGCATCACGGCTGCCGACTCGAGAACGAACGCCGGGAACTTCGCGGCGACCTCGGCGCACTCGGCGGGCGACGCCGAGTAGAAGTGCGAGTCGCCGACGGCCGGCGGCAGGTAGAACCGGCAGACGGGGCTCGTCCCCGGCGCCGCGTTCGCGTACGCGTTGAACGTCCGCCCGGTCCGCGCCCAGCCCGCGAGCTGCCCCGAGTCGAGCGCCGCCAGGTCGGCGGCAAGCGCGCTGACGAAATAGTGGTCGAGCGCCGCGTGATAGTACTCGACGACGGCGGTCGTGGCCGGCGCGGCCGCGACCGGGATCACCGCGAGGTACGTGCCGAAGTCGACGTTGCCGGCGCCGGGCGTCACCAGCACGCCGGTGACCGCCCCGGTGGCCGGGTCGAGCTTGCGCACGGTGTTGCGCTCGAGCACGAGGAGGCTGCCGTCGACGCCCCAGGCGATGCCCGTCGGGCTCTGCAGGTTGCCGTTGAGCACGACGACGCTTCCGCTCGCGAGGTCGAGCCGCAACAGCTGGTTCGATCCTTCGCCGGTGACGAGGAGGCCGCCACCGCCGGGCTCGGGCAGCAGCCCGCGCGCGTTGACGAGCTTCTGCGCGCCGCGCGCCACGACGACCGTCGTCGTGCCCGTGCGCGGATCGTGACGAACGACGTTGTGCGAGTAGTAGCCGGGGATGTACAGGTTGCCGTCCGGCGCGAACGTGATCCCGTTGTCCGGACCCTCGAGGCCGGTGCCGTAGGACGGCACCGGTATGCCCAGCGCGCTGCCCGACGCCGACAGCCGGCGCACGTTGTTCGTCGCGAACGCGGCCACGTAGACGTCGCCGTTGGGCGCGAACGCGAACCCGGTCGGGTCGGCGCCCGGCAGCGTGGCGAACACGTCGACGAACTCCAGCGTGTCGTTGCGGTACCTTAGAATCTGCTGCGACATTTCGCTGGTGACGTAGATCAGGCCATCCGGCCCGGGCCGGACGGCCTGCGCGCCCCGGATGCGGCCGGTCGGATCGAGGACGCGCAGGAAGGCGCCGGAGCACGCGTCGAAGACGTGCACGGTGCTGTAGTAGCCGCTGACGAACAGACGCGCCGGGCACGCGGACGACTGGGCGCCGGCAGGGGAAGCCACGAACGCGAGGAGCGCGGCGAGGACGGCAAGGATGGCGCGGATCAAGGCGAGTCTCCGGGTGTCGGGTGGAAGTGCGGCGCAGGTTGCGCGGCCGGGCCGCCGCGCGTCCTGAACTTCGCCTCCCTTTTTTCTCCGTTCCGGTTGCCCGCGGCCAACGCCTTGATTTGCATCGTGAAGTGCTGACACCTCCGTCCGCCGCCGCGTGGCGCCAGCGGCCCGCGTTCCGGCTGCACGACGTCGAGGTGCGCGCCGCATCGAACGAGATCGCCGTCGGGGGAACGGTCGTTCGGGTCAAGCCGCGCCTGATGGACGTGCTGCTGCGGCTCGCGGCCGCCGACGGCGCGCCGGTACCGCGGCAGGTGCTGCTCGACGAGGTCTGGCCGCGCCGTGCGGTCAACGACGAGGTGCTCTCGCGGGCGATCGCCGACCTGCGGACCGCGCTCGGCGACGACGCGCGCGAGGCGCGCTTCATCGAGACGCTGCCGAAGGTCGGCTACCGGCTGGTGGCGCCGGTCGTGCCGAGCGTTGCGCCGGCCGTTGCGCCAACGGTCTCGCCGGCGGCCGCGCCCTCGGTCGCGCCAGTGGCGGCGCCGCCGGCGGGCGTCGCGCCGTCCGCCGCGACGCGACCGCGCCGCCGCGTCGTCGCGTGGTCCCCGGCGATCGCGCTCGTGCTGCTGCTCGGCATCGGGCTGGCGTGGCAGTTCCGCGCGCCGC
>JBGAMF010000172.1:0-5169 GCA_044223185.1 Casimicrobiaceae bacterium | reverse complement strand
GACCCCAATTTCCGTATTACAGCTCTGACCCCAATTCCGCCAGCCACGCCGCGATCGCCTCCGCGGCTTCCTTCCACTCGGGCTCGAGCATCAGCAGGTGCCCCATCCCCGGCAGGATCGTCGCGTCGACGCCGTGGTGCCGGGCGGTGGCGCGCACGTCGTCGGGTACGGCGATGCGGTCGCCTTCGGCGCCGAGCACGAACGCCGGCGACGCGCCGCGCCGCGGCAGCGCCCAGTGCAGACGCAGCGACAGGTCGAACAGCGCGCGGGGCGACTCGCCGTTCAGGTGCGCCACCGCCTCCGCGAGAATGGCGGGCTCGACGCGGTCGCTGAAGTAGAACGGGCGCAGCGCGGTGAGCGTCGCCTCGCTGAGGCGCGTCGGGTCGAACCCCAGGAACTGCGCGAGATGCTCCGGGTGCGCGGTGGCCAGCCGGGTCGCGACGGGCAACAGGCCGGACGGCGGCACCGGTGCGAGCAGCACCGCGCCGCGCACGGGACGCGTCGCCATCATGCGCTCGCAGATCGCCGCTCCCATCGAGTGCCCGACGAGCACCGGCGGTGCGTCGAGCCGGCCGGCGACGTGCTCGACGTCGGCGACGTAGTCGTCGAGCCCGGCGATGAACAGCGAGTCCTTGCCGCCGCTCGCGCCGTGCCCGCGCAGCGACAGCGCGTACGCCGGCCAGCCGCGCGCGGCGAACCACGGCAGGAAGTGCGGCTCCCAGCACCAGCCGTCGATGTAGCCGCCGTGCACGAACAGCAGCGGCGGCTTGCGCGACGCGCGCGCCGGCAGGCGCGAACGCACTTCGAGGTCGAAAGGGGAGGCGAGCATGCGGTGGACGGAGCGGCGGCCGCGGCGCGCCGCCGCGGAGGCAAGTGATTCCTGCTAGGATTCGAGCCCGATTGCCACTCTCGACGAAGCGACGATTGTGCCAGAACCGCGCGCGATGCCGGCGACCGCCACCTACGACGAGGCTTGCCGGCGGTGCGACCGGCTCGCGCGATTCCTGGACGAGGTGCGGTCCGCGCATCCGGCGTACTGGTGCCGGCCGGTGCCGCCGTTCGGCGATACGACGGCGCGCCTCGTCGTCGTCGGCCTGGCGCCCGGCATGCACGGCGCCAACGCGAGCGGCCGGCCGTTCACCGGCGACCACGCCGGCATCCTGCTCTACGCGACGCTGCACGCATACGGCTTCGCGTCGCGGGCCGACGCCACGTGCCGCGGCGACGGCCTGCGGCTGACCGGGTGCCGCATCACCAACGCCGTCAAGTGCCTGCCGCCCGGCAACAAGCCGCTCCCGGCCGAGGTGCGCGCGTGCAACGCGTTCCTCGCCGCCGACCTGCGCACGGTGCCCGAGGGCGGCGCCGTCCTCGCGCTGGGCCGAATCGCCCACGACGCCGTGCTGCGCGCGCTCGGCCTCCCCGCTGCGCGCGCGGCCTTCGCGCACGGCGCGCGCCACCCGCTGCCCGGGCGCCGGGCGCTGTTCGACAGCTACCACTGCAGCCGCTACAACACGAACACGCGCCGGCTCACGCCGGACATGTTCCACGCGGTGTTCGCCGCGGTCGCGGGGCACCTCGCCGCGGAGGCGCCGGCGGCCGCGGCCGACTGAGGATGGAACGGCCGCTGCGCCCGCTGCCCCCCGCGGGGGCAGGTCGGTCCCTCGGGACGGCCCTTCGGGAAGGGGAACGGCCCCCACGCTCGCTGCGCTCGCTGCCCCCCGCGGGGGCAGGTCAGTCCCTCGGGACGGCCCTTCGGGACTGACGATGTCCGCACCGGTCGACGAAGGCGCGCGGCCCGCGTTCGACGCGCGCGAGCTCCTCGCTTCGCTGCCGCATCGGCCGGGCGTCTACCGGATGCTCGACGCGGCCGGCGAGACGCTGTACGTCGGCAAGGCCCGTGACCTCAGGAAGCGCGTCGCGAGCTACTTCCAGAAGACCGGCCACGAGGCGCGGATCGCGACGATGATCGCGCAGGTCGCGCGCGTGGAGACGACCGTCACCCGCTCCGAGGGCGAGGCGCTGCTGCTCGAGAACAACTTCATCAAGGCGCACGAGCCGCGCTACAACATCCTCTTCCGCGACGACAAGAGCTACCCGTACGTCTGCATCACCGGCGATCCGTTTCCGCAGCTGCGCTTCCACCGTGGCGCGCTCGACCGCCGCCACCGCTACTTCGGCCCGTTCCCGAGCGCCGGCGCCGTCCGCGACGGCATCGCGACGCTGCAGAAGGTGTTCCTGCTGCGGACGTGCGAGAACACGGTGTTCGCCAACCGCTCGCGGCCGTGCATGCTGCACCAGATCGAGCGCTGCACGGCGCCGTGCGTCGGCCTGATCGGCGCCGACGAGTACCGCGAGGACGTCGAGGGCGCCGCGCTGTTCCTCAAGGGCAAGGCGGCCGACGTGCTGGCCGGCATGCAGCAGCAGATGGCGGAGGCCGCCCGCGAGCTCGCCTTCGAGCGTGCCGCGCGGCTGCGCGACAAGATCGCGCGGCTGTCGCAGCTGCAGTCGCGCCAGTTCGTCGAGAGCGCGACGGCCGGCGACATCGACGTCGTCGCGGCGGCGTGCGAGCGCGGCCTCGCGGCCGTCAACGTCGTGATGATCCGCGGCGGCCGCCACGTCGGCGACCGCACGTTCTTCCCGCGCCACGCCGACGTCGCCGATCCGACGGCGCTCGCCGACATCGTGCCGGCGTTCCTCGAGCAGCACTACGTCGAGCGGCCGGTGCCGCCGGCGATCGTCGTGCCGGACGCCGCCGACCACGCGGCGCTCGCCGAGGTGCTGTCGGCGCAGTCGGGGCAGAAGGTCGAGATCGTCGGCAATCCCGGCGGCGAGCGCCGCGTGTGGCTGACCATGGCGCACGAGAACGCGACGCTGGCGATCCGGCAGAAGCTCGCGCAGAAGGCCACGCAGGAGGACCGGCTCGCCGCGCTGCAGGAGGCGCTGGCGCTGCCGCCCTCCGCGCAGCGCATCGAGTGCTTCGACGTCTCGCACACGATGGGCGAGGCGGCGGTCGCCTCGTGCGTGATCTTCGACCGGCTGGCGCTGCAGTCGGGCGAGTACCGGCGGTTCAACGTGACGCCCGCGCAGGGCGGCGACGACTATGCGGCGATGCGCGAGGCGCTGACGCGGCGCTGCGCGCGGATCGTGGCGGGCGAGTACCCGGCGCCCGATCTCCTGGTGATCGACGGCGGCAGGGGGCAGGTCGCGGTCGCGGCGGGCGTGCTGGAGGAGCAGGGGCTGCACGGCGTCCCGCTCATCGGCATCGCCAAGGGCCCCGAGCGCCGTGCGGGGCAGGAGGACATCGTGTTCCCCGACCGCGCCGACGTGCTCAACCTGCCGCCTGACCACCCGGGCCTGCACCTCCTGCAGCAGATCCGCGACGAGGCGCACCGCTTCGCGATCCAGGGCCACCGGGCGCGGCGCGCGAAGGCGCGCACGACCTCCGCGCTGCAGGAGATCGCCGGCGTGGGCGCCGCAAAGCGCAAGGCGCTGCTCGCGCACTTCGGCGGCGTGAAGGCCGTGCAGGCGGCGAGCGTCGAGGACATCGCGCGCGTGCCGGGCATCTCGCGGGCGCTGGCCGAGCGGATCTTCGCCGAGCTGCACTGACGCGGTCGCGGGTCCGCCCACGCGTTCCTCGCCTGCCGGGTCGGAAAACGACGGTCGGACTCGAGTTTCGCCACGTCGCCGCGGCGGGCTTCGTGGAGCCGGGGCCGCGAAATTCGAGTCTGACCCTCGTTTTCCTCAGCGTAGAATCGGAATTGCCGCCCGCGCGGCCGTCGCCCATGCCCTTCAACATCCCCATCGCGCTGACCTGGCTGCGGATCGTCATGATCCCGCTGTTCGTCGCTGTCTACTACCTGCCGGACACGTGGCTGTCGCCGGTCGCCAAGAACTGGACGGCGATGACGATCTTCGCGGCAGCGGCGATCACCGACTGGCTCGACGGGTACCTCGCGCGGCGCTGGGGCGAGACGAGCGCCTTCGGCGCGTTCCTCGACCCGGTCGCGGACAAGCTGATGGTCGCGGCCGCGCTGATCCTGCTCGTGCAGCTGGGCCGCGCCGAGGCGTACCTCGCCATCATCATCATCGGGCGCGAGATCGCGATCTCCGCGCTGCGCGAGTGGATGGCGCAGCTCGGCAAGACCAAGAACGTGGCGGTCGCCTTCGTCGGCAAGGTGAAGACCGCGGCGCAGATGACGGCGATCATCGCGCTCCTGCTGTGGGAGCCGGTGATTCCGGGCGTTCCGACACCGCTGCTCGGGACCGTCGCGCTGTGGGTCGCCGCCGTCCTGACGCTGTGGTCGATGTTCCACTACCTGCGGCTCGCGGCGCCGCACTTCGGGCCCGAGCCGGGCGTGACCGAGACCCGCCGGACCGTCGGCGGCAAGCACGCGGACTGACGGGCGGCGGGCCGGTTCGCCCCGCCGGCGGCGCTTTCCGCGCCGCAACATGACCACCGTCACACTCTGGTTCACACTCTGTCGCCGCTGCCTGCCATGGCGGCGCGCGAACGGATCGACTCCCGGCCACTATGAGCTATCTCGCGATCGAGAACGTGTCCGTCTCGTACGACGGGCGCACCCGCGTGCTCGACGGCGTCAGCCTCGGTGTCGAGCGAGGGGAGATGGTGGCGCTGCTCGGCAGCTCCGGCTGCGGGAAGACGACGCTGCTGCGGTCCATCGCCGGCTTCGTCATCCCCGACCAGGGAACGATCCGGGTCGGCGGCGAGGACATCACCCGGCTGCCGCCGGAGAAGCGCGCGACGGCGATGATGTTCCAGTCGTACGCGCTGTGGCCGCACATGACGGTTGCCGGCAACATCGGGTACGGCCTGAAGATGCGCGGCTGGAAGGCGGACCGGATCGCGGCGCGCGTGACCGAGATGCTGAAGCTCCTGCAGCTCGACGGCTTCGCCGAGCGGCGCGTGACGCAGCTGTCCGGCGGCCAGCGCCAGCGCGTCGCGATGGGTCGCGCGCTCGCCGTAGACCCGCACCTGCTGCTGCTCGACGAGCCGATGTCGAACCTCGACTACAAGGTGCGGGTCGAGCTGCGGCACGAGCTGCGCGCACTGCAGCGGCGCATCGGCATCACCGCCGTCTACGTGACGCACGACCGCGAGGAGGCGCTGACGCTCGCGGACCGGATCGCGGTGATCGACGCCGGTCGGGT
>JBGAMF010000171.1:0-5172 GCA_044223185.1 Casimicrobiaceae bacterium | reverse complement strand
GGCCAGGCGGCGAGCCCGCAGCTCCAGTCGCGCGCGGTGCTGCAGCAGCAGCTCGGGAGGGGCGCGGCGGCGCAGGCGCTCGGATAGATCGTCCAGGCGCTGCGCCGCCAGCCCGAGGAGCTGCTGCGGTCGGGGCAGGCCGCGCGCGAGACCGGTCAGGCGCTGGTCGAGCTGGTGCAGCCGCGTTTCGACCCCGTGGTCGAGCCGGCTGCCGAGCTCGGCGACCTGCAGCAGCAGGTCGCGCCGGACCGGCACGGCCATCTCGGCGGCGGCGGTCGGGGTCGGCGCGCGGCGGTCGGCGACGTGATCGATCAGCGTGGTGTCGGTCTCGTGGCCCACCGCCGAGATCAGGGGGATGCCGCACTCGGCGGCGGCACGCACCACCGCCTCCTCGTTGAAGGCCCACAGGTCCTCGATCGAGCCGCCGCCGCGGGCGACGATCAGCACGTCGACTTCGGCGCGCGCGTTGGCCGTGCGGATGGCCGCGGCGATCTCGGCTGCGGCGCCGGCACCCTGCACGGCGGTCGGGTAGAGGACGACGCGCGCGGCGGGCCAGCGGCGACGCAGCGTCGTGAGGATGTCGGACAGCGCGGCGGCGCGCGGCGAGGTCACCAGGCCGACGGCGCGGGGGAACGCAGGCAGCGGGCGGCGGCGCTCGGGCGCGAACCAGCCGGCCGCCTCGAGCTTCGCCTTCAGCCGCGCGAACTGCTCGTACAGCGCGCCCACGCCGGCCTGCCGCATGCTGTCGACGTTGAGCTGGAACTCGCCGCGCGCCTCGTAGATCGTCGGCGTGGCGCGCACCTCGACGGCCAGCCCGTCGCGCAGCGCGAACGCCACGGCCTGCGCACGCTGGCGGAACAGGACGCAGCGCACCTGCGCCTGCGCGTCCTTCAGGTTGAAGTAGCAGTGGCCCGACGCGGCGCGCGTGAAGTTGGAGATCTCGCCGCTCACCCAGGCGAGTCCCAGGTGGCGCTCGACGAGCAGGCGCGCGGAGGCGACCAGCAGCGAAACCGGCAGGACCGCCTGCGCCCGCCCCGCCGGGGCGTCGGCGCCGATGCCGGGACGGCCGTCGATCATGGGACCAAGGCCGTCGGTGCCCTTCGACAACGCAGGCGCAACATCCGTTTTGTCATGGACAATTTATTGTCCGGGGCGACGTGCGCGCGCGTGTCGGGGCCGGCCCGGAGGGCGCCGCGGACCGCTGCGCGGCCCAAGGAGGAGCGTTCCAAGTGCCTGTAATGCTTCTGAAAAATATCGGCATGAAATTGGGCATCGCAACGTTTTTCCGTGCGCTGCCGGGACTTACGTGCCGAATTTACAAGATATGCACATCAGTATCCACAGGATTTGTGGAAAACGTCCGCGCGGCGGCGCCGGCCGTACCCCGGAACGCCTTGTACGGCGCGGATTTCGGGGGGATGCCCGCGCGCGCCCTAGGGCGCGGCCGGTGACGGGGTCCCCGGGCTTGGTTAGAATGTCTCGGCTCACCGTCTTGTTCATGAACAAACGCCCAATGCCTGCTGCGCCGCCGCAAACCGCCGACCCCGCTGGCCCGACCAAGCCGGCCACCGGCAACGCTGCGCCCGCCGCCGGGGCGCGGGCCGGCGGACGGGACACGCCGGCGCCGAACTTCCTGCGGGCGATCGTCGCGGAGGACCTGCGCACCGGCAAGCACGGCGGCCGCGTGGTCACCCGCTTCCCGCCCGAGCCGAACGGCTACCTGCACTACGGCCACGCGAAGTCGATCATCCTCAACTTCGGGCTTGCCGCCGAGAACGGCGGTACCTGCCACCTGCGCTACGACGACACCAACCCGCTGAAGGAGGAGGTCGAGTACGAGGACGCGATCGCCGAGTCGGTGCGCTGGCTGGGCTACGACTGGGGCAGCCACCGCTACCACGCGTCGGACTACTACGACGACCTCTACCGGTTCGCCGAGTGGTTCATCGAGCACGGGCTCGCCTACGTCGACAGCCAGACGGCCGAGGAGGTGCGCGCGACCCGCGGCACGCTGACCGAGCCCGGCCTCGACAGCCCGTACCGCAACCGCACCGTCGCGGAGAACCTCGACCTCTTCCGCCGCATGCGCGCCGGCGAGTTTCCCGACGGCGCGCACGTGCTGCGCCTGAAGATCGACATGGGCAGCCCGAACGTCAACATGCGCGATCCGGCGATCTACCGGATCCGGCACGCGGCGCACCACCGCACCGGCGACAAGTGGTGCATCTACCCGCTCTACGACTACACGCACTGCATCTCGGACGCGCTGGAGCGGATCACCCACTCGATCTGCACGCTCGAGTTCCAGGACCACCGTCCGCTGTACGACTGGGTGATCGAGAAGCTCGCCGCCGGCGGCATGCTCGCGCGACCGCTGCCGCAGCAGTTCGAGTTCGCGCGCCTCAATCTCACGTACGTCGTGCTGTCGAAGCGCAAGCTGATCGAGCTGGTCGCGAAGGGCCACGTCGACGGCTGGGACGACCCGCGGATGCCCACGCTCGTCGGCGCGCGCCGCCGCGGTTTCACGCCCGAGGGCTTCCGCCTGCTCGCCGAGCGCATCGGCGTGTCGAAGACCGACTCGTGGATCGACATGAGCGTGCTCGAGGACTGCATGCGCGACGACATGAACGCGCACGCACCCCGGCGCATGGCCGTGCTCGACCCGGTGAAGCTCGTCGTCGACAACTATCCCGAAGGGCAGGTGGAGGAGTGCTTCGCTCCCAACCACCCGCAGCGGCCGGAGCAGGGCCGCCGCGCGCTGCCGTTCACGCGCGAGCTCTACATCGAGCGGGACGACTACAGCGAGTCGCCGCCGAAGGGCTACTTCCGGCTGACGCCGGGCGCCGAGGTGCGGCTGCGCTTCGGCTACATCGTCCGGTGCACCGGCGCCGAGCGCGACGCCGCCGGCAACGTGACGGTCGTCCACTGCACGTACGACCCCGCCACGAAGAGCGGCACGCCCGGCGCCGACGCGCGCAAGGTCAAGGGCAACATCCACTGGCTGTCGGCGGCGCACGCGGTGCCGGCGGAAGTGCGCATCTACGACCGGCTGTTCGGCGTGCCGTTCCCGGGCGCGCGCAACCCGTGGGGGGCGCGCGGCGACGTGGCGGCGCCGGAAGCGCCGCTGCCGGCGCACCACAAGGCGGTCGCCGGCGACGAGGACGACGACGACGAGGTCGCCGAGCGCAACTACCTCGACGACCTCAACCCGGGGTCGAAGCGCGTGCTCGCCGCGTTCGTCGAACCGGCGCTCGGCGCCGCGGCCGCCGAGGACCGGTTCCAGTTCGAGCGGCACGGCTACTTCGTCGCCGACCTGTCCGACCACGCGCCCGGCCGGCCGGTGTTCAACCGTGCGGTGACGCTCAAGGACTCCTGGTCGAAGCCCTGAGCCCGGCGCGCCGCCGCCGCGCCCCTTGAAGCCGGCGGACCCCGGCCCCACATCCGGTTTCGTTCCACGCGTCGCGCGCCCGCGCTAAACTTCGGCCGCCCCACGTCCTCGCGGAAGGTCCGCCATGAAACGCGTCATCCTCTTCGTACTCACGAACGTCGCCGTGCTGGTCGTGCTGTCGATCGTGCTGCGGCTGACCGGCCTCGACCGCGCGGGCGGCGCCGGCGCCGGGCACGCCGAGCTGCTGGCGTTCTCCGCCGTCGTCGGCTTCACCGGCGCGATCATCTCGCTGCTGATGTCGAAGTCGATGGCCAAGTGGTCGACCGGCGCGCACGTGATCGCCCAGCCGTCCAACGACGTCGAGGCCTGGCTCGTCTCGACGGTGCAGCGGCTCGCGCAGAAGGCGGGCATCGGCATGCCGGAGGTGGCGATCTACGAAGGCGAGCCCAACGCGTTCGCGACCGGCGCGTTCAGGAACTCGGCGCTCGTCGCCGTGTCGACCGGGCTCCTGCAGTCGATGAACAAGGAGGAAGTCGAGGCGGTGCTCGGCCACGAGGTCGCGCACGTGGCCAACGGCGACATGGTGACACTCACGCTGATCCAGGGCGTGGTCAACACGTTCGTCATCTTCCTGTCGCGCGTGATCGGCTCGATCGTCGACCGCGCGGTGTTCCGCAGCGAGCGCGGCAACGGCCCGGGCTACTTCATCACGGTGATCGTGCTGCAGATGGTGCTGGGCCTGCTGGCGTCGATGATCGTCGCCTGGTTCTCGCGCCAGCGCGAGTTCCGCGCCGACGCCGGCGCCGCCCAGTACCTGGGCTCGCCGTCGCCGATGGTGAACGCGCTGCGCAGGCTGGGCGGCGTCGAGCCCGGCGCGCTGCCGGAGGCGATCAAGGCCTTCGGCATCACCGACAAGGCCGGTATCATGGCGCTGTTCTCCACGCACCCGCCGATCGAGCAGCGGATCGCCGCGCTGCAGAGGCGCAGCTAGCGCCGCCGTGCGGTACAAGATCGAGCACGAGGACGACCGCGGCCTCTGGCACGACGTCTGCGGCGACGACGGCAAGCTGCTGGTGTTCGACCACGAGGACGCCGCGCGCGCGGCGCTCGCCGAGCGCTTCCCGATCCTCGTGCAGATGGAGCGCTACGGCGGCGGCAAGCGCACGCGCGTGATCCGCATCCTCGAGGACGAGGACGACTGGCCGAAGCGGCCGGGCGCCCCGGGGCGCGGGACCTGAGCGGAGACGGCACGGTGATCGACCTGTACACGGCCGACTCGTCCAACGGCCAGCGCGTCGCGATCATGCTGGAGGAGTGCGCGCTGCCGTACCGGCTCTCGAAGCTCGACCTCATGGCGGGGGAGCAGCGGGCGCCGTGGTTCCTCGCGATCAACCCGGCCGGGACCATTCCGGCGATCGTCGACCACGACGCGCCGGGCGGCGCGCCGCTGCCGCTCGCGCAGTCCGGCGCGATCCTGCTCTACCTCGCGATGAAGACCGGCCGCTTCTTCCCGCTCGATCCGGCGCTGCGTGCGCAGGCATTCGGCTGGCTGATGCACGCAGTCACCGACACCGCCGCGGCGTCGATGACGGTCTTCCTGCTGCAGAACTTCACGCCCGAGAAGTCCGACGCCAACGTCCGCTGGTTCGAGGAACGCGTCGTGAAGTTCCTGCGGGTGGCCGACGGCCGCCTCGCCGACCACGAGTACCTCGCCGGCGACGTGTCGATCGCCGACTTCGCCCTCTACCCGCTCACGGCCGTCCGGCGGCCATTGATCGACCGCG
>JBGAMF010000170.1:0-5288 GCA_044223185.1 Casimicrobiaceae bacterium | reverse complement strand
CCGTGCACGTCGTCCTGCGGCCGTCCCGCACCGTCGGCGCAGGCCTGGGCGTCGCGGCGCTGGCCACGCTGGCCGTGGTGCTCGCGCTGCCGTGGCCCGCGTGGGCGCAGGCGGCGGCGTCCGCGTGCGTGTTCGCGTGGGCGGCACTCGCGTTTCGCCGCCACGCGCTGCTGCGCGGCGCCGGCGCAGTCACCGAGCTGCGGCTCGCCGGCGACCTCGTGCTGGTCGCGCACCTCGCGGACGGCACGCTGGTGGCCGGCCACGTGCGCAGTTCGACCTACGTCGGCGCGCAGCTGACCAGCATCGTCTGGCGGCCCGACGGCGCGTGGCGCGCGCGGGCAATCCTGGTCGTGCCGGACATGCTGCCGGCCGACGACTTCCGGCGCCTGCGGGTGATGCTGCGCTACGCGCGCAGCGCGGTGGAGCAGGGTGCGCCGGCCAGCCACGCCTGAGCGTCGACGCGCTGCTCGCTGTCGGCCTTGGCCTGCCCGGCGACGAGGAAGAGGTACAGCGGCACCAGCGCCTCCGGCGGCGGCAGTGCCGCCTTGTCCTCGCCGGGGTGCGTCTGCCACCGCAGCGGCGAGCGGATCGGCCCCGGCACGACCGCGTTGATCCGCAGGTGCGGCCGGTTCTCCCACTCGTCGGCCAGCTCGCGCGCCAGCGCCGACACGCCCGCCTTGGTCACCGCGTAGCCGCCCCAGTAGGCGCGCGGCGCCTCGCCGCGGTTGTCGAGCGTGAACACCACCGACGCGTCGGGCGCGGCGTCGAGCAGCGGCATCAGCGCGCGCGTCAATCCCATCGGCGCCGCGACGTTCACGCGCAGCAGCGTCAGCCAGCTCTCGAACGACTGGTGCTCGATCGGCCCCAGCGACCCCAGCACGGCCGCCGTGTGCACGAGCGCGTCGAGCCGGCCGAGCTGGCCGGTCAGCGCGGTGGCGACGTTGCCGAAGTCGTCGGCGGTCGCCTTCGCGAAGTCGAGCGGCAGGATGACGGGCTCGGGGTGCTTCGCCGCGACGATCTCGTCGTAGAGCGCCTCGAGCTTGCGCACGACGCGGCCGTGCAGGACCACCGTCGCGCCGTGTGCGGCGCACGCCTTCGCGAGCGGCGCGCCCAAGCCTCCGGTCGCGCCGGTGACGAGCACGACGCGGTCGCGCAGCGAGGCGACGGCGGGTTGCAGGGGGATCGAGGCGGACATGGGGCCGGGCAGACAGGCGCGAGGCGGGAAGGCGGCGGCGCGATGATAGCCGATCGCGTGCCTCGCCCCGGCTCGACGGGAACGGAGGAGGGCTTCGTTGCCAGCACCGGCCGGTGCGGCTATAATCGCAAATTCGCCGTGGGGGTATAGCTCAGCTGGGAGAGCGCTTGCATGGCATGCAAGAGGTCAGCGGTTCGATCCCGCTTACCTCCACCAATCGAATCGGCAGCACGCAGCACCCGGCCCGCCCCAACGGGCCACGACGGCCACACACCGTCCCCATCGTCTAGAGGCCTAGGACACTACCCTTTCACGGTAGGTACGGGGGTTCGAATCCCCCTGGGGACGCCAGCTTATTTCTGTGCAGTCTTGAGACATAGGTAACAGACTGTACCTAAGACATGGGTAACAACCTCGCGCCGAACGGGTTGTCGAGGGGTTGCAGTGTCTTCTGCTCCAGGTCGATGTAGCCGAGATCGTAATGCATGAAGCTTACGATCCAGATGCCTTCGTAGACTTCCTTGATGCTTACCCGCTGACCGGCCAGGACGGTCGAGATGTTGATCCGTTTACGGTGCATGCAGATGCGGCCGCAGGTCGTCACCAGTACGTCGCGATCGTGCAGGTGGTAGGTCAGGTCGGGTAGTCCTCGATAAGACCTGGGTGGGGCGGAATTGCCAGGCTTCACCGATCGACCTTCGCAGCGCCCTTGATGCCCGCCAACCCGCTCCCGCTTGACCCTCCGTTTCTCCGGCTGCGCCACCTTCTCCTCGAAGACGCGGCGCGAATGATGGAGCTGAACGGCGAGCCTTCCACGCGGCGCTGGCTGCCTTCCCACGTCTACGCCGATGCGAACGCGGCCACTGCTCGCATCCGCTACCTGATCGCCTGCTACTGGTCGCCCGGTGATCCGCGTCTTGGTCCCTACGTCCTGGCCGTCGAAGACCGCGATGGCGGAGCGCTGCTTGGCCACGTCGGGTTTTCTCCACTGGATGGCGAGGTGGAGGTTTCCTACGCCATCGCCGAGGGCGCGCGCAGGCGCGGCTATGGCGCCGAGGCGCTGCGGGGCGCGTGCCAGTGGGCCGCGGAGAGTTTCAACCTGCCCGCCATCCTGGCCATCACGGAGTCTGCGAACATGCCGTCGCGCCGCACCTTGGAGCGCGCCGCATTCGTTCATGGCGACGACACCGTCATGCGGTTCCAGGGTGGCCGGCACACCGTAAGTCGCTACGTGTGGCGCCGGTCAGTGTATCCGTCCGGAACCGGCGACGGTTCCTAGATCGCGCGGCTCGCCGCCCGCCACTGCCGCGGCGAAGTCCCGGCCCAGCGGCGGAACGCGCGCGTGAACGTCGCCGTGTCGGAGTAGCCAAGACGCGCGGCGATCTCGGCGACCGAAACTGCGGTGGACTGCAACAGGCGTTGCGCCTCGCCGTGGCGTGCCTCGTCGAGCAGTTCGCGGAAACTCGTCCTGCTGCTCGCCAGGCGCCGCGCGAGCGTGCGGCGATCGACGCCGAATGCGGCCGCGGCGTCGGCGACCGAAAACCTGCCGCCGGCCACGAGGGAACGCATCACGCGGCGGATGCGGTCCGTGGCCGGCTCGCCCAGGCGGGCGGTTTCGTGCTGGATCCTCTCGACCAGGATGGTGCGCAGGTACGGGTCGGCGGTCGGTATCGGCATCGCGAGCCAACGGGTGTCGAAGGCGAGCGCGCTGCGCTCCGCGTCGAACCTGACCGGAGCGTCGAAGAACGAACGAAACAGCGACGTGTCGGCAGGGGCGCGGTATGCGATCGCGACCTCCTGCAGGCGAAAGCCGGTGCCGCAGAGCTTGCGCAGGATGTTCGTCGCGATGGCCAGCGCACCGAAGGTCACCTGGTCTGCGCCGGGGATTCCCGGTGCGAGAACTTCGTAGCCCAGGTACGCAGTGTCGCCGTCGCGGGCGATGACCGGCGTGGCGCCCTGGTCGTGGACGTAGAGATACGCTTCGAGCGCGGCGAGCCCGCGCCCAACCGTCTCGGAGTTGGCGACGAGGTAGCCCAGCGTGCCCAGCGACGCCAGGCCCGTGTTCACGCACGCGCGCAGGCCGATATCGGGCAGCGCGGCGCGCTCGGCCGCGAGCCTGGTCAGGCGGCACAGGGCCGCGAACGGGACGACGTTGTCGGGGTCGGCGAAGACCGCGGCGGACAAGCCTGCTTCGGCCGCCAGCGCATCGGGATCGATGCCCCGTTCGACGAGCAGCGGCAGAAGTGCCGCCGCGCCGCCGACCCGGATGACCTGGCCGAGTTCTCCCGGCGACGAGCTGGACGTTGGACGGGGCGCACGCATGGGCGGGTCGCGCATTTTCAGTTGGAATGTCCCGAAATGCAAAATTCCGTGGGCCGCTGCCAATCTCGGCCGGCCACGGGGCTGGTAACATGCGGGCCCGAAGCGCTCCCCGTCCCACTGCGAGGATTCCCCGGTGAAACTGCAAAGGCTCCTGCTTCCGTTGCTGGCCGCGCTCGCGGCCGTGTCCCTCTCCTCCTGCGGCAAGCAGGAGCCCGCCAAGGTCGAGAAGGCCGTCGACAAGGCGGCCGTCGAAGCCAAGGCCGCCGCCGAGAGCGCCGCGAAGGAACTCGAGGCGCGCGAGATCGCGATCGAGGCGTACACGTACGCGTACCCGCTGGTCACGATGGAGATCACGCGGCGCGTGATGACCAACGTCGAGAAGCCGGAAGGCTCGAAGGCGCCGATGGGACAGTTCGCGCGCCTGAGGAGCTACCCCGCCGTCGACGACCACTCGGTCACCGCACCCAACGCGGACACGCTCTACACGCTGACGTGGCTCGACGTCTCGAAGGAGCCGTGGATCCTGAGCATCCCGGACATGAAGGACCGCTACTTCCTGTTCCCGATGCTCGACATGTGGACCAACGTGTTCGAGGTCCCGGGCAAGCGCACGACGGGCACCAAGGCACAGAAGTACGCGATCACCGGGCCGGGCTGGTCGGGCACGCTGCCGGCCGGCGTCACCGAGTACAAGGCGCCGACCAGCATCGTCTGGATCCTCGGCCGCATCTACTCGTCCGGCACGCCGGAGGACTACAAGGCGGTGCACGCGCTGCAGGACCAGGTGAGTGCCGTGCCGCTGTCGGCGTTCGGGAAGCCGTACACCGCGGCCGCCGGCACGGTCGACGCCGCCGTCGACATGAAGAAGGCGCCGCGCGACCAGGTCGACGCGATGGACGGGGCCGCGTACTTCAAGCTGTTCTCCGAGATCCTCAAGGCCAATCCGCCGGCCGCGGCCGACGCGCCGATGCTGGCGAAGCTCGCGAAGATCGGCATCGTGCCGGGGCAGCCGTTCGACGCGGCCAAGCTCGACCCGGCGGTCCTGAAGGGCGTCAACGCGGCCGTCAAGCCCGCGCAGGGCAAGATCGCCTCGCTCCCCGAGGCCATCGTGCGCGGCGACGCGAAGGTCGAGCACGGCTGGCTGTTCTTCCCCAAGACGGGAATCTACGGCACCAACTACCTCAACCGCGCGCTGATCACGTACTACGGCCTCGGCGCCAACCGGCCGCAGGACGCCGTCTACCCGACGTCGGAAGGTCCGGACGTGGTCAAGAAGTACAGCGGCGCGAACAAGTACGTGGTGCGCGTCGAGAAGGGCGGCTTCCCGCCGGTGAACGGCTTCTGGTCGATCACGATGTACGACAAGGACTACTTCTTCGTGCCCAACCCGATCAACCGCTACACGGTGAGCAGCCGCAGCAAGTTCAAGGCGAACGCCGACGGGTCGGTCGACCTGTACGTGCAGAACGAGTCGCCGGGCAAGGACAAGGAAGCGAACTGGCTGCCGGCGCCGAAGGGCGACTTCGTGCTGATGATGCGGCTGTACTGGCCGAAGGAGAACCCGCCCTCGATCCTCGACGGCTCGTGGAAGCCGCCGGAGGTGAAGCAGGCGTCGTAGGCCTACTCAGCGGTCGCTCCGGGGCGCCCGGCACTTGCGTGCCGGGCGCTTTTTCTTGCGTGCCCGCCGCGTGAGTGCGCCGGGCGACCCGCGAGCGGCCGACGCCCGCCGCGGTGCGCGCAGGCTTTCGTCGCGGCGGGCTGCGAGCGACCG
>JBGAMF010000169.1:0-5330 GCA_044223185.1 Casimicrobiaceae bacterium | reverse complement strand
CCCCCCCCACGACGAGGCCGGCGTCGGCGAGCTGTGCGAGCAGCCGGTGCGCGGACGACGGGGTCAGGCCCAGGCGGGCGGCGATGGCCGTCGCCGGCGGCGGGCGCGGCGACGACGCGACGAGCGCCAGCGCGTCGAACGCGCGCGCGAGCGGCCGCGGCGCCGGGGCACCCGGGCGGCCGGCCGCCGCGGGCGCGGGCGGCGCCGTCAGTCGCGCAGCACGGCGGGCAGCCACAGCGCGAGCTGCGGGAACGCGAGGATCAGCAGCAGGCCGATGACCTGCAGCACCATGAACTGCATCATGCCCTTGTAGATGTCGTCGAGGTCCCACTCGGGCACGACCCCCTTCAGGAAGTAGGCCGACAGCGCGACCGGCGGCGACAGCCACGCCGTCTGCAGGCACACGGCGACCAGCGTGCAGAACCACACGATGTCGATGCCGAGCTTGCGCACCAGCGGCAGCAGGATCGGCACGACGATCAGCACGATCGGCACCCACTCGAGCGGCCACCCCAGCACGAAGATGATGCCGAGGATCAGGAGCAGCATGACCGTCGGCGGCAGGTCGAGCCCCAGCAGCGACTCGGCGATCAGCGACGCGCTGCCCATCCGCGAGAACACGGCGCCGAAGTAGTTCGACGCCGCGACCAGCAGCAGGATCATGCAGGAGGTCAGCAGCGTCGAGTAGACGGCGGCGCGGAAGCTCGCCCACGTCATCCGGCGGTACGCGAGCGTGAGCAGCAGCACGGCGAACGCGCCGACCGCGCCGGCGTCGGTCGGCGTCGCGATGCCCGCGAGGATCACGCCGAGCGTGGCGAAGATCACGACCACGACCGGCACGATGCCGACCGCGAGCTCGCGCAAGACCTCGCCGACGGAGCCCGCGCGCTCCTCCGGCGGCAGCGCGGGGCCGAGCGCCGGGTTCATGTAGCTGCGCACCAGCGTGTACACGATGTAGAGCAGCGCCAGCATGAGGCCCGGGACCACCGCCGCGGCGAAGAGGTCGGTCGCGGGAACCCCGACCACCGGCCCCATGACGATCAGCATTACCGACGGCGGGATCAGGATGCCGAGCGTCCCGCCGGCGGTGATGGCACCCGCGGACATCCGGATGTCGTAGCCGCTCCGCTTCATCGCCGGCGCCGCCATCACGCCGAGCAGCGTCACCGACGAGCCGACGATGCCGGTCGCCGCGGCGAAGATCGTCGCCGTCAGCAGCACCGCCAGGTAGAGCGAGCCGCGCACCGACGCCAGCGCGAGCTGCACGCCGCGGAACAGCCGCTCCATGAGGCCCGACTGCTCGAGCAGGTAGCCCATGAACAGGAAGAACGGCACCGACGCGAGCGTCGGGTCGCGCATCACGGAGAACACCTGCAGCGTGAAGAGGTGCAGCGCGAGCGGCCCCAGCGCGAGCCAGCCGCCGATCGCGGCCACGGCGATCAGCGTGAACGCGATCGGGAAGCCGATGAAGATCGCGGCGAACAGGACCGCGAGCAGCACGAGGCCGAGCCACTCGGTGCTCACGCGCGGCCTCCGCGCCGGCCGCGAAAGGCCGGGAAACCCGGCAGAACCGAGCCAGGCTCGGTTTCACGTGAGTTCGCGGTGAAACCGAGCCTGGCTCGGTTTTCGGGAGCGCTCACGTGATGACGCTCCCGTCGGCGTCGGCCGGCGCAGCCGGCGTCCCGCCGGTGAGGTCGGCCGAGACGGCCGGGCCGGTGGCGCGCACCCAGCAGCGCAGCGACTCCGCCACGCCCTGCACGACGAGCAGCGCCGCGGTGGCGGGGATCACGAACTTGAACGGCCACACGATCGGCAGCCACGGGCTCGTCACGATGCGCTCGTTCTGCTGGAACGACTTCCAGAAGTACTCGGCACCGAGCCAGAAGAAGACGAGCATCGCGGGGAAGAACAGCACGACGTAGCAGACGAGGTCGACGCGCGCCTGCGTGCGGTGCGACCACTTGCCGTAGTAGACGTCGGTGCGGATGTGGCCGCCGCGCTGCAGCGTCCACGCCGAGCCCAGCATGAAGAACGTCCCGTACAGCATGAACGTCATGTCGTACGCCCAGACGGTCGGCGCCGAGAAGAAGTAGCGCGCGACGACCTCCCACACCAGCGAGCCGACCATCGGCAGGATCAGCCACGCGATCGCCTTGCCGACGGTGCGCGCGACGGCGTCGAGCGCGTGCGCGACGCGCAGGGCGGGGCGGGTCACGGGTCAGGCACCCGGTCGCGCGCGGGGGGCGGACCCTCGGTCGCCGCGATTCGCGACGGACCGGGTCCGCTGCCTTGCCGCATGCGGCAACGACGCGTTGCCGGAGCCGGCCGCGGCCGGCCCCGGAGCGCATCGGCGTCCGAACGAGGCAACGAGGCGCCGTCCGCCGGTCACTTCGGCGGCGAGGCGAGCGCCGCGTTGCCGAGGTTCGCGTACAGGTCGAGGATCTTCGTCCAGTACGGCACGACCACCTTCGCGAACGCGCGCTGCGAGTCGAGGGTCTGCTTGAAGAACGCGTCCTTCGCCGCGTAGCGCTCGAGCACGATGTTGGTCGCGCGCACGAACTCGGGGAAGAAATCCTTCGGCGTGTCGTGGATGTTGACCTTGAACTCGCTGCGCAGCCGCTGGATCGCCTGCGCGTTGCGGTACACGTTGAACGTGTACGTCTCGGTCATCGACGCCATCGCCGCCGCCCGCATGATCTCCTGCAGGTCGGGCGTGAGCTTGTTCCAGGTCGTCTTGTTGATGATGAGCTCGCCGATGTCGGTCGACTGGTGCAGGCCCTGCAGGTAGTAGTGCTTCCACACGGTCTGCAGGCCGAGGTTCAGGTCGTCGGCGGGGCCGATCCACTCGGCGGCGTCGATGACGCCGCGCTGCGCGGCCGGCACGATCTCGCCGCCCGGCATCGCGACGGCGGCGACCCCCATCTCCTTGAAGATCTCGCCGGTGATCCCCGGCGGCGACCGGTACTTCATCTTCTTGAAGTCGGCGGTCGAGTTGATCGGCGTCTTGAACCAGCCGAGCGGATCCGGGCCCATCGGCTGGATCATCAGCGGCTCGACGTTGACCTTGAGCACGTCGCTGTAGAGCTTGCGGTACAGGTCGTAGCCGCCGCCCTCGAACAGCCAGGCGACGTGCGACAGCTGGTCGAGGCCCACGCCCGCGCCGGCCATCGGGTTGCTGAACAGGCCCGCGGCCGGGTGCTTGCCCGACCAGTAGTGCGTCCACGCGTACCCGCCGTCGACGATGCCCTTGTCGACCGCGTCGAGGATCTCGAACGCCGGGACCACCGCGCCGTCCGGCAGCATCTCCATCTTGATGCGCCCGCCGGACATCTTGTCGACGCGGTCGCCGAACTTCTTCAGGAGCTCGAAGTAGATCGACGCCGACGGCACCGCCGTCTGGATGCGCATCCTGACCGGCTGCTGCGCCGTCTGGGCGGTCGCAGCGGAGCAGGCAAGCGCGAGTGCACCGGCGGCGAGCGCCGCGCGGACGAACCGTGGAACGTTCATGTGCTGTCCTCCGTGTGAGCCGCACGAGCGGCGCGTGGCGCGCGGTACCGTCTTCCGCGGTTGGCGCGCGCCGGCCAATGTAGACAGTCCGTCCGCGATTGGCAATACTTTCTCGCCGATTCCGGAAATTCTCGTTTCAGAAATCGATACGACACCGCCGCATGCCGCCGTCCCCGACGCCGAACGCCACGGCCGACTTCGACTACGTGATCGTCGGCGCGGGCACCGCGGGCTGCGTGCTCGCGAACCGGCTGTCGGCGGACGGCCGCGCGAGCGTGCTGCTGCTCGAGGCGGGGCCGCCGGACCGCTACCTGTGGATCCACATCCCGATCGGGTACGGCAAGACGATGTTCCACCCGGTCTACAACTGGGGCTTCCACACGGACCCCGACCCGGGGATGGACGGCCGGCGCATCTACTGGCCGCGCGGGCGGGGCCTGGGCGGCAGCTCGTCGATCAACGGCCTCATCTACGTGCGCGGTCAGCCGGAGGACTACGACCGCTGGGCCGCGGCCGGCAACCGCGGCTGGGGCTGGCGCGACGTGCTGCCGTACTTCGTCCGCAGCGAGGGCAACCAGCGGGGCGCTTCCGCGGCGCACGGCGCCGACGGCCCGCTCAAGTGCTCCGACATCGGCGAGCGCCACGAGCTGATGGAGGCCATCATCGCCGGCGCGGGCGAGCTCGGCGTGCCGCGCACCGACGACTTCAACGGCGGCGTGCAGGAGGGGGTCGGCTACTACCAGCTCTTCACGCACAAGGGATGGCGCTGCAGCACGGCGGTCGCGTATCTGAAGCCCGCGCGCGGCCGCGCGAACCTCGCCGTCGAGACGGGCGCGCACGCGACGCGCGTGACGCTCGCCGAAGGGCGCGCGACGGGTGTCGAGTTCGTGCAGGGCGGGCAGGCGCGCCGCGTGCGCGCGCGGCGCGAGGTGATCCTCGCCGCCGGGGCGCTGCAGAGCCCGCAGCTGCTGCTGCTCTCCGGCATCGGGCCCGGGGCGCACGTGGCCGAGCACGGGATCCCGGTCGTGCGCGACCTGCCGGGGGTCGGCGAGAACCTGCAGGACCACCTGCAGCTGCGGCTCCTCTACCGCTGCACTAAGCCGATCACCACCAACGACGACCTGGCGTCGTGGTGGCGGTCGCTGCAGATCGGGTTGAAGTGGCTGGTACGGCGCCGCGGGCCGCTCGCGATCGGCATCAACCAGGGCGGCCTCTTCACGCGGGTGATGCGCGACGCCGCCACGCCCGACATCCAGTTCCACTTCGCCACGCTGTCGGCGGACATGGCGGGGGCGAAGCCGCACCCGTTCCCGGGCTTCACGATGAGCGTGTGCCAGCTGCGGCCCACGTCGCGCGGGCGGGTGCGGCTCGCCGCGCGCGATCCGCTGGCCGCGCCGTCGATGCAGCCGCACTACCTGTCCACGGCCGGGGACCGCGCGTGCGCCGTGGCGGCGCTGCGCTACGCGCGGCGGCTGGCGGCCACGCGCGCGCTGTCGCCCTACATCGTGGAGGAGCTGCGGCCGGGGAGGGCGGTGGAGTCCGACGCCGACCTGCTCGCGTTCGCGCGCGCGTACGGCGCGACGATCTTCCACCCGTCGGGCACGTGCAGGATGGGCGCCGACCCGCTGGCCGTCGTCGACGACCGGCTGCGCGTGCACGGCGTCCCGGGCCTGCGCGTGGTCGACTGCTCGATCATGCCGACGCTCGTGTCCGGCAACACCAACGCACCGGTCGTGATGATCGCCGAGAAGGCGAGCGACCTGATCGCCGAGGACGCCCGCCTGGGGTCCGACCCTTAACGTGCACTCCAGTGCACGTTAAGG
>JBGAMF010000168.1:0-5414 GCA_044223185.1 Casimicrobiaceae bacterium | reverse complement strand
CCGACGATGCCGAGCAGCGCGAAGCCGCCGTGGGGAAGCGCCCAGTCCGGGAGCCCGGCGAACGCAGGCGCGGGGCGCGGTGCCGCGGCGGGCACGGCCGCCGGCACCGCCGACGCGCCCGCCTTCGCGCCCGGGTTGAGGATCTCCTTCGACGGCCGCGCGTCCGCCTTCGTGTAGCGCACGACGATCGGCAGCGCCTTGCCGGCCGGCAACGCGCCCGGCTCGCCGACGCGGTACTTCATGCCGTCCGGCCCGAGCGACGAGCGGTCGAGATTGGGCTCGACCGCGAGCGCGCTCGCCGCGACCGGCTCCTGCACGACCACGGTCGCGCGCTCGACGGCGAGGTCGCCGGGCCACACGTAGCGGAAGCTGCGCTCGGGGGCGGTGGTCGCGATCGGCTCGTAGAACTCGATGTGGAAGAAGCGCTCGGTCGCCTCGAACTTCAGCGTGAACCAGTCGCCGGCGCGCGCCTGCTCGTGCTTCAGGTTGAGCAGATTGCCGTCCGCCGTCGCCGAGTACGCCACGGCGGCCGCGCCGCCGGAGGTCGCCGGCAGGCGCAGCGTGACGGCGGCGGGGAGCTTCACGCTCTCCGCCAGCGCACCCTTGAGGATCACGAGCGCCGCCGGGCGGTCGTACTCGGGCCACACGTCGATGCTGAGCGCGGAGAGCGCCGGGTTGCCCTTGGGTGCGCCGCCCGCCTGCGCAAACGCGAGTGCGGGCGCGAGCAGCGCCGCGGCGGCGAGCGCGCGCAGCCGTGCGGCGGTTCCGGTGTCGATGGTCAGTTTCATGTCGCCGTCCCGAACGTGTCCGGCACGAGTTTACAATGGGCGGCCGTCACCGCTGCCGCGAGGAACGCCCCATGCCCATCTACGAGTACACGTGCGGCCAGTGCGGGCACGAATTCGAGACGCTCGTGCGCGGAAGCGCGGCGCCCGAGTGCCCGCATTGCCGGTCGACCGACCTTGCGAAGAAGCTGTCGGTCTTCGCCACCGCCGCGACCGCCGCTGCCGCTCCCGCGTCCGCCGGTCCCTGCGGCAGCTGCGGCCACCCGGGCGGGCCCGGGTCCTGCGCGTTCGACTGACGACGCCCGCGCCGCGTCCGCGGCGCGCGCCACGGCGGCACCGCCGCGAACCGGCGCGCCACGACCTCGACCCGACGACGGAGGACACGCCATGATGCGCTCGCACCTGCCCCCGCCCGATCCCCGCCTCGACCTCGTGCTGGAGCGCGTCGTCGACGTGCCGGTCGAGCGCGTCTGGGCCGCATGGACCACGCCCGATCAGATCAGGGTGTGGTTCACGCCCGCGCCGTGGACGACCGTCGACTGCGAGATCGACCTGGTCCCCGGCGGCATCTTCCGCACGGTGATGCGCTCGCCGGAGGGGCAGGAGTACCCGAACCTCGGCTGCTGGCTCGAAGTCCTCCCGCACGAGCGCCTGGCCTGGACGAACGCGTTCGAGCCCGGCTACCGGCCGACCCGCCACACGTCGGGTGCCGAGTGCGACACGTTTCCGTTCACGGCTATCCTGTCGCTGGAGGCGCGCGGCAACGCGACGAAGTACACGGCACGCGTCATGCACGCGACGGAGGAAGCCCGCGGCAAGCACGAGGCGATGGGCTTTCACGACGGCTGGAGCGCCGCGCTCGACCAGATGGTCGCGATGATCAGGAGCGGGCAGTCGCCGCGCGCATAGCGCGCCTGGCGCGCCGGGGACCGGGCGCGGCCGGCGCAAACGGCGACGGCCCGCACACGGGCCGCCGGATCTGGAGCGGGTGAAGGGAATCGAACCCTCGTCGTAAGCTTGGGAAGCTTCTGCTCTGCCATTGAGCTACACCCGCGACGGCGCCGATTCTATGCGGTTCCGCTGGCGCGGGCAAACCGCGGACGCCGGTGCTACCATCCTGCGCGCCGGTCGCGCCACGTTGGCGCGCCACCACACGATCGCCGTCCCGGAGCGCCGCAATGAGGCCATCGCCATCGCATTACCGCGCGCCCGCGCGCCGTCGACGCCGCGCGGCGGGCGCGTGCACGGCCGTGCTGGCGGCCGCGCTCGCGCTTGCCGGCGAGTCGGCGGCGCAGTTCGCGTGGCGCCCGGCGGCACCCACGTCGATCCAGTCCAACGCCGGCGTCGTGGCCGGCCGCGTCAACGTCGCGATTCCCGATCCCGCCGACGCCAACGTGATGTACGTCGCCACCGACGGCGCGCGGCCCACGGCGGCGAACGGCGGCAATCCGCTGGGGATCGAGGTCGTCGGCCTGCCGGACACCGGCGGCGGCGGCGTGTGGAAGACCACGAACTGGCTCGACGAGAACCCGCACTGGGTGCCGCTGACGGACGACATGCCGAGCCTGTCGGTCGGCGTCAACGGCCTCGCGATGGCGCCGACGGACCCGCAGACGCTCTACGCCGCGGCCGACGGCCCGGACGGCGCCGTGCTGCGCACCACCGACGGCGGGCGCAGCTGGACCGCGCTCGGGCGCGCGCAGTTCGCCGGCGTGAAGTTCGGCGGCATTGCCGTGAGCCCGGCCGACGCCAACGTCGTCTACGTCGGCGTGTTCCGCCCCGACGCAACCACGCCCGGCGGGGTCTACCGGTCGTGGGACGGCGGCGCGAGCTGGCAGCTGGCCGGCGACATGCGCGGCAACGTGTCGCACGTGCTCGCGGACCCCGCCGATCCCGGCGTCGTCTACGCCGGCCTCGTCGACGCCGGGGAGCCGTCGCGGCAGGGCGTGTGGAAGAGCACCGATTACGGCGGCACGTGGCAGCCGCAGATCGCCGCCTTTCCGGCCGGCACGTTCGACGCGGTCCTCTACATCGGACTCGCGATCGCGCCGCAGGCCACGCAGCACCTGATGGCCGCCGTACTGCGGCCGGCGAGCGCTCCGGAGCAGAAGCTCTACGCGACCGCGAGCGGCGGCGCGCAATGGGAGCGCCTGTGCCCGACCAGCGGCAATCCCGACAACCGCTACTGGCACCAGCCGCTCGCGTTCCACCCGTTCGACTACGAGCTCGTCTACGCCGAAGGCACCAATCACGACGCCGTCTACAGCGCGACCGGCGGCCGGGCGCGCCCGGACGGCCACGGGGGGCTGACGTGCGACGGCGTGTGGAAGGTCTTCTGGACCACCGACGACCCGGCCGGGTTCGCGTTCTATCGCGACCCGGGCGGCGTCGACGGCATCGCGTTCGCCGCCTGGGGCGATCGCGGCATCTACCGGGTCAGCGACGCGGCGGCGCCCAGCCAGGCGACGAACTTCACGCGCAAGCAGGGCGACCTCGCCAATCCGCTGCTGAGCGCGCTCGCCGTGCACCCGGACGACCCGGAGAACCTGCGCGCGATCGGCTTCGACCAGATCTTCGCGCTCGAGGCTTCCGCCGCGACGGGCACGTTCTGGCGGACGATGCCGATCGGCGCGGAATTCGGCAAGCCGCTGTTCAACCCGCGCAATCCGGCGATCGAGTACAACCTCACGCCCGTCGGCGGCGGCTTCGCGACGTACGACACCGCGATCCAGCGCAACGCGGGCAGCGGCTGGCTGCCGATCGGCGGCCACGGCTTCACGCCGGCCGACTTTCCGTACGCGCGGTCGCTGCAGACCAATGCCGCCCCGTGGAAGGCGTTCGAGTTCGATCCGCTGCCCGTCGCGGAGGGGCTGCTCTTCGGCGCGACGCGCGTCTACGCGTGGACGCCGGACGAGCCCTTTCGCCCGATCAGCCCGGAACTCGTGACGGTCGCCGCGCAGCCGAACGCCACGACGTCGTTCATCTCCGCGCTGGCGATCGCGCCCTCCGCCCCGCTGCGCGTGTACGCCGGCACGTCGGAGGGGGCGCTCTACGTGACGGACGATCGCGCGCAGTGGCAGCGCACGGCCGGCCCGGCGTTGCCCGCCGCCTCGTTTCCCGCGCGCATCGTCGTCGACCCCGCCCGTCGCGACAACGTCGTCGTCGCCGTGCAGGGCGCGTTCGCGGCGGGCCGCGTCTGGGCGAGCGCCGACGGGGGCGGCTCGTTCGTCGAGCTGACCACCGACCTGCCGCCGGGCCTGCAGGTCTACACGGTCGCCGTCGACTGGGCGTTTCCGGGCCCGGCGCTCTTCGTCGGCACCGACCGCGGCGTGTACGTCACGCAGCTGTGGCCGCGCGCCGCCGACGGCGCGCTCTCCCTCGACACGGCCGGCCTGCGCTGGCAGCGCTTCGGCGAGGGCCTGCCCAACACGCTGGTCGCCGACCTCACGATCTCCCCGCCGTCGATCCTGACTGCCGCCACCTACGGCCGCGGCGCGTTCCGCGTGCTGTTGCCAACGCCCCGGTAGCGCGCAACGGCGAGACGGGGCGCGTTGGCGCCGCGGTACGGGCGCCTAGAGCCGCGCGAGCGCGGCGTCGAGCGCCGGCAGCGCGCCGTCGAGGCGCATCGCCACCGCGCTCGTGCGGCACGCGGCGAGCGCCGCGGCGTCGCCGCGCCCCTGCCCTGCCGCCGCCAGCGCCCGCGCGTACGCGGTCGTGAAGTCGACCCACGGCACCGCCTCGGCGCGCGCGAAGTCCGCGAGCGCGTCCGCCTGCGCCAGCGCGCACGCCCAGTCGCCGTGCGCGAGCGCCGCGTCGATCGCGTAGCGCCGGAACCAGAAGTGGCAGTGCGCGGGGCAGCCCGGCGCGAGCGAGCGCTCGCCCTCTGCGAGCACCGCCGGGAGGTCGGCGGCGCGCTCGACCATCATCGCGCGCGCGCCGTGCAGCAGCGGGCCGACGAAACGGGAGCCGACGTCGTCGGCGAGCACGAACGCCTCGCGCAGAAACTCGCGCGCCTCCCCGCGCCGGCCGACGTTCCAGTACGCGTACACGAGCAGCCCCAGGTTGAACAGGACGAACCGGCGCGACACGATCGCGCGCGCGTGCGCGAGGCTCCTCTCGGCCGGCGCGATCGCCTCGCGGTACCGGCCCTGCATGACGCGGACCCAGGCTTCCGTCTCGTCGGCCATCACTTCGGCCGCGCGCTGCCGCAGCTCGCGCGCGGCGGTGCGCACGCCGTCGAGCACCGGCAGCGCCGCGTCGGCGGGCGCGAGGTACGAGTGGACGATCGCCAGCATGCACCGGTTGTTGAGCGCGAAGCGCGCGAACCCCTCGCGCTCGCACAACGCGACGCAGCGCTCGAAGGCCGCGTAAGCCGACACCATGCGGCCGTCGGCGTAGAGGACGTCGGCGAGGCCGGACAGCGCCTGCGCCTCGCACTCGGCGTCGTCCACTGCGTGCGCCCGCACGCGGGCGCGCTCCTGCGCCGCTTCGGAGGCGCGCGCGTCGCCACGCGCGAACTCGAGGCAGCCGCGCAGGTAGGCGGCACGGGACGCCTCGCGCAGGAGACCCGCCGCCACGGCGAGCGGCTCGACGACGTCGAGCACGGCGAGTCCCGCGGTGGCGGCGCCC
>JBGAMF010000032.1:0-40771 GCA_044223185.1 Casimicrobiaceae bacterium | reverse complement strand
TCCCCTGCGCGAGCGCCGCGGTGGCGGCGACGAACGCAAGGCCGGCGACGGCGGTGCGCGCGCGCCGCGCGCGCCGATCCCGTATGATCGCCGCGGACGCCGCGCCGCGCACCGGGGAAGCCGCAACGAGCAGGGCAGGGCGCACGCGACGCATCATACAAGCCCCGACGCCGAACGGACGCCAGCCCATGGACCGCACGCAGCGCCTGACCCTGGTCGCCACCGGTCTTGGCCTCTTCATGATCTTCCTCGACGCGCTGATCGTAAACGTCGCGCTGCCCGACATCCAGCGCGCGTTCGGCGTCGGCGAGGCGGGGCTGCAGTGGGTCGTCGCCGCGTACAGCCTCGGCATGGCGGTCGCGATCATGTCGGCGGCCACATTCGCGGACCTGCACGGGCGGCGGCTCCTGTACGTGATCGGCGTGGCCGTGTTCACCACGGCGTCGGTCGCCTGCGGGCTCGCGCCGTCGCTCGAGGTGCTGAACGTCGCGCGTGGCGTGCAGGGCGTGGCGGCCGCGACCGCCAACGTGACGTCGCTGGCGCTCGTCAGCGCCGCGTTCCCGGACCCGAAGCAGAAGGCGCGCGCGATCGGCATCTGGACGGCGATCGCGAGCGTGGGCACCGCCGTCGGGCCGACGCTCGGGGGCGTGCTGGTCGAGCACGTCGGCTGGCGCAGCATCTTCCTCGTCAACGTGCCGTTCGGCGTGCTGGTCGTGTGGCTGACGATGGCGCACGTCGCCGAGTCGCGCGACCCGCGGCCGCGCACGCTCGACGGCAGCGGGCAGCTCCTGTTCGCCGCGACGATCGGCGCCTTCGCGTACGCGGTGATCGCGGGGCCGCAGGCGGGCTGGACGTCGCCGCTTATCCTCGCGCTGCTCGCGGGCGCCGTGCTCCTCGCCGTGCTGTTCGTCCGCGCCGAGCGCGCGTCGGCCGACCCGATGATGGACGTCACGCTGTTCCGCGACGCGACGTACGCGCTCGCGATCGTCACGATCTGCGCCGTGCTGTTCGCGGTCTACGGGATGCTGCTGCTCGTGACGCAGTACCTGCAGAACGTGCGCGGCTACACGCCGCAGGCGACCGGTTTCATGCTGCTGCCGTTCTCGGCGTCGGTCACCGTCGTGTCGCCGCTGGTCGGCCGCATGGTCGGGCGCTTCGGCGCGCGGCCGCCGATCCTCGCCGGGCTCGT
The DNA here is from genome assembly GCA_044223185.1 of Casimicrobiaceae bacterium. Classification (GTDB taxonomy): domain Bacteria; phylum Pseudomonadota; class Gammaproteobacteria; order Burkholderiales; family Casimicrobiaceae; genus VBCG01. The sequence continues at coordinate 39,582 of JBGAMF010000032.1, read as the reverse complement.
CGTGCAGATCGCCGGCCTTTGCGTGCTGATCGCGGGCGCGGGCGGTCACACGGCGTTCGTCCTCGTCGGGCTGCTGCTGGCCGGCACCGGCGGTGCGCTGTGCCTGACGCCCATCACGACGCTCGCGATGACGTCGGTGCCGCCGGCGCGCGCCGGGATGGCGTCGGGGATCATGAGCGCGCAACGCGCGATCGGCTCGACGCTCGGCTTCGCCGTGCTGGGCTCGGTGCTCGCCGCGTGGCTGACGGCGACGCTCGCACCCGACCTCGCGGCGGTCGTGCCCGACCCGGTCGAGCGCCGCGCGGTCGCGGCGGCGATCGTCGGCAGCGCGAACCCGCACGCGCACGTCGCGGAGATCGGACCACGGCAGCCGGTCGGCCACCGCGACCCGGCGACCGCGGCCGCGATCGTCGCGGTGGCGGACCGCGACTTCGTGCAGGGGATTCGCGCGGGGCTGGGCGTCGCGGTCGGCGTGCTCGCGCTGGTGTTCCTGGCGGCGCTGCGCTGGTTCCCCCGCGGCGGCGGCGCGCTGCTGTCGGAGGCGCAGCGCGAAGAGGCGAAGCTCGCGCGCAGCGAGACGTAGCCCTCCGGGAAGTGCCATGACGACCTCCGGCGAGGCGCTCCGCGTCAGCTTCGCGATGACCGACGCCGTGATCTCCGCCGCGGTCCGCGAGCACCTGTTCGCGCTGGCCCGCGACTGGTTCCGTCCGCGCCACCTGGCCGTCGTCGGTGCGAGCGGCGCGATCGCGGCGCTCTCCTTCGCGCAGGACGCCCCGGGCTGGCTAGCGTGGCTCGCGGCCGCCGGGCCGGCCGCCTTCGCCGTGCTGGTCGCCGGCTGGCTGGGCGCGCTCTGGTGGATGCCGCGGGCCGCGGTGCGCAGGATCGCCCACCTGCCGCACCGGAACGTGAACGTCGAGTGCACGGCGGACTCGCTCGCCTTCGCAACCGCCAACGAGCGGCTCGACGTCGCGTGGCGCGAGGTCGTCGAGATCCGCCGGCTGCCGAACTTCTGGCTGTTCCGCCTGCGCGCGGGCGCGGAGATTCCCGTCCCCGCGGCGCTGTTCGCCGACGACACGGTCGCCGCCTTGCGCGCGCGCATTCCGCCGCGCTGAACGCGCCCGGGAACGGCGCCGGGGCGTTCGGTGGGGACCGCGCGTCAGCGGCCGGTCGTCTCGGCGTCGAACACCCGGGAGAACGGACGCGGCAGCGAGCGCTCTTCGGTGACCAGGCGCACGCGGACGAACGACGACAGCGCGCGGAAGGCGTCGCGGATGGCGTCTGCGCCTTCCGCCTTCGTCAGCATCCGGCCGAACTTGCGGCGCCGGGACGGCGACCGCAGCTCGACGACGACGCCGAGGTTCAACTCGTCCAGCCGGTGCGACCGGCTCATGTAGTCGCCGTAGACGGCGAAGCTCCTGATCGCGAGCGGGTTCGCGACGCCCTCGACGTTGATGTGCAGCGCGGCGTTGCACGCCTCGGTGAGCAGCAGCCGCGCGCGCGCGCGCGGCAGCGGCTCGACGACGCGGGCGGCGGCCAGCGCGATGAACTCGCGCGTCAGGCCGTAGCCGGCGTGCCGCTCGTTCGGCGGCTCGAGCAGGCCTTCGGCAACGAACTCGCCGATCAGCGCCTGTCCCTGCGTCGTGTCGACGGCGAAGTCGTGCCGCAGGTGCGTGGCGCTGACGCGCGCCCGCGCCGGCGGCAGGCCGACGACGCGCGCCAGCGCACGGCCGGTGGCCGAGCGCAGGCGCAACGGATCGAGGCCGAAGTAGAGCCGGTCGGCGACCAGCGTGGGTAGTTTCATCCGGCGTGCCCTGGAGTCGAACATGTGTTATGACGTTAGCATAACGGCCGCCGGCGGGGGAAGAGGGCGGCGGCCGGCGCCACGTCAATGGTGATCGGCTGTTGCGCGCGGGCCGAAGACGCTGGCGTTGTGCGGACTCCCCTCGCCCCGGCCGTGGCCCGTGCGGGGAGAGGGCGGGAATCCCGCAACGGCAGCGCGAGGGGCTCCCTCTCCCCGCCGGGGAGAGGGCCGGGGTGAGGGGGAGCCGCGCTACCCGCGAGACGCCGTCACTGCGGCCGCCACGGCTGCACGACCGGCAGCGGCACCGTCGACACGCACGGTCCTGCCGCGACGAAGCTGTCGGCGATCAGCAGCGCGCGGTCGCCGTTGAGGTAGAGCTGCGTCGGGCCGTCGCCGTATTTCTCCTGCGCCGGGCTGCCCATGCGCACGAGGCGCGCGGTGCGCCCGCTGTACGCGACGGTGGCCGCGCCGCCGTCCGGCGCGCGCGTGACGCGCAGCAGCGTGTCGTCCTGGCAGCGGTACGTGACCTCCTGCGGCAGCGCCGTCTCGGGCAGGCCCGACGGCACGCAGCCGCCGGCGAGCCACGCCAGTCCGGCCGCCGCCGCCGCGCGGCGGATTGCGATCGTCGAGTCTTTCATTTCGGTGCTCTCCAAGTTAAGTTACGCCCCGACGATGGTAACCAATGCGCGCGCGCCCGGGCCGTGCGCGTGCGACTCCCCGATGATTGTCCACTTCCTTCCGGCGGCTGCGCTCGCGCTCGGCCTCTGCGCCGCGCCCGCGGCCGCGTTCACGTTCGCCGACGGGACCGCCACCCGCTGCATCGCGGCCGGCGCGGTCGTGACGGAGATCGACGCGCAGCCGACCGATCCGTTCAAGCCGCAGAACCGCGTCGCGCTGGCCGAGCGCACCGGCACCGGGTGGCGGATCACCTGGAACGTCGAGCGCTTCCGCCCGCTGCCGCCCGAGGTGCGCGACTTCCTGTTCTTCCACGAATGCGCGCACGCGCGCGTGCCGACCGACAACGAACTCGAGGCGAACTGCATGGGGCTCGTCCACATGCGCGAGGCCGGCCGCGCCGGCCCCGCCTTCGAGGCCCGGCTGCGGCGGTACTTCCCGGCCGACAGCGAGTACTGGAACGAGACTTTCCGGTGCGCCGACGCGAAGCGCGGCGCGCCGCGGCCGGCCTTGGCGCCGGCGCCGCCGCCCGCCGGCTGACGCCCGGGCCGAAGCGACCAGGGAAGCGGACATGCACATCGCACGATTGGCGCTCGCCGTCGCGCTCGCGGCCGCCGGCGCGGCGCAGGCGCAGGACGCCGGCGGCGGCTGGCCGAGCTACGGCGGCGACGCCGGCGGCACGCGCTACTCGCCGCTCAGAGAGATCGACGCGCGCAACGTCGACCGGCTCGCCGTCGCGTGGGAGTACCGCACCGGCGACGTGTCCGACGGCAAGGGCGACGTCAGCGCGACTTCGTTCCAGGCCACGCCGATCCTGTTCGACGACACGCTGTACCTGTGCACGCCGTTCAACCGCATCGTCGCGCTCGACCCGCGCAGCGGCAAGGCGCGCTGGACGTACGACCCGAAGGTCGAGATCCGCAAGAGCAACGCCACGCGCAAGACCGACGGCGGCGCGCTGCGCTGCCGCGGCGTCGCCGCGTGGGCCGACGGCCGCGCCGCGCCCGGCGCCGCGTGCGCGAAGCGCATCTTCGAGGGCGTGATCGACGGCCGCCTGGTCGCGGTCGACGCCGCCACCGGCCGGCCGTGCGCGGACTTCGGCTCCGGCGGCACCGTCGACGTGAACGCGCTGCCGAACCTGGGCGAGGGGCAGGTGAACTTCTCGTCGCCGCCGGCGATCTTCGAGGACCTCGTGATCGTCGGCACGTCGATCGGCGACAACGTGCAGGCCAACATGCCGCACGGGTTCGTCCGCGCGTTCGACGCGCGCACGGGCGCGCTCGTCTGGTCGTGGGACCCGATTCCCGCCGCGCTCGCCGCCGCGACCGGCGCCGGCAACACCTGGGCGCCGCTCGCGGTCGATCCCGCGCGCGGGCTCGTGTTCCTGCCGACGTCCTCGCCTAGCCCGGACTACTTCGGCGGCGAGCGCACGGCCGAGATGCCGTACACGTCGGCGGTGGTGGCGCTGAACGCGCGCACCGGCGAGCGCGTCTGGCACTTCCAGACGATCCGGCACAACCTGTGGGACTACGACCTCGCGTCGCAGCCGGCGCTCGTCACCATCCGCAAGGACGGCAAGGCGACGGCGGCGGTCGCGCAGGCGACCAAGATGGGCTTCGTCTTCGTTCTCGACCGCGCGACCGGCGAACCGCTGTTTCCGGTGGCCGAGTACCCGGCGCCGCCGAGCGACGTGCCGGGCGAGGTGACGGCGGCGACCCAGCCGGTTCCGACGAAGCCGCCGCCGATCGCGCGCCAGGCGATCCGGCCGGAGGACGCGTGGGGCCTCCTCTGGTTCGACCGGAAGGCGTGCGAGCGCGAGATGGCGGGCTACGACAACCGCGGCCTGTACACGCCGCCGTCGGAGCGCGGCAGCATCGTGTTCCCGTCGTTCGGCGGCGGCAGCAACTGGGGCAGCGTCGCGTACGACCCTGCGCACAACCTGCTCGTCGCCAACACGATGAACCTGGTCGCGATGGCGCAGGTCGTGCCGCGCGCGCAGTTCGACGCGGTGCGCCGCGCGCACCCCGACGACCAGGTCACGCCGCAGCGCGGCACGCCGTTCGGCATGCGCCGCAAGCTGCTGATGTCGCCGCTCGGCGTGCCGTGCAGTCCGCCGCCGTGGGGCGAGCTGTCCGCGGTCGACCTCGCCACCGGCGAGATCCGCTGGCGCGTGCCGCTGGGGCAGGTGAAGAAGGGGCCGTTCTACACGTTCGAGCGCTGGGGCTCGCCCAACATCGGCGGGCCGATCGTGACGGCCGGCGGGCTCGTGTTCGTCGCGGCGACGATGGACGCCAAGATCCGCGCGTTCGACGTGAAGACGGGTGCCAAGCGCTGGGAGGCAAGTCTGCCTGCGTACGGCATGGCCACGCCGATGACCTACGAGTCCGGCGGGCGGCAGTTCGTGGTGATCGCCGCCGGCGGCCACGGCGCGCTGGGCGGCTTCGGCGACGCGGTCGTCGCGTTCGCGCTGCCGGCGCGCTGAAAGCCGCGGGGCGCCGGCGCGATGGCGCACGCGATCGACGTCAGCGAGGAGGACGGCGTCCGCTACCTGCACTTCGGCTCGCGCTGGATCCAGGGCGCGATGCGCCTCGCGCGGCCGAACGCGCTCGAGCTCGAGTACACGCGCGACATGATGTTCCCGCTGCTGCTGCGGCCGGGCGCGTGGCCGCGCACCGTGCTGCTGATCGGGCTGGGGGCGGCGTCGCTGACGCGCTTCCTGTGGCGCTACCGGCCGCACGCCGCGCAGACCGTCGTCGAGATCGAGCCGCGGGTGATCGCGGCGGCGCGGCAGTTCTTCCGGCTGCCGGAGGAGGGCGCGCGCTTCGCCATCGACGTCGCCGACGGCGCCGACTACGTCGCGTTCGCCGAGCGCACGTTCGACCTCGTCCTCGTCGACGGCTACGACGCCCGCGGCCGCACCGGCGTGCTCGACACGCTGCCGTTCTACTGCAACGCGCTGGCGCGGCTGTCGCCGCGCGGGCTGCTCGCGGCGAACCTGCTCACGCGCAACCACGGCATCCGCGGCAGCCTCGAGCGCATGCGCGCGGCCTTCGGCGGCCGCGCGCTGGCGCTGCCGGCGTGCGCCAGCGGCAACGTCGTGCTCGTCGCCGCCGCCGGCGACGCCGTGGAGGTCGACGGCGTCGAGCTCGTCCGCCGGGCGCGGCGGCTGCGCACGGAGACGGGACTCGACCTCGTGCCGACCGTGCGGCGACTGCGGGCGACGCTTCCCGCCGGAGCGCCGCTGCGGCTGTGACGCCGCCTGCCGCCCGAAAGCCGAGCGAAGCCCGGCAAGGGGCGCGCGCCTCGGGAAGCGTGGCGAGAATCGCCAGCCGCCGACGTCCCGATGCGGTTCGCCCCTGCCGCGATCATCGCCTGCGCGTCGGCGAGCGTGCGGATGCCGCCTGATGCCTTGACGCCGATGGCCGGCCCGACGCGGCGCGCAGCAGCGCGACATCGCCCAGCTCCGCTGCCGGATGAAGCCCGTCGACGTCTTGACGAACGCCGCGCCGGCGTCGACGGCGATCCGGCGCGAGGCGCTCGGCACGTCAGCGCCGCTGCCTCGAGGATCACCTTGACCGGGACGCCGGCGGCGGCGCGGACCACCGCCGCGACGTTGGCGCCGCACGGGCCGCGTCCGCGTCGCCGGACTTGAGCGCGCCGAAGTTCATCACCGCCGACCTCGCGCGCGCCGTCGGCAAGCGCGCTCCACGGCACGCGCCTTCACGTCCGCAGGTCGCAGCCGCGGGAAGCCGACGACGCCGACGCACGCGGTGCGCCGCTGCCGGCGAGAGCAGCGCGGCGGCGCGCGCGACCCAGCACGGCTGCACGGTAGATCCGACTCCGCCACCGGCTCGCGCACGACGGCGGCCCCGGCGTCGATGTCGGCGAGCGTCGACTCGGGCTTCAGCACCGAGTGGTCGAGGAGGCGGGCGAGCTCGGCGCGGTTCACGGCAACTTGCCTCCGGCGGCACCGAGAGCCGCCAGACGCGCGGCGAGGTGCGCGTCGAGCCTGGCGGCCTCCGCGTCCTCGGGCGTCGTCGGGGACGCCGTGGTAGAACACGACGAGCGCCAGCGCCGTCGCGCCGCGGCCGTCGCGAACAGCTTGAGCTCCGGCGCGGGCGAACGCGCGCGGGATGCGCACGTCGAACGCGCCGGCGGCCTCGGTGGCGCGCAGCACCGGCTGCTCGGCCTTCGTGAACGGATCGACTCCGGCGAGCGCCAGCCAGGGGTAGCGCTGGGGGTCGACGACGATGCGCAGCACGACGGCCGTCGCGCTCTGCGCGCGCGCAGCACACCCCAGGCCAGGGCGATGCCGGGCGCGGTGTTCATCGGAGCCGTTGCGTAGCCCCGCGGCGGGTCCGCCGCGGCCGCGAGCCCCGCGGCCACCCCCAGCGCCGCAGCCAGCGCGCACCCGCGCGCCAGCCTGCCCGCGCGCTGCGCCTCCCCGAGCTCACGGCCGCTCCCCCGGCAGCACGGCGAGCGCGTCCTCTGCGAGCGCCAGCCCCACGGTCGCGCCCGCCGCGCGGGCGGCCGCCGGCCCGTCGCCGTAGCGGACCGCCTGCAGTGCGACGCCGGCGCACTGCAGCACGTACTCGACCTTCTCGCCGAGGAACGTGCGCGCCGCGACGACGGCCGTCAGCGCGGCGCCGGCCGGCTCGACGATGCCGACCGCCTCGGGGCGCAGCACGAGCTTGACCGCGGCGCCCCGCGCGAGGCCCGCGGGGGCGTTGCGCACGCGGAGCGTCGCGCCGAGCGCCGCGACCGCGACGCCGTCCGGCGCGACGTCGACGACCCGGCCCGGCACGAGGTTGACGCGGCCGACGAACGTCGCGACGAACTCGTCGGCCGGCCGGTGGTAGAGGTCCTCCGCCGTGCCGTCCTGCACGACGCTGCCCTGGTTCATCACGGCGATGCGGTCGGACACCGCCATCGCCTCCTCCTGGTCGTGCGTGACGTAGACGGTCGTGATCGCGAGGCGCCGCTGCAGGTCGCGGATCTCCGTGCGCATCTGCACGCGCAGCTTGGCGTCGAGGTTGGACAGCGGCTCGTCGAACAGCAGCACGCGCGGGCGGATGACGATGGCGCGCGCGAGTGCGACGCGCTGCTGCTCGCCGCCGGACAGCTGCGCGGGGAACTGCTGCTCGTAGCCGGCGAGGCCGACCAGCGCGAGCACGTCGGTCACGCTGCGTGCGATCTCCGCGGCAGGCAGGCCGCGCACCGCGAGTCCGTACGCGACGTTCTCGCGCACCGACAGGTGCGGGAACAGCGCGTAGTTCTGGAACACGAACCCGATGCTGCGGTGGTTGGCGGGCGTGGCCGTGACGTCCTGCCCGCCGAACAGGATCCGGCCGGCGTCCGGTCGCTCGAAGCCCGCGATCATCCGCAGCGTCGTCGTCTTGCCGCAGCCGGACGGGCCCAGCAGCGTGACGAACTCGCCGGGCGCGACGTCGAGCCGGACGTCGCGCGCCGCGTACACCTCGCCCTTCACGCGGTGCGTGAACCGCCTCGACACGCCGTCGACGTGCACGCCGATCGTTTCTGCAGTCATGCGCGCCTAGCCTCCCAGCATGCTCGTGACCTGCGTCGCCCCGGGCGCGCGGAACCAGCGCAGCGCGCGTCCGATCAGCGCGATGACGACGAACACGATGACCACGACCAGCACCGAGAACGCCGCCGCCGGCCCCAGCGCCAGCTCGGTCATGTTCTCGAGGATCTTCACCGTGACGAGCGTCCAGCTGATCGACACCAGGAAGATCGTGGCCGAGATCGCGGTCATCGAGCGGATGAACACGACGCCCAGCCCCGCGAAGAACGCCGGCAGGATCAGCGGCAGCGTGATCCGGCGGAACGTGGTGCCGCTGCCGGCGCCGAGGCCCTGGGACGCTTCCTCGAGGCTCTTGTCGATCTGCTGCAGCAGCGCGACGGTGGCGCGGATGCCGGTCGGGCCGTAGCGGAACACGTAGCAGGCGACGATCAGCAGCGCGGTGCCGGTGAGCTCGAGCGGCGGGTCGTTGAACGCGATCAGGTAGGCGATGCCGACGATCGTCCCCGGCAGCGCGTAGTTGACCATCGACGTCGCCTCCATCGTGCGGCGGCCGAAGAACGACTTGCGGGTGACGAGGTAGCCCAGCAGGATGCCGTAGAGGCCGCCCAGCGGCATCGCCCAGCCCGCGATGATCAGCGTGTCGCGGATCGCCTTCGTGCCCTCGGTGAAGATCACCTTGTAGTGCGCGAGCGTGAATGCGTGGTTGGCACCCAGCGCCTTCACCAGCGACGCGTACAGGAGCAGCGCGTAGAACCAGACGATGACCAGCGCGACGAACGCGCAGCACGCGAGCAGCAGCGCGCGCACCGCCGGCGCCGCGCTGTCGAACGGCGCCTGGCCCGCGCCCTTGCCGGTCACGGTCACGTAGTAGCGGCGGCTGACCCAGTAGCGCTGCAGCAGGAAGACGGCGAGCGCCGGGAACAGCAGCACGAACGACAGCGCGGCGCCGCCGCGCAGATCGAACATGCCGGTGATCTGCAGGTACGCCTGCGTCGGCAGCACCGGGAACTGATTGCCGGCGAGGATCAGCGGCGTGGCGAAGTCGGCAAGCGATGCCGCGAACAGCAGCAGGAACGCGTTGGCGAGGCCGGGCACCGTCAGCGGCAGCGTCACCGTGCGGAACACCCGCCAGCGCGACGCGCCGAGCGACTGCGCCATCCCCTCGATGTTGGAGTCGATGCCGGCGAGCAGCGGCCGCAGCGTCAGGTACGCGATCGGGAAATACGTGAGGATCTCGGAGAACGCCGTGCTGGCGAGCCCGTAGACGGTGACGCCCTTCAGGCCCAGGAGCTCGTAGGTGACGAGCCCGCGCGGGCCGAACGAGAAGATCATCGCGATCGCCGTCGTGAACGGCGGCGACACCAGCGGCAGCAGCACCGCCGCATCGACGACCGGCAGCAGCCAGCGCGGCAGCGCGCCGCGCGCCGCGGTGAACGCGAACAGGAACCCGATCAGCGTCCCGCCGATCCCGACGATCAGCGCGAGCAGCAGGCTGTTCCAGAACGCGCGGATCTGGTGGCGGTCGGTCAGGATCGCCGCGAGCCCGGCGGTCGTGAACGCGCCGTTGTCCGTGAAGACGCGCGCGAGCAGCGTGCCGAGCGGATAGACGACGAAGAGGGCGAGCAACGCCCACAGCGCGACGACCGCGACGGTGACCGCCGGATCGCGGCGCAGTGCGGTCGAGTTCATCGGCAGGCGGTCACGCGCAGGCTTCCCTCACCCCGACCCCCTCGCGCACAGGGGTGCGCGAGCGCACGGCGGGAGCCCGCGACGAATTGGCACGACCGCCGTGCCTCGACCCCCTCTCCCGCTTGCGGGAGAGGGCCGGGGTTGGGGTGCGGCGCACTACTCGTTCAGCACTTCCGCGATCCAGCGATCGACGATCCGCTTGCGGTTCGCGCCCGCGTAGGCGGCGTCGATCGGGAAGATGTTGGCGCCCTTCAGCACCGCGGCGAGCGACGGCTCGACGGCGACGTCCGGGTGCGCCGGCACGAAGTTGATCTTGTACTTGGCGAACTGGTTCTGCATTGCCGGCGACGTCGCCCAGTCGATGAGCTTCCTGCCCAGTTCCGGGTTCTTTGCGCCCTTGATGAGCGCGATCCCTTCCGCCGCGGTGCCGATGCCTTCCTTCGGGAAGCTGATCGCGACGTCGTAGCCCTTGGCCTTGGTGTCGAGCGCGTCGACGATGAAGAAGATGCCGCCGCCCGCCTGGCCCAGGCCGACCGGCAGCGTGCCGCCGCCGCCGCTCTTCGTGTACAGCTGGACGTTCGGGCGCAGCTTCTTCATGTACGCGAACGCCTTGCCCTCGTCGCGGCCGTTGACCTCGAGGATCGAGAAGATGCGCGTGACCGCCGTGCCCGACGTGCGTGCGTCGGCCATCTGCAGCATGTTCCTGTAGGCGGGGGCGGCAAGGTCGTCCCACGACGCCGGCGGCTTCAGGTTGTGCTCCTTCAGGAACTTCTCGTTGGTCATGAAGACCAGCGGGTCGTCGGCGATCGCCGTCCACAGGCCGTCGGCCTGCTTCAGGCGCACCGGCAGCTTCGCGAACGACGGCGACTTGTACGGCTCGAACACGCCCTCGTTGATGCCGGCGGCGAACGTTTCGACCGGGCCGCCGAACAGGACGTCGACGCGCGGGTTGTTCTTCTCGGCGATCACCCGCGCGAGCGCCTCGCCCGACGAAAAGCGCACGAAGTTGACCTTGGTGCCGGTCGCCTTCTCGAACTCCTCGAACATCGGGCGGGCCCAGTTCTCCGGCCAGATCGAATAGACGTTGAGGGCCTGTGCGAACGCGGGTGGCGCGAGGCAGACGGCGGCGACGGCGGCGAGCGCGCGAACGGCGCGGCGCCAGGGTGCGGCGATGTTCATCGAGTTCCTCCGGGACGGCGGGCGTGGCCGCTTCGTCGGGCGACGGTACGCGCAACGCGGCGGCCGGTCAATTTCAGGGCGCGCAGCGGCCGACGTAGCCGTCCGAGATCGTCGTCTCGTGGTGGGGCGGCGCGACGCCCTGGCCGTCGAACACCACGGGAATCTGCCCAGGCGTGCCGAATTTCGCGTCGGCGCGGCGGCGGTCGTTGACGAGCCGGATCACGTTCCACTCGTCATGCGCGCCGCGGCTCACCGTGGACGACGCGCGCAACGCGTAGTAGCGTCGGAACGCCTGCCTGGTGAGGCCGGCCTGCACGGCCTTGGCGAAGTCCGGATCGGTCGCGGACCGCTTGTCGAAGTATGCGTCGAGCTTGCCCATGTCGTTGGTGCCGTCGAAGCCGAAGTAGCGCGCGAAGTCGGCCGGGCCCGCGAAGTACGCGGCGTCGAAGTCGCCCATGCCGTCCGGTCCCTCGAGCACGGCCGTCCACAGCACCATGTACTCGGCGCCGCCGGCACCGCGCGGCAGGTCGGCGTCCGGCGTCGTGGGATCGAGCACGTAGACGTAGTCGGCGCCGTAGCGCTTCTCGATCGCCCGTTTGGTGGCGGCCGCGACCTCGCGGTTGACCGCGAAGTTGCCGCCGCCGGCGGCCGACAACGGCACCGACAGGTAGACGACCGCCTTGCCGGCCTTGCGCTCCGCGGCGATCACCTGCCGGAACTTGTCGACCTTCGCGTCGACCGCCGCCTGGTGATCGTCGTTGGCGCAGTAGCACAGGCCGACCTTCGCGCACGCGGTGACCTTTGCGGCATGCGCGTGCGGGGCGACGGCGAGGAGTAGGCCGGCGGCGGCGGCCGGCAGCAGGCGATGGCGGGACGGCATGGCGGGTTCCTCCGGCGGGCGGCGGCCGCGAGGCGGACGCAGGACGCGCGTCGCGGCCGCGGGCGGGGCACGACGACGGTACCGATTCGCGCCGCGGGCTTCACTGCGCGCCCGCGGCGTCCCGCGCGCCGGGCTTGACGGACCTCGGCGCCACGGTGCCCAATAGGCGCACCGCGCGCGCGCCGCGCGGGTTCCCGGAGCCGCCATGCCCATCCGCTCGCTGCGCACGATCGTCGCCAAACAGCCGCCGGTCACCGCCCCCAAGTCCGCCTCGGTGCTGGAGGCCGCGCGCTCGATGAAGCTGCACAACGTCGGCGCGCTGCTCGTCGTCGACGGCACGCGGCTCGCCGGCATCTTCACCGAGCGCGACGCGCTGTTCCGCGTGCTGGCGGCGGGGCTCGACCCGGCGCACACGCGCGTGGCCGACGTGATGACGGCGCAGCCGCAGACGATCCACCCGGACGAGCCGTTCCTGCACGCGCTGCGCGTGATGCACAAGGGCCGCTTCCGCCACCTGCCGGTCGTCGAGTTCGAGCGGCCGCTCGGCATGGTGTCCGCGCGCGACGCGCTGGACGACGACCTCGAGGCGCTGCGCGTCGCGCTCGAGCAGCAGGAAGACTCGCTGTATTAGACTGCGTGGCTGCGGTCGGCCGCGCGGCGCGCGCGGCCGCGCCCGTTCGCCGTCGCGAACGCCCACCGGACTCACCGATGAAGTACAGGACGCTCCCCGGCACGCAGCTTTCGGTCTCGCAGGTCGGCCTCGGCACGATGACGTGGGGCGAGCAGAACACCGAAGCCGAGGCGCACGCGCAGCTCGACTACGCGGTCGCGCAGGGCGTCAACTTCATCGACACCGCCGAGATGTACCCGATCCCGCCGGCCGCGGCCACGCAGGGCCGGTCCGAGGCGATGCTCGGCCGCTGGCTCGCGCGCCAGCCGCGCGAGCGCCTCGTGATCGCGAGCAAGGTCGCGGGTCCCGGCCGGCGCGACTGGATCCGCGGCGGCCGCACCGATCTCACGGCGGCCAACATCGCGGAGGCGTGCGAGCTTTCGCTCTCACGCCTTGCGACCGACTACCTCGACCTCTTCCAGATCCACTGGCCGCAGCGCAGCGTGCCGATGTTCGGGACGCTGGAATTCGTGCCGGGCGACGAGAAGCCGGGGCCGGCGATCCGCGAGCAGGTCGAGGGCATGGCCGCGCTGATCGCGGCGGGCAGGATCCGCCACTACGGGCTGTCCAACGAGACCACCTGGGGCTTGTGCGCGTTCCGCGAGGCGGCGCGCGCGGCCGGCGTACCGGGGCCGGTGACCGTGCAGGAGAGCTACAGCCTCGTGTCGCGCCGCGCCGACACCGACATGGCCGAGGCGCTGCACCGTGAGGGCATGTCGCTCGTCGCCTACAGCCCGCTCGCGGCCGGGATGCTGACCGGCAAGTACCTGGACGGCGCCCGGCCCGCGGGCGCGCGCCACACGCTGTTCGCGAACGCCGGCGTGCGCTACCGCAAGCCGCTGGTGCAGGAGGCCGTCGCCCGGTTCGCGGAGCTCGCGCGGCGGCGCGGGCTCACGCTGCCGCAGCTGGCGCTGGGCTGGGTCGGCAGCCGCTGGTTCGTCGGCGCCGCGCTCGTCGGCGCGACCACGCTGGCGCAACTCGCCGAGGACATTGCCGCCGCGCAGCACGTGCTCGACGACGAGACGCTCGCCGAGATCGCGGCGATCCAGGAGCGCTACCCCAATCCTGCCGGCTGACCGGCCCGCGCGGCCTTCACGCGTCGCGCGCCGAGCGACGCCAGCACTTCGCCGGCCGCGCGCTGGCCCGACTCGACCGCCCCGTTGAGGTAGCCCTGCCAGTCGGCCGACGTGTGCTCGCCGGCGAAGTACACGTGGCCGGCGGGCTCCGCTTCCACGCCGCGGAACGCCGTGTACTGGCCGGGCTTGAGCAGCGCGTACGAGCCGAGCGACCACGGATAGCGGTCCCACGCGTTGCGGATCACCCGGCCGTTCCACGCCTGCGGCGCACCGGGCGCGGCGCGCGCGAGGTCGGCGAGGGCGTCGCGTGCGCGCGCGTCGATGTCGCCGAGACCTGCCGCGACGGCGGCGCTGCCGCCCGAGTAGCAGTTGAGCACGCCCGCGGCGCCGGACTGCGCGCGCGTGACGTCCCACGTCGTCTGGAACGCGCCGGCGAGGCGGAACTCGCCGCTGCCGTTGGCGGGAAGCCAGAAGCGCCGGTCGAACTGCAGCTGCAGCTTGGTGTTGCTGCCCATGCCGAGCTCGTCGATCGCGCGGCGCTTGCGCGCGTCGAACCCGGCCTCCTTCAGGTCGACGGCCCGCAGCAGCGTGAACGGGATCGCGACGATCACGCGGTCGGCGACCTCGTCGCGGACCGCGCTGTCGCGCATGACGGACACGCGGACGCGGCCGTCGGGCAGGCGCGCCAGCGCGACGAGGCGGCCGCCGGTCTCGACCTGCCCGCTCACCGTCGCGGCGAGCTTCGCGACCAGCAGGTCGTTGCCGCCGCGGATGTGAAAGCGCTGGTCGGACTCCTCGTACGGCGAGAAACGGTCGGCCGGCGAGCCGGCGAGCAGGCTCACGACGGTGATCGCGCTGATCTCGTCCGGGTCGCCACCCAGCTCCTCGCCGTAGGCGTTGACGAGCAGCTGCCCGAAGCGCGACCGCGTGCCGCCGGCCACGCGCGTGTCGATCCACTGCCGCGCCGACATCCGGTCGAGCGTGCGCTGCGCCGGCGTGTGGTTGCGGTACGTCGGCAGCTCGTCGCCCAGCACCTGCGCGTCCGCGAGCATGCGCTCGCGCATCGCGCGGAAGTCGCGGTCGATGTCGGGCAGCGCGTACGGCGCCCCGTCGAAGAACGCGAGCGGCTGGCTGCCCGGAGGCTCGGTGGCGGTGAGGTCGTCGAGCGCGAGCCCGAAGCCGGCGGCCAGCGTGCGGATCGCCTCGTGCGGCGTGTCGATGAGCTCGCCGCCGCGCTCGGCGATCTGCCCGTCGGCGAACGCGCCGCGCTCGGTCCAGCAGCGGCCGCCCACGCGCGGGGCGCCTTCGATCACCGTCGCGCGCACGCCGGCCCGCGCGAGCTCGTACGCCGCCGCGAGGCCGGCGAGGCCCGCGCCGACGACGATCACGCGGCCGTGCCGTGCACCCGCGGCGACCGGCGCCCACGCCGGCGCCGCGCCGGCCAGCGCGAGCGCGCCGGCATGGCGCAGGAACGCGCGCCGCGCGGGTGCGGCAGGGTCGTGCGCGCGCGTGGCCGCGTCGCGCGCGACCCGCTGCAGCAACCGCATCAAGGGACTGCGAGCCATCGTCGCACCTCCGGTGCCTGCTCGGGCCGGGACCGCGCCGATGGTGCCCGCATTCGGTGAGCGCGGCAAGGCGCGCTCCCGGGTCGGGCACCGCCCCTCTGGCATAATGCGCGAAACTTCCACGGAACCGCCGATGTCCCTCCGCCGCCGCCTGCTCATCCTCGTCCCGCTCGCGCTCCTGGTCGTCGCCGGCGGCTGCAAGGTCCGGACGATCAACTACTTCCCGCCGCATCCGGCGAGCGTGCGCGTGATCAACCTGCTGCCCGAGGCGCCGGCGATCGACGTGCAGATCGACGGCAGCCCCGCGTTCTCGGGCGTGGCGTTCCAGTCGCTGACCGGCTACCAGTCGTACGACAACAAGACGACGAACGTCTCGGTCAGCCTAGCCGGCAGCACGACGCCGCTGATCAGCTTCAGCGTCCCGCTGGCCGGCGAGCAGCCGTACACGATCGTCGTGTTCGGCACGCTGTCCAACACGTCGGCGACGATGCTCGCCGAGGTGGCGAACGCGCCGACCAACGGCAACATCCAGCTCGCGATGTTCAACGCGGCGATCAACAACGCGTCGTTCGACGTGTACGTGACCGCGCCCGGCGTCGACATCTCGCAGCTGAACCCGAACTACACGTTCGTCAGCTACAACGGCGTGTCGCTGAACCTCGCGTTCGCCCCCGGCACCTACCAGGTTCGCATCACGCAGCAGGGGACCAAGACGGTCATCTACGACTCCGGCGGCACCGCGCTGACGCCGAACATCGCGCTGACGATGATCGCGTACTCGAAGGGCAGCGGCGTGCTGGTCAACGCCGTCGTGCTCGAGAGCCGTGGCGGCAGCACGCAGCTCGACTCGGTGTTCGCGCGCACCAAGGCGGTGAACGCCGCGCCGGTGATCGGCGCCGTCAACCAGTCGATGGGCACGACGTTCCAGGTCGTCGCCAACCTGCCGTACGCGAACGCCGCGCCGTACAGCCAGGTGGCGCAGGGTCCGACGCAGATCGACTTCGAGGCGAGCGCGACGCCCGGGGCGGTCATCGCGTCGGTGCCGACCACGCTCGCCGCGGGCACGGACGCGTCGGTGTTCGTCACCGGCCCGCCGGGCGCGCAGCAGGCGTTCGTGCTGCCGGACTCGAACCTGCCGCCGTTCGGCGGCAACGTGCGCCTGCGCTTCGTCAACACCGCGTGGGATGCGAACCCGGTCAACGTCGCGCTCAACGGCACTGCGGTGGCGACCAACGTCGCCTACCCGACAGCGTCGGCGTACGTGCAGGTGGCCGCGGCGCCGGTGACGATCACGTTCACCGACGCGGTGACGGGCGCCGTGGTGCTGGAGCTGACCAACGTCACGCTCACGTCGGCGCAGACGAACACCGTCTACCTGCTGGGACCTGCCGCCGCGGCCGGCGGGTTCGTCACGCAGGACAACTGACGCCCGCCCGGGCGCCGCCGCGGCCGCGCGAGGCGCCGCCGGCGCGCGTCACGACCCCGCCGCCGGTCAGGCGGCGTTCCGGTCGATCCAGCCGGCGATCTCGCCCGCGGGCAGCGCCCCCGAAACGCGGGCCTGCTCGCGGCCGCCGCCGAACAGCACCAGCGTCGGGATGCTGCGGATGCCGTACTGCGCGGCCGCCTGTGCCGACGCCTCCGTGTCGACCTTGACGAACTGCACGAGCGGCCGCGCGCGCGCCGCCTCGGCGAACGCCGGCGCCATCGCCTTGCAGGGACCGCACCACTCGGCCCAGAAGTCGGCGACGACGGGCACGCCGGTCGCGGCCGCGAACGCCGGCAGGTCCTCGCCGCGCAGCGCGACCGGCTCGGCCGGCAGCAGCGGACGGTGACACTGGCCGCAGCGCGGATCGTCGGCCACGCGCTCGTCGGGCACGCGGTTCCTGGCAAGGCAATGGGGACAGGCGATTTGCATGGGGCGGTTCCTCGCGCGCGCTACGTGCGCGGCCTCTTCCGGACATCGGGGCGCTGCGCCGCCGGATCAAGTCGGCTGCGGCGAAGCTTGTAGGACGGCGCCTATTGCGCGAGCCGCGCGTGCGCCCAATAATGACGTCGTCATGAGGCGCGCTCAGCGCGAAGGAGGCGACATGCTGAACTTCAATCGGCGCGACCGCAGCGGGGAGCCGACCGAGGCCGCAAAGTCCGTGCTGAAGCCCGCGATCTACGAACCGCCGGCCGCCGCACCCGCGCCAACGGCGCGCCCGGCCGAGCCCGCCCGCGCGCGAATCCGCCGGCGGCGCCGGCGCCGCAGCCGGCCGTCCGCCCCCGTCGCCAAGGCGGCCGCGGCCGAGCCGGCGGAGAGCCGGCTGTTCGTCGGCGTCAACATCAAGCTGAAGGGCGTGGAAGTCAGCGACTGCGACGCGCTGGTGATCGAGGGCCACGTCGAGGCGACCGTGCACAGCAAGGCGCTGGAGATCGCGAGGCCGGGGACGCTGCACGGCACCGCGGACATCGACGTCGCCGAGATCCACGGCGAATTCGAGGGCGAGCTGACGGCGCGCACGCGGCTCGTCGTCCACGGCACCGGCCGCGTCGCGGGAACGATCCGCTACGGCAAGCTGGTCGTCGCCGAGGGCGGCGAGATCACCGGCGACCTGCGGCGCCTCGACGGCAGCGCGCCGGCCGACGCGCCGGCGCCTGTCGCCGGCGCGCGCCCCGCGCTGTCGCCGTCCGCCGAGCGCTGGTCCAACTGATTCGCCCGCAAGGGGTCTGACCCATAACATGCACTCCAGTGCATGTTAAGGGTCAGACCCCTTGTGGAGGAGGACGCCGCGCCATGCCTGCCAAGCCTGCCGTGCCCCTGGCCGGGGTCCACCCGATCGCCCCCACGCCGTTCGACGACCGAGGCGACCTCGACCTGCCGGGGATGCGCCGCGTGCTCGACTGCATGGTCGACCAGGGGGTGGACGGGATCTGCATCCTCGCCAACTACTCCGAGCAGTTCCTGCTGACCGACGCCGAACGCAGCGCGCTGCTCGACCTCTGCCTTGCGCACGTCGCCGGCCGCGTGCCCGTGATCGTGACCTGCAGCCACTTCTCGACGCGGATCGCCGGCGAGCGCGGGCGCGCGGCGGCCGCCGCCGGGGCGGCGATGCTGATGCTGATGCCGCCGTACCACGGCGCGTCGCTGCGCGCCGACGAGGCCGGGATCGTCGCGCACTACGCGCACGTGGCCGAGGCGTCCGGCCTGCCGCTGATGGTGCAGGACGCCCCGCTGTCGGGGGTCGCGCTGTCGGTCCCGTTCCTGCTGCGGCTCGCGCGCGAGGTGCCCGCCGTCCGCCACTTCAAGATCGAGGTGCCGGGGACCGCGGCCAAGCTGCGCGGCCTGGTCGAGGCGGGCGCCGGGCTGGTCGACGGCCCGTTCGACGGCGAGGAGTCGATCACGCTGATGGCCGACCTCGACGCCGGGGCCACCGGCACCATGCCGAGCGCCCTGCTGCCGGACCTCATCCGGCCGGTCGTGGACCACCACCGGTCCGGCCGCCGCGCCGAGGCGGCCGCCGCCTACGCCCGCATCCTGCCGCTCATCAACTACGAGAACCGCCAGTGCGGCCTGCGCGCGACGAAGGCCGTGATGAAGGAGGGCGGCGTCATCGCCAGCGACGCCGTGCGCCACCCGCTGGACGCCCTCCACCCGGCAACGCGCGCCGGCCTGCTGGAACTGGCGCGCGAGGCCGCGCCGCTCGCCTTGCGCTGGGGCCGCTAGGCCCGGCCGCAGCGGTCCGCCCGGGGCGCCGTGCCCGTCGCCGGCGGGTTCGCGCGCGGCGGGTCGTCCCGGCACCGCGGCCCGCCGGTGCGGTGCGAAGTTGTGGTATCATAATCGGGTTTGGTTTAAGAAACCTCTTCAACCGATTGATTTTGCAATTCCTACCTAACAAGAACATGCAGCAGCAGGGAGGTAGAGCACTGGAGTCCTGAAGGCCTCGTGCCCGGATTGGCGGCCACCGCGGAAGTGCGCGGCCGGCAGCGCGTCCGGTCGCGGGCCCCAACCAAGGAGCGCTCCGATGACGATTCGACCTACGTCCCCGCCGGCGTCGCGCCACCGATGCCGACGGCGTTCCCGATCTGGCCCCGCCTTCCTTCTCTCCCTGGCGGGCGTAATGACCGCGGTCGTCGTGACCGCGAACGCACCCGCAACCCGGGTGCCGGAGGCGCCGGCGCTGCGCGCGGACCTCCCGGCGGCGCCGCCGCCCACCCCCGTCGTCCTGCACCGGAGCCGGCCGGGGCCTGAACTCGCCCCGCGCGCGGACCAGCTGGCCGGCGTCGTCGCGCGCCGGTACCGCGTCGCGCAGGGGGCCGCGGCCGAGGTCGTCCACGCGGCGTTCCGCGAGGGCCTGCGGCACGGGCTCGACCCGATGCTGATCCTCGCGGTCATCGCCGTCGAGTCGCGCTTCAACCCGATCGCCGAGAGCGAGCAGGGCGCGCTCGGCCTGATGCAGGTGGTCCCGCGCTTCCACATGGACAAGATCGCCGCGCTCGGCGCGCCGTCGATCCTGCTGCCGGAGGCGAACATCGCGCTCGGCACCCGCATCCTCAAGGACGCGATCCGCCGCGGCGGCGACGAGCTCACGGGGCTGCAGCTCTACAACGGCGCCGTCTACGACGAGACGCAGGCCTACGCGAACCGCGTGCTGCAGGAGCGGCGGCGGCTCGAGGCGGAAGTTCCCGCGCCGCGCAACCGCGCGTAACGCGAGCGAGGTTCAGGCGAGGCCGGCGTCGGCAAGCGCCGGCCGCCAGCACTGCCGCGCGATCTTGCGGAAGCCCGCGCCGGTCGGGTGCAGCTCGTTCGCCCAGTCGCCCGCGTCGAGCGTCCCCCGGCTGTCGACGAACGCGACGCGCCCGCCGTAGCCGGCCTCGAGGTCCGCGAGGCACGCCGCGAAGCGGTCGATCAGGTAGCCGACGCACCCGGCCCGCAACGCGGGCGGCACGCGCGCGTCGACGAGCGCGGGCTTCAGCCACGCGCTGTTGCCGATGACGGCGTGCCCGGTCGGCAGCGCGTAGTCGTAGCTGTGGACGAAGATCGTCGCCGCGGCCGGCACGCTCCACAGGATGCGGTCGACGAGCTCCGCGTAGTACTGCGCGACGCGCGCGAACAGCTCCTCGACCGTGCCCGGCAGCGTGCCGTGGTTGAAGCACGCCGCGGCCGTCGCGGCCGCGCTGCAGTCGACGCCCAGCAGCGGCCGCAGGTCGTTGAAGCCGGCGAAGTCGTTGCCGCCGCCGGAGACGAACACCGCCGAGCAGCCGGCGCCGTAGCGGTCGAGCGCGCGCAGGAACGCGTCGGCGTAGACGCCGCCGACGTAGTCGAACGCCTCCGCACCGTTGTTGCCGAACGCGAGCACCGTGTGCTGCTTCGCGGCGACGAGCCGAGCGACGGACGTCGCCAGCGAGCCGCCCGGCAGCGGGTACCAGAACCACGAGTCGCCGACGGCGAGAACCGACGGCATCGCGCCGTCGTTGCGCATCGTCGGCTCGTGCCAGTAGACGCTCTCGGCCATCGCGCGCGAGGGCGGTGCCGTCGTGCCGCCGGCGGTCAGGCCTCGTACTTGAACGACAGCAGGATGCGCGCGCGGTACGCGACGACCTTGCCGTTCTCGACCTTCATGTCGAGCTTGCCGACCTCGGCGATGCGCAGGTCGCGCAGCGACTTGGCGGCCGCCGCCACCGCGTTCTTCGCGGCATCCTCCCACGACGTCGGGCTGCTGCCGATCACTTCGGTGACGCGATAGACGGCTTCCGTTGCGGGCTTCTTCGCCATGATCGTTCCTCCGGTGGGGTGGTCGTCCCGCGGCACGATGCCTGCCGCGGGTCCGGTCCATCATACGCCGTCGTCGCCGCGGAGGCGTCAGGGCGCCTTCGGGCAGTCGCACACTTCGTTGCCCTTGTCGAAGACGATGCGCCACGTGCCGGGCGCCTCCAGCCGCCAGATCGACGTGAACGTCGCGATCGTCCTGCCCGCCGGGTCGCGCACCGGGCCCGAGCTGATGGCGAGCGTGCCGGAGTCGAGGACCTCCACCTTGTCGGGGTCCCACGAGAACGGTGCCTGCGGCCGCTCGTAGAAGCGCTTCCACCCGGCGGCGACGGCGGCCTTGCCGCGCAGCGGCGCCGGGCCGGTGAAGAACACCGCCTCGTCGGCGAGAAACGTCGCGAACGCCGCGTGGTCGCGGTCGGCCATCGTCCGTGCGAACGCGCGCTCCGTCGCGGCGACCTGCCGCGCGAGCTCGGCGTTGGACGGCGCGGGCGGGGGCGTCGCGCAGGCGGCGGCGAGCGTCATGCAGGCGGCCGCGACGGTCGCGTGGCGGACGGGAAGCGCGGGCGGCAGGCGGGGCATGGCGGTTTCTCCGGGGACGCACCCGCCATCATAAGGCGCGCGGCGACGCGAATCCGCTACCATCGCCCCTTGCCCGCACCTGCCGGAGTCCCGCGATGATCGACCGCAGCAGCCCCGACTTCTTCGCCGTCGTCGCCCGCGAGCTGTACACGGCGGTGCTCTCCGACGTGCTCGACGAGCTGGGCTATCGCGACCAGGCGCTGCCGCCGTCGATCCGCCCGTTGGACGACGGCCTCACGCTGGCCGGCCGCGCGCGCACCGGCCTCTACCGCGAGGTGCACGAGGTGCGCGCGGGCGAGAACCCGTACGCGCTGGAGATCGCGCTGGTCGACGACCTCGCGCCGCACGAGGTCGCGGTGTTCGGCTGCGGCGGGTCGACGCGCATCGCGCCGTGGGGCGAGCTCCTGTCGACGGCCGCGCGCGCGCGCGGCGCGGCCGGCTGCCTGACCGACGGCTACGTGCGCGACATCCGGGCCATCCGCCGGATGGGCTTCCCGGTGTTCCACGCCGGCATCGCGCCGCTCGACTCGAAGGGGCGCGGCAAGGTGGCCGAGATCGACGTCCCGATCGCCTGCGCCGGCGTGCGCGTCGTGCCCGGCGACCTCGTGTTCGGCGACGCCGACGGCGTCGTCGTCGTGCCACAGGCGGTGGAGGCCGCGGCGCTCGAGCGCGCGTTCGCCAAGGTGCGCGGCGAGAACCGCACGCGCGAGGAGCTGGAGCGGGGGGCGAAGCTCGCCGACGTGTTCGCCCGGCACGGGATCCTCTAGGCGGCGCCTGCCCGCACGGAGCTCACGTGGCGGACACCTGGGACTACGTCGTCGTCGGCGCCGGCACGGCGGGCTGCGTGCTCGCCAAGCGGCTGACCGAGGACGCGGACGTGCGCGTGCTGCTGCTCGAGGCGGGCGGCCGCGACGACTACCCGTGGATCCACATCCCGGTCGGCTACCTCTACTGCATCGACAACCCGCGCACCGACTGGCGCTACCGGACGCGCGCGGAGCCGGGCCTCAACGGGCGCGCGCTGCTGTATCCGCGCGGCCGCGTGCTGGGCGGCAGCTCGTCGATCAACGGGATGATCTGGATGCGCGGCCAGCGCGAGGACTACGACGCGTGGGCAGAGGCCGCGGGCGACGACGGCTGGCGCTGGGACGCGCTGCTGCCGCTCTTCAGGCGCTGCGAGGATCACTACCGCGGCGCCTCGGAGTTCCACGGCGCCGGCGGCGAGTGGCGGGTCGAGGCGCAGCGGCTGTCGTGGGACGTCCTCGCGGCGTTCGTCCGCGCGTTCGAGGAGAACGGAATCCCGCGCACCGGCGACTTCAACACCGGCGACAACTTCGGCGTCGGCTACTTCGAGGTCAACCAGCGCCGCGGCGTCCGCTGGAACGCGGCCAAGGCGTGCCTGCGGCCGATCGCGGGACGGCGCAACTTCACGCTGGCGACGGACGCGGAAGTCGACGGGCTCGCACTGGAGGACGGCCGCTGCGTGGGCGTGCGCTACCGGCAGGGCGGGGTCGAGCGGTTCGCACGGGCGGGCGAGGAGGTGCTGCTCGCCGCGGGCGCCGTCAACTCGCCGGCGCTGCTCGAGCGCTCGGGCATCGGCCGGCCGGACGTGCTCGCCGCCGCCGGCATCCCGGTCGTGCACGCGCTGCCGGGCGTGGGCGAGAACCTGCAGGACCACCTGCAACTGCGGCTGGCGGCGAAGGTGCGCGGGACGCGCACGCTCAACACGCGCTCGCGCGGGCTCCTCGGCAAGCTCGCGATCGGCGCCGAGTACGCGCTGCGACGCAGCGGGCCGATGAGCATGTCGCCGTCGCAGCTGGGCGCGTTCGCGCGGTCGGGCCCGGACGTCGCGCGGCCCGACGTCGAGTACCACGTGCAGCCGCTGTCGCTGCCGAAGTTCGGCGAGCCGCTGCACGCGTTCGACGCGGTCACCGCGTCGGTCTGCCACCTGCGGCCCACGTCGCGCGGCACCGTGCACGTCGCCTCGCCCGATCCGCGCGCGGCGCCGGTGATCGCGCCGAACTACCTCGCGACCGACGAGGACCGCCGCGTGGCGGTCGCCGCGCTGCGGCTGACGCGGCGCATCCTCGCCGCGCCGGCGCTCGCGCCCTACGCGCCGGAGGAGTTCCTGCCGGGCCCGGCCGCGCAGTCGGATGCGGAACTGGTGCGCGCCGCCGGCGACGTCGGCACGACGATCTTCCACCCGGTCGGCACCTGCCGGATGGGCGCGGCGGCCGATCCCGGCAGCGTCGTCGACGCGCAGTTGCGCGTGCACGGCATCGCGGGCCTGCGCGTCGCCGACGCGTCGGTCATGCCGGTGATCACGTCGGGCAACACCAACGCGCCGACGATCGCGATCGCCGAGCGCGCGAGCGACCTCGTCCGCGCCGGGCGCGCGCGTCGCCGGGGCGGCTGAAAGGGGTCAGGCGGCGGGCCCGTTCGCCGCGGAGCGTCCGGCGGCCGGGTCCGCCAGCGCGGCGCCTGCTGCGAACGCGGCGACGCGCAGCGGGGCGCCGGCTTCCGCGAGCGCGACCTCGCGCCACGCCGACGCCGGCGGCGCCCGCCCCGCGTGCGCGTAGACGGCGGCCGTGACCGCGGTCGCGGCGTCGTCGACGTGCCCCGACGCGCGCAACGCGTGCAGCGTGTCGAACGCGTCGCCTGCGGCCAGCGAGCAGGCCCGCCAGCGGCGACGCGGCGTCGCTGACGGCACCGTGCCCTGCGTGCACGAAGACCGCGAAGTCCGCGGGCGCGCCGAACTCCGCCGCGTAGCGCCGGCGCAGTCCGGCGAGCGCGCGGTCCACCGCCTCCGCCGCGGCGAGCGCCTGCCGGCACGCCTCGGCGCAGTCGGTGGCGACGCCGAACACGGCAACCACGGCCTCCACGCTCGTCTCGCTGACGGTGCCGCCCGACCCGTGCACGGCGCCGCCGACCGTGGCGCCGAAGAGCCCCGACAGGTAGACGACGTCCTGCGGCAGGTGGCCGCGCGCGAAGGCGAGCCGGTTGCGCCACGCGACGAGGACGACGGCAAGGTCGCGCTCGACCACGGAGACCGCCTGCTCGGTGGCCGGCGCCGGCCCCGTCGCGACGAGCAGCGGCACGACGCCGACGTCGCCGGTCGGCCGCAGCTGGCACGCAAGCCGCACGCCCGGCAGCGCGCGGATGCGGTCGAGCGTGGCCTGCTCGGCGGCGTCCGGAGGCGGGCAGTGGTCGTCGCCGGCCGTGACCTGGACGCGGCAGGTCGAGCAGCGCGCCTGGCCGCCGCACATCGACAGGTGGGGGATGAAGTGGCTGCGCGAGGCCTCGAGCACCGTCCAGCCGGCGGGCACGCGCGCCACGCGCTGCGGATACGCGATCGTGATCACGGCGTTGCGCCGGCGCTCGACGAACGCGCGCAGCTCGCGCGCGACGAACACCGCGCCGATCAGCACGAACCACGCGGCGAGCAGCGCGTCGCGCGTGCGCAGCAGCGCCAGGCGCGTGGCGGTGTCGACGGCGGCGTTGCCGTCGAGGAACGCGCGGTTGGCCTCGTCGCCGGCGAGTTCCTTCCCCATCGCGAGGAAGCCCAGGCCGCCCAGCACCGGCAGCAGGAGCGCGACGGCGAAGAGCGCCGGCCGCACCCGCTGGTACCACGCCCGGCGGCCGAACGCGAAGTTGACGCCGAGGCAGCCGTGCAGCCACCCCGGCACGAGCAGCGCGAGCTGGCGGCCCTCGCCGTCGGACATCCACAGCGACCACACGACGCGCGTGTACTCGGGCGGGAGCCGGTACGCCTCCCACGCGAGCCGTGTGTGGACGGCGTGGCCGATCAGCAGCAGCGGGATGCCGAGGCCCAGCGCGATGCGCACGACCTCCAGCGGAGGCATCCGCAGCGTGCGCCGCCGGTAGAGCGCGACGAGCGCCAGCGTCACGTGCGTCGCGGCCGCGCCGTAGAGCAGCGCCGTGCCCGGCCACGAGTGCCAGACGCGCAGCGCCAGGTTGAGCCCGTGCTCGGCCAGCGCGATCGAGGCGAGACCCAGCGCGTGGTTGGCGAGGTGGGTCGCGACGTAGACGAACAGCACCAGCCCGGAGGCGAGCCGCAGGTCGCGAAAGGTGGGCAGGCGCGCGGTCATCGCGCCGATGTTCGCAGAATTCCGGCGCGTGCGGATGCGAACGTTGCCACGGCGCCGCCGTTGTCGGCACAATGGCCGTACCGTTTCCGGCGCCGCCACTACCGTGACCCCACTGCTTGCCGTCCGCTCCGGCGAGGCCGAGCTCGCCGTCCACGTGCGCGGGGCGGGCACGCCCGTCGTGTTCCTGCACGCCGGCGTGGCCGACCGGCGGATGTGGGACGCGCAGGTCGCCGCCCTCGACGGCGACCGCTTCCGCGCGATCGCCTACGACCGGCGCGGCTTCGGCCAGTCCGTGCACGTCGACGAGTCGTGGTCGCACGTCGACGACCTCGCGCGCGTGCTCGACGCCGCCGCCGGCGACGCGCCGGCCGTGCTGGTGGGCTGCTCGCAGGGCGGCCGCATCGCGCTCGACGCGGCGCTCGCGATGCCTGCCCGCGTGCGCGCGCTGGTGCTGGTCGCCCCGGCGATCTCCGGCGCGCCCGACGTTACCGACGTGCCGCCGGCGATCCAGGCGTGGATCGACGCCGTCGAGCGCGCGGAGGCGCAAGCCGACGTCGACCGCATCAACGCGCTCGAGGCGCACGCCTGGCTCGACGGGCCGCTGGCGCCCGAGGGCCGCGTCGGCGGCGCGGTCCGCGACCTCTTCCTCGAGATGAACGAGATGGCGCTGCGCGCAGAGCAGCGCGGCGCCGAGTGCCTGCCCCCGCCCGCGTTCGACCGGCTGCACGAGGTCGCCGCGCCGGTGCTGGTGGTCTGGGGCGACCTCGACTTCCCGCACATCGCCCGCCACTGCGAGATGCTAGCCGCCCGCGTGCCGCGGGCGCGCGCGCAGCCGATGACGGGCGTCGCCCACCTGCCGAACCTCGAGCGGCCGGAGGCGTTCAACCGCGTGCTGCAGGACTTCCTCGCGCGCGAGGCGCCGGGCTGAGGTCAGTGCAGCGGCGCGCCCGCGGGGCGCGGCGGCAGCCCGAGATCGACGTACTGGATGCGGTTGCCGAGCAGCGCGACGGTGCCGCGCCGCCGGTTGTCGCCGGTGTCGCTGTACTCGAAGCGGTAGACGCGGGCGAGCCGCACGCGCCCGTCCTCGCCGCGCGCCGGCCGCACCGCCTGCAGCGCGACGGTGTCGTCGAGGAACAGCAGGCCCTCGGCGCGGCACGCGGGGCGGATCGCGGCGTTGGCCGCCTCGCGCGCCTTCAGGCTGTCCCACAGGAACCACGCGGCCGCGGCGGCCACGGCGGCGACCAGCACCTCTGCCATCGGTCGGCGTCAGCCTTCGTCCATGCGCCCGCGCGCGGTCGACCCGCAGCCCTCGTCAGCGACCGGCGATCTGCGCGCGGACCTCGCCGCCCGGAAACTTCGCGCTGTGCACGTTGAGATACGTGTTGCCCGCCTTGTACGCCGCGTACTGCGCCTCGGTGAGCCGCGCGCCGTCGGCCGCGACGAACGCGTTGTCGCTGATCTTGCGCAGCGGGACGATCACCGGCCCGTTGGCGCCGGCCGCACCCTCGTGGATGTGCGCGGCGGTCGGCGTCATGTCGACGACCGACAGCGTCACGACGACCGCGCGGTCGGCCATCACGTTGACGGTGGCGGTGCCGGAGGCGGGCGTGTCGACCGGCGGCACCTCGGCGGTGCCGTAGAGGCGCAGCAGCTGGCCGGTCTCCTCCGCCTGCATCGACGCGCAGCCGGCCAGCGCGGCGAAGACGGCGAGCGAGGCGATGCGGGCAAGTCGGGACATGGTCGTTCTCCTGGTCGGTGCGCAGGTCGAAGACAGCTTCGGCCGCGGTAACGATAACACCGGCGCGCCCGCGCACTGCGCGGGCGGCCGTCAGTCGGGCAGCGGGATGGCGAACACGGTCCCGCTGCCGTTGACGGCCGGGTCGTCGGGGCTCGGCCCGGACGCGCCGCCGTACACCGTCATGCCGTAGAGCGTGCTGCCGACCCTGATCACGTTGTCGATCGGCTTGATCCCGTCGTTCGCGTAGGCGCCGAACTGGTACAGCAGCGCAAGCGTTGCGGTGCCGCCCATCGGCACCGGGGCGAAGCGGAACACCGTGCCGTTGCCGTGGGCGCCGCCGGCGCTCGTGGTCCCGTAGAGGTACGTGCCGTCGTACATGAGCGAGCCGTACGGCAGCGCGCCGTCGGACGCGCTCGCGGCCTGGAACGAGTGCACGATGGCGAACGCCGCGGCGCTGCCCGGCGTGGCGGCCGGGTCGATCTGGAAGACGACGCCCGAACCGTCGCCGTTGCCCTTGCACGCGGCGTTCTTCGGTCCGGCGCCACCGCACTGCGTCATGCCGAACAGGATCGTCTTGCCGCCAACGGTGACGGGCGTCAGGTAGCCGTGGTCCGAGTACGCGCCGTCGTCGGGCGCGCCGGCGAACACGTGCAGCACGCTGACCGGGCCGTTCCCGAGTGGCGTCGTCACCGGGAACGCGTACACGCTGCCGAAGCCGTACCCGGCGCCGTGGCCCGGGAGCTTGCCGTCCGACTTCGCGATGCCGTAGAGGACGCCGTTCGCGAGCACGATGCGCCCGTGCGGGTTGCGGCCGTCGTCCTTCGAGAAGTCGTGCAGGTCGACGAAGCCACTGCCGTCGGGGCTCACCGCGTACAGCATGCCGTCGCCGTTGGCCCCGCCCGCGGCCGACTGGCCGTACAGCACGCCGGTGACCGGGTCGATCGAGAACGAGCTGTGCTGCTGCGCGCCGTCGAACGGCGCCGCCGTCGGCGACGGGTTCGCGAACGTGTGGACCGCGGGGATCGGCGTCGGGATCGACGTGGCCGGCGTGAACGCGAAGATCTGGCCCCAGTTGCCGTAGGTGTTGGGCG
The DNA here is from genome assembly GCA_044223185.1 of Casimicrobiaceae bacterium. Classification (GTDB taxonomy): domain Bacteria; phylum Pseudomonadota; class Gammaproteobacteria; order Burkholderiales; family Casimicrobiaceae; genus VBCG01. Next base: position 11,236 of record JBGAMF010000032.1, on the reverse strand, counting down.
GCGGCGGCTTGGCGATCGTCTGGTTGACGCCCTGCGTGGTCCCGTAGAGCCTGCCGTCGTTCGGGTTGAGGACCATCGCGTCGTGGCGCGGGTCGCAGCCGTCCGCGCCGCCGAAGCGATACTGGACGTTGTAGTTCGAGCCGTCCGGATTCATCGAGAAGATCGTCCCGCAGCCGTTGACCCCGCCGATCGCCGTGCGGCCGAACAGCACCGTCTGTCCGTTGACCGTCGCCGCCGTCAGCGTGCCCTTGGGCTCCGCGCCGTCGCCCGGCGGCGAAGCCGTGCCGTTGCCGAACGCGTAGATCGTCGCGCCGCCGCCGGGAGCGGCGCCCAGCAGCGGCGGGCTGCTGTCGGAGCCGCCGCCGCCGCCGTCGCAGCCGCCGACGAGGGCGACGGCGATCGCGACGGCGAGCACCGCGGTCGGGGCATGGCGCATTCGTTTCACTCGAGGCTCCTCGCATGGTGGCGGCACGAAGCCGCCGGTCGCGGCCGGACGCTGCCTGCTCGGGGCGATCATAGACGACTTGCCCGGCGCGCGCCGGTCCGTTCGCGCGCGCACCCGCGGCGCAGGCTGCGCTCGCCGGGGTCGCGCGCCGCCGCGGCGGGGCGCGGGCGTCCTCTATACTCGCGCTTTCGAACCGAAGCACGGCGGCGAGGCAGCGCATGAAGTGGGAGATGAACCAGAACTCGCTGTTCGCGATCCTGCTGCGCTCGCCGTTCTGGGTGAGCTTCGCGATCGCCGCGGCGGTGACCGCGCTCGCGCTGGCGCTGCTGCCCGAGTCGTGGCGCGTGTTCGGCCTCGTCACCGGCGCGCCGTTCTTCGTCATCGGGTGCATCGCGCTCTGGCGGCAGCTGCAGCGCCCGTCGGCCGCACGCGTCGTGCGGACTACCGAGGCGCTGCGCGCGATGGCGTGGCCCGAGTTCGCCGACGCGCTGGAGGCGGGTTACCGCGCCGGCGGCGGCGTCGTCACGCGCATCCGCGCCGACGCCGCCGACTTCACCGTCCGGAAGGAGTGGCGGACCACCCTCGTCGCCGGCAAGCGCTTCAAGGTCGCGCGCACCGGGGTCGAGCCGCTGCGCGAGTTGCTCGCGGCGAAGGACGCGCACGAGGCGCACGACTGCGCGTACGTGACGCTGGGCGAGGTGTCCGACAACGCGCGCAAGTTCGCCGCCGACCATCGCATCGCGCTCCTGGGTGGCGCCGAGCTCGCCGCGCTGCTGCCCGCGGCGGGGCGCGCGCGCAAGGCGCGCTGACCCGCCCGTGCCTGCCCCGGACGACCGCCCGCTCCGCCGCGGCCTCGCGCGCGCGGCCCGCTGGTCGCTGGCGACGGTGGCGCTGCTGCTCGCCGGGCCGCTGCTGACGCTGGCGTTCGGCGGGGTCGCGACCGGCGGCGACTGGCGCACCGCCAGCCACCGCCCGACGGGCCTCGCCCCCGACCCGGCGCAGCACCGCGAAGCGGTCGTGCACGTGTATGCGAGCCGCACGTTCGGCTGGCGCGGCGCGTTCGCCGACCACACGTGGCTCGCGGCCAAGCCCGCGAACGCCGACCGCTACACACGCTACGAGGTCATCGGCTGGTACGCCGGCGACGGCCGCTCGGTCGTGTCGGTGTCCGACCACCGGGCGCCGGATGCCGAGTGGTACGGCGCGCCGCCGCGCCTGCTGCGCGACCTGCGCGGTCCCGCGGCCGAGGCGGTGCTGGCCGCGCTGCCGGCGGCGGTCGCGTCGTACCCGCACGCGACCACCTACCGCACGTGGCCGGGGCCGAACAGCAACACGTTCGTTGCCCACCTCGGCCGTGCGATTCCCGACCTGCGCCTCGCGATGCCGTCGACGGCGATCGGCAAGGACTACGTCCCGCTCCGCGAAATCGTCGTTTCGTCGCCCAGCCACACCGGGTTCCAGGTGTCCGTGTATGGTCTCGTCGGCGTGCTCGCCGGGTGGGAGGAGGGCGTGGAGCTCAACGTGCTCGGGCTGGTCGCGGGGATCGACGTGCGCAACCCCGCGCTCAAGCTGCCGGGCATCGGCCGCGTGCCCGGCGACGGCCAGGCAACGTCTGCAAAAGGCGTCCGTGCCGGCGGCGCACGGCGTGACCTCGGCGCCGCGCCTTTTGCAGCCGGAACGGCAAAGGCGTAGTCAGGCGGCCGCCTTGGGGCGGCCCGGCGGCGGCGGCGCAGAAAGGCGACGAAAGGACGAGTGTTGTGCGCGCGGACGGCGCCCGATCGCACGACGGCGCCACTTGTGCGGAGTTTCCCTGGCTGCCACCGCCGCCCGCAGGGTTGAATCCGTTTCCGGCGCCGCGCGCATCCAACCACGGTGCGGCGGTGCGCGCGGGCGCCCCGCGCGCACGAAACTCGTGACCGAGGTCCCATGCAGCTGACGATACGCGACCTGTCCAAGCGGTACGGCAACGGCGTGCAGGCGCTCGACCGGGTATCGCTGACGATCCCGCCGGGCATGTTCGGGCTGCTCGGGCCCAACGGGGCGGGCAAGTCCACGCTGATGCGCACGCTCGCCACGCTGCAGGGTGCCGACTCCGGCGCCGCGACGCTCGGCGACATCGACGTGCTGCGCGAGCCCGCGCGCGTGCGCGCGCTCCTGGGCTACCTGCCGCAGGACTTCGGCGTCTACCCCGGCGTCTCGGCACAGGACCTGCTCGACCACCTCGCGCGGCTGAAGGGCATCGTCGACGCGAAGGCGCGGCGGCAGACGGTGGAGGCGCTGCTGCAGCGGGTGAACCTGCACGCGGCGCGGCGGCAGAAGCTCGGGGGCTTCTCCGGCGGCATGCGGCAGCGCTTCGGCATCGCGCAGGCGCTGCTCGGCGACCCCAAGCTCGTCATCGTCGACGAGCCGACCGCCGGCCTCGACCCCGAGGAGCGCGTGCGCTTCCACAATCTGCTCGCCGACATCGCGGCCGACGTCGTCGTGATCCTGTCGACGCACATCGTCAGCGACGTCGCCGACCTGTGCGCGCAGTTCGCGGTGATCGACAAGGGGCGGGTGCGCCTGACCGGCGATCCCGCGCCGCTCGTTGCCGGGCTCGCCGGCCGCATCTGGCAGAAGGTCGTCACGAAGGCGGAGGCGGAGGCGCTGAAGCGCGAGATCGCCGTCGTGTCGACGCGGCTGGCCGCCGGCCGGACCGTGCTGCGCGTGTATGCCGCCGCCGCTCCCGGGCCCGGCTTCGACGCGGTCGCGCCCGACCTCGAGGACGTGTACTTCTGCACGATCGCCGGCCATCTCGGCGCCGCCGCCGTAGCGCCCTCCACCACCGCCGCCGCGGCCGCGCCGGCTGCCTGACGATGACGCTGCTGGCGATCGCCTGGTTCGACTTCGTCCGCCGGCTGCGCGCGCTGTCGACGTGGGTCTACTTCGTGCTGTTCGGCACGCTGGCCGCGCTGTGGATGGCGGCGGCCGGCGGCGCGCTCGCCAGCGCGTCGGTGAGCTTTGGCGGTGACAAGGTCCTGATCAACGGCCCGTATGCGCTCGCCACGGCGATCGGCTTCCTCGGCTTCGCCGGCGTCACCGTGATCGGCTCGATCGCCGGGCGTGCCGTGCAGCAGGACTTCGACAGCGGCACCTGGCACTTCTTCTTCTCGGCGCCGATCGGAAGGCGCGACTACTTCCTGGGCCGGCTGCTGGGCGCGTGGGCGACGCTCGTGCTGGTGTTCGCGGGGATCGCGCTCGGCATCGTCGTCGGCACGCACTGGCCGGGCATCGTGCCCGCGCGCGTCGTCGACGCGCCGACGTGGGCGAGCCTCGCGCGCCCGTACGTCTTCATCCTGCTGCCGAACGTGCTGTGGCTGTCCGGCGTGTTCTTCGTGCTCGCGGCGCTGACGCGCCAGATGGCGCCCGTGTACGTCACCGGCGTGATCGTGCTGGTCGGCTACCTCGTCGCGCTCGACCTCGTCTCCGACATGGACAACAAGACGCTCGCCGCGCTGGTCGACCCGTCCGGGGTCACGGCGGTCGATGTCCTCACCCGGTACTGGACCGTCGCGCAGCGCAACAGCGACGAGATCCCGCTCGCGGGCGTGCTCGCGTGGAACCGCGCGCTGTGGCTCGGCGTCGGCGTCGTCGTGACCGCGGCCGGCTTCGCGGCGTTCCGGATGCAGGCGCCCGCGGCCCGACCCGGGAGGCGCGCCGCGGCAGGGGAGCCGGCGCTGCCGCCGCCTGCCGCCCGTCCGGCGGCACCCGTCGACCACACGGCCGGCGCGTGGCTGCGGATGCCGGGGGGCCTCGCACGCCTGTACGTCGGCGAGATCGTGGGCAGCCCCCGCTTCCTCGCCATCGTGCTGGCCGGCGTGCTGCTGGTGCTGGGCAACGCGATGACCCTCGGCAGCCTGTACGGCACCAACACGCACCCGCTGACCTACAAGGTGCTGGAGGTGGCCGGCGGCCTCTTCGGCCTCTTCATCCTCGTCGTGACGGCGATCTACGCCGGCGAGCTCGTCTGGCGCGAGCGCGACGCGCGGATCGCCGACATCGTCGACAGCACGCCGGTGCCGACGTGGGTCGCCTTCGTCGCCAAGCTCGCCGCGCTGTGCGCGCTGCAGGCGATGCTGCTGCTGGTCGTGCTGGCGTGCAGCATCGGCGTCCAGCTCGCGCAGGGCTACACCCGCCTCGAGCCCGGGCACTATCTGTTCGAGCTCTTCGTCCTGCAGCTGTCCGGGTTCGTGCTGATCGCCGCGCTCGCGCTGTTCGTGCACACGCTGGTGAACCAGAAGTACGTCGGGCACTTCGTCGCGCTGCTCGCGTTCCTGGCCTTAGTCTTCCTGCCGCAGCTGGGCTACGAGGACCGGCTGTACCGCTACGGCAGCGTTCCGGCCATCGTGTACTCGGACCTGAACGGGTACGGGCACTTCCTGCCCGCCGTGTTCTGGTTCCGCGTGTACTGGAGCGCGTTCGCCGTGCTGCTGCTCGTCGCGGCACATGCGCTGTGGGTGCGCGGGCGCGACGAAGGCTGGCGCGGCCGGCTGCGGCTCGCAGCGGCCCGCATGTCGCGGCCGGCGTGGACGGTGGCCGGCGCGGCCGCCGCGGTGTTCGCCGGCACGGGCGCGTGGATCGCCTACAACACGCACGTCGTCAACGACTTCCGCTCGCGCGCCGCGGGCGAGCGGCTGCAGGCCGACTACGAGTGGCGCTTCAAGGCGCACGACGGCGCACCGCAGCCGAAGGTCACGGCGGTCGACGTGCGCGCCGACATCTTCCCGGACGAGCAGCGCGCTCGCATCGCGGGGACGCTGACGCTCGCCAACCGCAGCGACGCGCCGATCCGCGACCTGTACGTGCACTACCCGCGCGAGGCGCGCGTCGCGCGGATGGAGTTCGCCGCGCCGGCGCGGCTCGTCGAGTCGGTGCCGGCGCTGCGCTGGCATCACTACGCACTGGAGACGCCGCTTCCGCCCGGCGCGACGACCGAGCTTCGCTTCGACCTCACGTACGGCGCACGGGGGTTTCGCAACGACGGGGCCGACCGGACGGTGCTCGCCAACGGCACGTTCCTGAACGCCGGCCTCACGCCCGAGACGTCGCTGGTCCCGAGCTTCGGCTACGACCCGTCCGCCGAGCTCGCGTCCGACCGCGACCGGCGCAAGCAGGGCCTGGCACCGCGGCCGCGGATGCCGGATCTCGACGACGCCGCGCAGCACCGGCGCAGCGGCCTCACGCGCGACGCCGACTTCGTCGCGTACCGCGCGACCGTGTGCACGGCCGCGGACCAGCTGCCGGTGACGTCCGGCTACGTCGCGCGCGACGTCACCGCGGACGGCCGCCGCTGCATCGACTACCGGATGGACTCGCCGATGGCCGCGTTCTACCCGTTCGTGTCCGCTCGCTACGCGGTGCGGCGCGACACGTGGCGGGGCCCGGACGGCGACGTCGCCATCGAGATCGACTACCACCCCGGCCACGAGTACAACCTCGACCGGATGGTCGCCGGCGTCAGGGACGCGCTCGCGTACTTCACGCGCCACTTCGGCCCCTACCAGCACCGGATCCTGCGCATCGTCGAGTTCCCGCGCTTCACGCGCAGCGGGGGCTTCGCCGAGTCGTTCCCCAACACGGTGCCGTTCAACGAGGCGATCGGGTTCACCGCGAAGGTCGACGACGCCGACCCGAAGGACGTCGACTACCCGTACTTCGTGACCGCGCACGAGGTCGCGCACCAGTGGTGGGCGCACCAGGTCGTGCCGGCGAACGTGCAGGGCGCCGAGTTCATCTCGGAGAGCCTCGCCGAGTACTCGGCGCTGATGGTGCTGAAGCAGCGCTACGGCGACGCGAAGATGCGCCGGTTCCTGCGCCACGAGCTCGACCGCTACCTGGCCGGCCGCGGCGCCGAGCAGAAGGTCGAGCAGCCGCTGCTGCGCGCCGACGGCGCCGCGTACGTCCACTACCAGAAGGGCGCGTTGGCGCTCTACGCGCTGCAGGACGCGATCGGCGAGGCGGCGATGGACGACGCGCTCGCGGCGTTCGTCGGCCGCTGGCGGTTCAAAGGGCCCCCGTACGCGACGTCGCGCGACCTCGTCGCCGAGTTGCGGCGGGTGACGCCGCCGGAGCACCAGGGACTCATCGAGGACTTCATCGAGACGATCACGCTGTTCGACGACCGCGCGGTGAGCGCCACGGCGCGCATGCGCGCGGACGGTGCCCACGACGTCGACGTCGTCGTGTTCGCGAAGAAGATCCGCGCCGACGGCGCCGGCAACGAGCGCGAGGCGCCGATGGACGCGCTGGTCGACATCGGCGTGCAGGACGCGAAGGGGGAGTTCCTGTTCCTCGAGAAGCGCCGCGTGCGCTCGGGCGAGAACCGGTTCACGGTGAAGGTCGACGGCGTACCGGTGCGTGCCGGCATCGACCCGCTGGCGAAGCTGATCGACCGCGACGCGGGCGACAACGTCGTGGCCGTGGACGTGCGGTGACCCGGGCGGCGCATCCCGACGGCTGGCGCGTGGCGAGCAAAGGCCGCCGGCCGGCCCGGCATCCACGCGAAGGAGGCATCATGCGCAACCTGGCGGCGACGACGACCCTGGCGCTGGTGGCGATGGCCGCGCTCGCACAGCCTGCGCCGTACGTCGGCCACGGCGCGGACAGCGTGCGGCCCGAGGTCGTGGCCCGGCATGCTCCGCCGCCGCTCGACGCGGCGACGACGCGCCGGATCGAGACGCTGCTCGACGTGCGCGCGCCGGGGCTCGGCATCGTGTCGCCCGACGGCCGCCGGCTGTACTTCGGCTGGGGGATCACCGGTACGCCGCAGGTGTTCCGGGTCGACGCGCCGCTGGGCTTCCCCGTGCAGATGACCGGCGGCGAGCAGCGCACGGCGCTGCGCGCGGTGACGCCCGACGGCCGGTGGCTGGTCCTGCAGCGCGACACCGGCGGCGACGAAAACCCGGGGTTGTACCTGCAGCCCGCCGACGGCGGGCCGCTGCGCACCGTGCAGGCCATCGCGAAGGTGCGCACGAGTTTCGACTTCGCCACCGACGACGGCCGCGCGCTCTACTTCCACGCCAACGACGTGGCACCCGACAGCTTCGCGATCTACCGGTACGACATCGGCAGCGGCGAGCGGACGACCGTGTTCGCCGAGAAGGGCGTCTGGTCGGTGGCGGATCACAAGGGGGCCGGGTCCGGCCTTGTGCTGCTTCTGGTCCGCGCCACGGGCGCCGCGGCGCGCGAGTACGTCGAGTTCGAGCCGGCCACGGGGCGGCGCACGCCGCTGCTCGGCGTCGGCGAGGCGACCGAGTACGACGCCGCCTACGCGGCGGAGGAGGGCGAGCTCCTCGTGCGCACCAACCGCTTCGGTGAGTTCCGCCGCCTCTACCGCTGGCGGATCGGGGCCGACACCGGGCCCGCGGCGTTTCGCGAGGTGGTGGCCCCGCCGGGGATGGACGTCGCCGACTTCGGCATCGACCGCGCGCGGCGGCACGTGTACGCGATGGTCAACGACGGCGGCTACACGCGCCTCGTCGTGCTCGACGCGCGCACGTTCGCGCGCGAGGCGCTGCCGGTCCCGGCCGACGCCGATCACGTGGTCGCGGGCGCGATGTCGAACGACGGCCGCTTCGTGTCGATCGGGGTCTCCACCGCGCGCTCGCCGCGGACGAGCTACGTGTGGGACTGGGAAACGCGCAAGCTCGTCCAGTGGGTGCTGCCGTCGGCACCGGAGGTCGACGTCGGCGCGTTCGTGCCCGCGCGGCTCATGCACTACACGGCGAAGGACGGCACGCGGATCCCGATGTTCGTCCGCTTTCCCGCCGGCTGCGCCCCGGACGAGAACCCGGGCGCCGACCCGTGCCCGGTCGTCGTCGAGTTCCACGGCGGACCGGAATCGCAGGCGCGCCCGGGCTTCTCGCCGTACCGGCAGCTCTTCGTCGACGCGGGGTTCGTGCTGGTCGAGCCGAACGTGCGCGGCAGCGACGGCTACGGCAAGCGCTGGCTCGACGCCGACAACGGCCCGAAGCGGCTCGCGGTCATCGGCGACGTCGAGGACGCCGGCCGCTGGATCCGCGCCCACTGGACGCGCAACGGCCGCGCCCCGCGCATCGGCGTGACCGGCGGCAGCTACGGCGGCTACGCGACGCTCGTCGCGATGACGATGTTCGCCGGCACCTACGACGCCGGCGTCGCGCGCGTCGCGATCAGCGACCTGCAGACGTTCCTGCGCAACACGGCGCCGTACCGGCGTGCGCTGCGCGCCAGCGAGTACGGCGACCCCGACCGCGACGCCGACGTGCTGCGCCGGCTGTCCCCGGTGACGTACCTCGACCGCGTCACGGCGCCGATCCTGATGATCCAGGGGGTCAACGACCCGCGCGCGCCCGTCGGCGAGGCGCTCCAGATGCACGAAGCGCTGGTCGCGCGCGGGGCCTCGTCGACGCTGCTGTTGTTCGCCGACGAGGGCCACGGCGCGGCGCGGCGCGGCAACCAGGTGCTCGAGCTCGGCCACGTCCTCCGGTTCTTCGAGACCCACCTCGCGCCGGCCGCCGCGCGCTGAAGGGGGCGTGGCGCCGGGGGCAGGTGCGCCGGCCCGGCGCGTCCGGACGGCCGGCGCGATCGGCGCGACAGGTGCGACCGGCGGGGGGGCCGCCCGCCGCTATACTCTCGACATGCCCGCCCGTGCGATCCTCGCCGGCCCTGCCGCGCCGCGCGGCTTCTCGCTGATGGAGCTGGTGATCGCGCTCGCGATCGTCGGCATCCTCGCGACGCTCGCCGTGCCCGCGCTGTTCACGCCGCTGGTGCGCGACCAGATCGTCGCCGCCGGGCCGCTCGTCGACCTCGCCAAGAAGCCGGTCGCCGCCGCGTGGCTCGCCGCGCAGGCGTTTCCCGCCGACAACGCCGCGGCCGGGCTGCCGGCGCCGGCGAAGATGATCAACAACTACGTGTCGTCGGTCGCCGTGCGCGACGGTGCCGTCGACGTCACGTTCGGCAACAGCGCGCACAAGGAGATCGCGGGCAAGGTGCTGACGTTCCGGCCGGCGATCGTGCCGGACGCGCCGGTCGTGCCGGTCGCGTGGGTCTGCGGCCTGGCCGACGTCCCGGCCGGGATGGTCGCGCCCGGCGAAAACCGCACGGACATCGTCGTCGGCCTGCTGCCGTTCAACTGCCAGCCGAAACCGAAGTAACGCGCCGCCTGCGACAATGCGGCTCCTGCCTGCCACCCGCGTGCGCACGTCCCCCCGCCCGCCCTCCGCGGCCGTGCTGCCGGCGCCGCCGCTTCGACACCCGATCAGGCTGCGCTCGCCATGAAGCTCGTGATCCTCGACCCCGGCCACTTCCACGCGGCCCTGCTGCAGAAGAACATGGTCGCCGCCGTCGACCCGGACGTCCACGTGTACGCGCCGGCCGGCCCCGACCTCGACGACTACGTCCGCAAGATCGACGGCTACAACGCGCGCGCCGCGCACCCGACCCGCTGGCGGCTGCACGTGCACGCCGGCCCCGACTATCTCGACCGGTTCGCGGCCGAGCGGCGCGGCGACGTCGCGGTCATCGCCGGCAACAACGCGCGCAAGACCGAGTACATCGAGCGCGCGGTCGGCGCGGGCTTCCACACGCTCGCCGACAAGCCGATGGCGATCGACGCCGCGGGCTACACGGTGCTCGAGCGCGCCTTCGCGGCCGCGCGCGAGCGGGGCGTGCTGCTGTACGACATCATGACCGAGCGCTTCGAGATCACGTCGATGCTGCAGAAGGCGCTCGCGCGCGTGCCCGCGGTGTTCGGCACCCTCGAGACCGGGACGCCCGCCGCGCCCGCGGTCGTGAAGGAGAGCGTCCACCACTTCGCGAAGCTCGTCTCCGGGGCCCCGGTCGTGCGCCCCGCGTGGTTCTTCGACACGGCGCAGCAGGGCGAGGGCCTCGTCGACATCACGACGCACCTGGTCGACCTCGTGCAGTGGGCGTGCTTCCCGGACACGGCGCAGGACGGCGACCGCGACGTCGCCGTGCTCGGTGCGCGCCGCTGGCCGACCGTCGTCGCGCCCGCGGACTTCGGGCGCGTGACGGGCCTGCCGGCGATCCCGCCGTTCCTGCGCAAGGACGTGGCGGACGACGGGCGGCTGCACGTCTACGCGAACGGGGAGATCGACTACACGCTGCGCGGCGTGCACGCGAAGGTGCGCGTGCTGTGGAACTTCGAGGCGCCGGCCGGCGGCGGCGACACCCACTACTCGCTGCTGCGCGGCACGCGCGCGAACCTCGTGATCCGGCAGGGCGCCAGGGAGCGCTGGCAGCCGGTGCTCCACGTCGAGCCCGCGGCCGGCACGAGCGCCGACGCGCTGGCGCCGGCGCTCGCGGCGGCGATGGCGGCGCTGCAGGCCACCTACCCCGGCGTGGGCGCCGCGCGCACGGGCGACGCGTGGGAGGTGCTGGTGCCGCCGGCGTACCACGTCGGTCACGAGGCGCACTTCGGGCAGGTCGCCGACGTGTTCCTGCGCTGCGTCGTGGCGGGCGCGCTGCCCGCTTGGGAAGTCCCGTGCATGCTGGCGAAGTACCGGACGACGACGCAGGCGCTGGCGCTGGCGCGCGGCTGACCGCGCAGCGCCGCGTGCACGGCGGTCGCCATCGGCGCCCGGGGGGCCGGCGCCGCCCGGCGGCAATGGAATGCGCAGCGCGCTACGGCGCGAGCGTGATCGTCTGCCGCGGCACGCGCAGCAGCGCGCTGCGGCCGTCGGCGTCGGTCAGGCGCACGACGGCGTCGGCGCGGGTGCCCGCGTCCCACGCGGGGCCGCCGCGCACGACCAC
>JBGAMF010000031.1:0-39449 GCA_044223185.1 Casimicrobiaceae bacterium | reverse complement strand
CGGGCGCACGCCGCCGACCACTGGTGCATCGGCGACGGCCGGGCGGACGCCGCGTTCGTGCACGCCCGGCTCTCCGTAGGCGCCGGCCGCGGCGAGGCCACGCTCCGGGCCACCGGCGACGCGCTGTTCGCGGTCATGAAGGCGCACTTCGCGCCGCTGTTCGAGAAGCAGGGTCTCGCCCTTTCGCTGGAGGTCGGCGAGTTCCCCGAGGCCGGGACGTGGAAGCACAACAACCTGCACGCGCGGATGCGCGAATCCTGAAGGCGAATCCGCCCATGCTGAGTCCCGACGTCACACTCGAACTCGCCCGCCGGCTCTACGCCGCGCGCAGGTCGCGCACACAGCTGCGCCACTTTTCCGGCGCCTATCCGCAGATGACGATCGCCGACGGCTACGCGATCCAGCGCGAGTGGGTGCGCCTCGAGGAGGCCGACGGTCGCGTGGTCAAGGGCCGCAAGATCGGCCTGACCTCGCGCGCGATGCAGCAGGCGTCGCAGATCGACGAGCCGGACTTCGCGCCGCTGATGGACGACATGTTCTTCGCCGCGGGCAACATCCCGATCGACCGCTTCATCGCGCCGCGCGTCGAGGTCGAGCTCGCCTTCGTGCTGGGCCGCCCGCTCGCCGGTCCCGGCGTCACGCGCGACGACGTGCTGGCGGCGACCGACCACGTGCTGCCCGCGATCGAGATCATCGACGCGCGGATCGAGCAGTTCGACCGCGAGACGAAGGCCCCGCGCAAGGTGTTCGACACGATCGCCGACTTCGCCGCCAACGCCGGCGTCGTGCTGGGCACGAGCCGCATCCGGCCGGCGGACGTCGACCTGCGCTGGGTCGGCGCGCTGCTCGAGAAGAACGGCACGGTCGAGGAGACGGGCCTCGCCGCCGGCGTGCTCGGCCACCCGGCCACCGGCGTGGCGTGGCTCGCCAACCGGATCGCGCCGTACGGCGAGCGCCTGAACGCCGGCGACGTGGTGCTGGCCGGGTCGTTCACGCGCCCGGTGACCGCCGTCGCCGGCGACGCCTTCCGCGTCGACTACGGGCCGCACGGCGTCGTCGCGCTACGCTTCGTCTGAACGGGAGCCACGGATGACCGCCTCGCCAACCCCCGCCGCGGCCGCGCGGTTCGGCTCCGAGGAATGGAACGCGCGCGTGCAACTCGCCGCCGCGTACCGGATCTTCGACCTCCTGGGCTGGACCGAGCTCATCTACAACCACATCTCGCTGCGGCTGCCCGGGCCCGAGCGGCACTTCCTGATCAACCCGTTCGGGCTGCACTACAGCGAGGTGACGGCGAGCAACCTGGTGAAGATCGACCTCGCCGGCAACGTCGTCGGCGAGTCGCGCTGGCCGATCAACCCGGCGGGGTTCACGCCGCACGCGACGATCCACGCGAACATCGCCAACGCCCACTGCGTGATGCACACGCACACGACGGCGGGCATGGCCGTCGCCTGCCTCGACGACGGCCTGTCGATGACCAACTTCTACTCGGCGCAGCTCCACGGCAAGGTCGCCTACCACGAGTTCGAGGGCATCACCGTGCGGCCCGACGAGGGGCCGCGGCTGCTCGCGTCCATCGGCGACCGGCAGGCGGTGATCCTGCGCAACCACGGCCTGCTGGCGTGGGGCGAGAGCCCGCCGCGCGCGTTCGCGATCCTGTGGCTGCTGCAGCGCGCGTGCGAGATCCAGCTCGCCACGTTGTCGATGGGCCGTCCGCGGGCGATTCCCGAGGAGGTACAGCGCCGGTGCACCGCCGACTCGCTGCAGTTCGACCCGCGCTTCGGGGCCGGGCAGGACGTGTTCGACGCGCTGACGCGGATGATCGACCGTCGCGACCCGTCGTACCGGACCTGAGGCAGCGCTCCGGAGGCGCCGCCCGGCCGCGTGCGCCGACCATGCGCCACCTGCCGAACCTGATCACGCTGCTGCGGTTGGGCCTCGTTCCGGTCGTGGCCGTCGCCATCGCGCAGGGGGCTTTCACGGCGGCGCTGGCGGCGTTCCTCGCGGCGGCCGTCAGCGACCTCGCCGACGGGTGGATCGCGCGCCGGTTCGGGCTCACGTCGCGGCTGGGCGCGCTGCTCGACCCGATCGCGGACAAGTTGAGCATGTTCGTGGCGACGGTGGCGCTGGCGTGGCACGGGCTGGTGCCGGCGTGGCTGGCGGCCGCGGTCGTCGGGCGCGACGTCGTGATCGTGTCCGGCGCGGCGGCGTACCGGCTGGTGCACGGCGACCTCGAGATCGCGCCCACGCGGCTGTCGAAGGCCAATACGGCTGTCGAGTTCGCCGTGCTGCTGCTGGCGCTCTGCAGCGGCGCGGGCTGGATCGACGGCGGCCGGTGGCTGCCCGCGCTCTTCGTGCTCGCGCTCGTGACGGTCGTCGCGTCCGGCGCGCAGTACGTGTGGCGGTGGAGCCGGAAGGCGCTCGCGGGCCGCCGCCCGCCCTGAGCGCCGGGGCGCGGCCGGCACGCTACACTGCGTCCGTGCCGCCTGCGCCGACTCCGTCGCTCGCCGCCGCCTTCGCGGCGTCGCCGCTGCGGCACGCGCGCTTCCGCGGTTTCTACTTCGCATCGATCGGCGTCGCGCTCGGCTACACGATGACGTCGACGATGGCGGCGTGGCTGATGGCCACGATGACGCCGTCGGCGCTGATGGTCGCGCTCGTGCAGACGGCGAGCACGGCGCCGGCGTTCGTCGTGGGACTGCTCGCCGGCGCGCTCGCCGACATCGTCGAGCGCCGCCGCGTGATCCTCGCCACGCAGGTGGTGTTCCTCGCCGGCGCGCTGCTGCTCGGCGCGGCGACGCTCGCCGACCTGATGGCGCCGTGGCCGCTGCTCGTGCTCACGTTCGTCATCGGCACCGGGTTCACGTTCTACATGCCGGCGCAGCAGGCGTCGATCAACGACCTCGTCGGCCGTGCCGACGTGCCGCAGGCGGTCGCGCTGGGGGCGGTGGCGATGAACGTCGCGCGGGCGCTAGGGCCGGCCACGGCGGGCGCCGTCGCCGCGTGGCTCGGCACCGGCAACGCGTTCCTCGCCAGCGCCGCGTGCTTCGTCGCCATGATCTTCGTCGTCCGCGGCTGGCCGCCGCAGGGCGCGACGCTGCCGGGCGTGCCGGAGACGCTGCTGTCGGGCATCGGCAGCGGGCTGCGCTTCGCGCGCCACTCCGCGCCGATGCGCGCGATCGTGCTGCGCAACCTGATGTTCGCGATCTGCGGCAGCGCGCTGTGGGCGCTGCTCGCGGTCATCGCCCGCGACCAGCTGCACCTGGGCGCCGGCGGCTTCGGGCTGCTGTTCGGCGGCTTCGGCGCCGGCGCGGTGGTCGGTGCGCTGGCCATTCCCCGGCTGCTGCGCCGGAACGCGCTCAACCGGGTCGTCACGGGCTTCGCGCTGCTGTGGGTGATCGCGACCACGCTGGTGGCGACCGCCGAGCACGTCACGCTGGCCCTGGTCGGGACGTTCGGCGCCGGCGCCGCATGGGTCGGCGTGCTCGCGAGCCTCGGCGCCGCGACGCAGAGCGCCGCGCCCGCATGGGTGCGCGCGCGCGCCGTCGCGATCAACTTCTTCACCGTGCAGGCGAGCCTCGCCCTCGGCAGCATCGCGTGGGGTGCGCTGGCGTCCTGGGGCGGCACCCGCGTCGCGCTGCTGACGTCGGCGGCGATGCTGCTGCTGCTGCAGGGCTTCAACCGGCGCACGCGCGTGCGCTTGGGCGTCGACCGCGACGTGCTGCCCGGCGCGCAGTTGCCCGAGCTCACCTTCCCGGACGAGCCGCAGCCCGACGACGGGCCGGTGCTGATCCAGATCGAGTACCGCGTCGCGCCGGAGGAGCGCGAGGCGTTCCTGCGCGCGGTCCGGGCGATGGGCCCGGTCCGCCGCCGCAACGGTGCGTCGAGCTGGCGCGTGTTCCGCGACCTGGCCGAGGAGGGCAAGTACGTCGAGCGCTACATCCTGAGCTCATGGGCCGAGTACGTGCGGCTGCGCTCGCGGATGACGATCGGCGACCGGCAGCTGCAGGAGGAGCTGCAGCGCCACCTGCGGCCGGACGCGCCGCTCAAGGTATCGCGGCTGCTCGGGATCGACCTGCCGGACGAAGGGCCGATCGACATGAACGCGCACCGCCGCCCGTGACGGCGCGCGTGCGTCACCTGGACAGGAGCAGCGCGCGCAGCTTGTGGCCGGCCTGTCCGGCCTGGTCGGCACACACGGCGACGCCGGCGCGCTCGACGCGCGCGTGGAGCGCCCGCTGCGTGGCCGGCGCCTCGGCCACGGGCACCTTCGCCGAGATCTCGACGAAGTGGCGCCCGTCCGGCAGCCGCTGCGTGTCGACGTCGTAGCGGCCGCCGGGCGTGGTCAGGACGCGACTGGCGATCGGGCCCAGCGCCCGCAGGCCCGGCGGCAGCGGCCACGCGCTGGTCGCCTCGCGCAGGAACCGGACCTGCGCCTCGCTCAGCGCGTCCGCGGGCGGGAGCCGGCCGGCGGCGAGCGCCTGCGCGGTCGGCGCGTCCAGCGCCGTCGCGATGGAGACGGTGCCGGTCATGCGGTCGCCGTGCACGTCGTACTCGCACTTGCCCAGCCGCCTCGGGACGAGCGCCGGCGCGAGGGCCGTGCACGGCTGGTCTGCGGCCTTCAGCGTGAACTCGGCGCCGTCCGCGCGGACGCGCAGCCGCAGCCGCAGGCCCCGCTCGTGGAGCGCCAGCGCGTCGTCGTCGAACAGCCACGTCTCGTACGGCGCGGCACGGGGCTTGAGGTCGAGCGCGCGTTCGATGGCGGCGGGCTCGCCGCACAGGGCGACCTGCACTTCGGCGCGCCGGCCGGCCGTAGCGGCCGTCGCGGCCACCGCGCAGGCGACGGCCGCGGCGAGCGCGACGGCGGTCGTGGCGGACGTCTTCACCGGGCCGATTTTAGCGCCGCGGTCCGCGGCCGCGCGCCTGCGCCCATAATGGACGTCGTGCGCCGGTGGATCCGCGGCCGGCGCCGCCCCGATTCGAGCCTGCAGGAACGATCCCATGCGTACTTTCAACTTCAGCGCCGGCCCCGCCGTGCTCCCCGAGGAAGTGCTGCGCACCGCGGCCGCCGAGATGCTCGACTGGCACGGCAGCGGCATGTCGGTGATGGAGATGAGCCACCGCGGCCGCGAGTTCATCGCCATCGCCGAGCAGGCGGAAGCGGACCTGCGCACGCTGCTCGCGATTCCCGCGAGCTACAAGGTGCTGTTCCTGCAGGGCGGCGCGATCGGCGAGAACGCGATCGTGCCGATGAACCTCGTGCACGGCTTCACGGTCGCCGACTACGTCAACACCGGCGAGTGGTCGAAGAAGTCGCTGAAGGAGGCGAAGAAATACGTCAACGTCAACGTCGCCGCGTCGGCCGAGGACCAGGGGTTCACGTACGTGCCGCCGCGCGAGACGTGGCGGCTGACGCCCGGCGCCGCCTACGTGCACATCTGCAGCAACGAGACGATCGGCGGCGTCGAGTACCACTGGACGCCCGACACCGGCGACGTGCCGCTGGTCGCCGACATGTCGTCGCAGATCCTGTCGCGGCCGGTCGACGTCGCGAAGTACGGCGTCATCTACGGCGGCGCGCAGAAGAACATCGGCCCGGCCGGCCTCACGATCGTCGTCGTCCGCGACGACCTGCTCGACCGCGCGCTGCCGATCACGCCGTCGGCGTTCCACTGGAAGGAGCAGGCCGCGGCCGAGTCGATGCTCAACACGCCGCCGACCTACGCGATCTACATCGCGGGCCTCGTGTTCCGCTGGCTGCTGGCGCAGGGCGGAGTCGCCGAGATCGAACGGCGGAACGTCGCGAAGGCGAAGCTCCTGTACGACTGCCTCGACGCGTCCGGCTTCTACCGGAGCCCGGTGCGTCGCGAGGACCGCTCGCGGATGAACGTGCCGTTCAAGCTGCCGGACCCGGCGCTGGACGAGCCGTTCCTCAAGGGCGCCAAGGAGCGGCGGATGGTGCAGCTGAAGGGCCACCGGTCGGTCGGCGGCATGCGCGCGTCGATCTACAACGCGATGCCCGTCGAGGGCGTGCAGGCGCTGGTCGAGTACCTGCAGGAGTTCGAGCGGATGCACGGCTGAGGCGGGTGGCGGGCACCATGCACAAGTACCAGATCCTCACGCTCAACCAGATCGCGAGCCACGGGCTGCACCGCTTCCCGGCGGCGCGCTACGCGGTCGGCAAGGCGGTCGGTGAGCCCGACGCGATCCTCGTGCGCTCGCACGACATGCACGCGATGGCGATCGCGCCGTCGGTGAAGGCCATCGGCCGCGCGGGTGCGGGCACCAACAACATCCCGGTCGCGCAGATGTCGCAGCGCGGCGTGCCGGTGTTCAACGCCCCCGGCGCCAACGCCAACGCGGTGAAGGAGCTGGTGCTGGCCGCGCTGCTGCTGGCCGCGCGCAACGTGATCCCGGCGCTGCAGTACGTCGGCGGCCTCGATCCGGCCGCGCCGGACCTGGAGGCGAAGGTCGAGGACGGCAAGAAGCAGTTCGCCGGCGTCGAGCTGCCGCACCGGACGCTCGGCATCGTGGGCCTCGGGGCCATCGGCAGCCTCGTCGCCGACACGGCGATCAAGCTCGGCATGAAGGTCGCGGGCTTCGACCCGGAGATCACCGTCGACGCGGCGTGGCGGCTGCCGTCGTCGGTGCGCCGCGCCGGCTCGATCGAGGAACTGCTGAAGGCGTCCGACTTCGTCACGCTGCACGTGCCGCTGCTGCCGGTCACCCGCAACCTGATCGACGCGAAGCGGCTCGCCGTCATGAAGCCGGGTGCCGTGCTGCTCAACTTCGCGCGCGACGGCATCGTCGACGACGAGGCGGTGGCGGCGGCGCTCGCCGCGCACCGGCTCAAGGCCTACGTGTGCGACTTCCCGAGCCCCCGCCTGCTTGCCGAGCCCCGCGCCATCGCGCTGCCGCACCTCGGCGCGTCGACGGCCGAGGCCGAGGAGAACTGCGCGGTGATGGTGGTGGACCAGGTGCGCGAGTACCTGGAGCACGGGACGATCGTCAACGCGGTCAACTTTCCCGCCGTCGAGATGCCGCGGGAGTCGCCGTTCCGCGTCGCGATCGCCAACGCGAACGTGCCGAACATGCTGGGCCAGATCTCGACGACGATGGCGAACGCCGGGCTCAACATCCACAACATGGTCAACAAGTCGCGCGGCGAAATGGCCTATACGCTGGTCGACGTCGACAGCCCGGTGGACGAGGGCGTCGTCGCGGCGCTGGCGGCGATCGCCGGCGTGCTGTCGGTGCGGACGATCCCGGCCGCGAGCGCTCCGTAGCGCGCGGGCGGCGTCAGGCTCGCGGCTGCGTGGCCGCGGGCTGCGCGTACATGTTCGACACCCGGCCGCCGATCGGGATGCAGCCGCACAGCAGCAGCGAGAGCAGGAGGCAGGTCAGCGTCTTCACGGGGTCGGGTCCGGGCGGTTCGGGTTCCGGCAGACTACTCCAATTCGGCGGCGGCGGGGCGGACGGCGGCCGCGCCGCAGGTGTAAGCTTTTTCGGGGAAGCCGCGGCCGGCGCACCGGCCGCCTCCATGTCACCCAACGGAAGGAACTGCAATGTCACTGTTGAGCTTTGTGAAGGAAGCGGGCGAGAAGCTGTTCGGGCGCGGGCAGGCGCAGGCGGCGATGACCGAGGTCAAGGCGGACCCGGCCAACGAGGCCAAGATCGCGGCCGCCAACGCGGCGGCCGGCGACGCCATCCTCGACTACATCAAGGCGCAGAACCTGGCGGCGACGGGCCTGACCGTCACGTTCGACGGCGCGACGTCGACGGTCTCGGTGTTCGGCGTCGCGCCGGACCAGGCGACGAAGGAGAAGATCGCGCTGTGCTGCGGCAACGTCGCCGGCGTCGTCGCCGTGAACAACATGATGTCGGTCGACCAGAGCGCGCCCGAGGCGCGCTACTACACGGTCGTGTCCGGCGACAACCTGTCGAAGATCTCCAAGGCTCACTATGGCGACCCGAACAAGTACATGGTGATCTTCGAGGCGAACAAGCCGATGCTCGCGCATCCGGACAAGATCTATCCGGGCCAGGTGCTGCGCATCCCGCCGCTCTAGCGATGCCGGGCCGTCCCGAGGCGCGCCTCACTCGGGGGAAGGGCGACGGAACCACCCAGCGCCGCCGGGCCGTCCCAGCAGCGCGCGCCCCCCTGTGGGGGGGCCAGCGCGTCGCGGCCACCCAGGGCCGGGCCGTCAGGCGCGCCCCGGTCGCCGCCCCCCGGGCCGCCCAGCGCCGCCGGGCCGTCCCGGCGACGCGCGCAGCGCCCTCGGGGGAATCCACCGCGCCATCGGCGACCCCGGTCCCGACGACGGCGAGCCGGACGACGACGACTTCGACGACGACGACTTCGACGACGAGGACGCCGTCGAGGCCGCGCCGGCACGCGGACCCCGGGACGTGGTATGATTCGCGGCTTGCGGTGCATCACCTTGCCACACTGACGGCTGCCCCGCCGCAAGCGACGCACTTCCCGGGCAGCCGCATCATCGGTTTCTAATCTTCCGGGCGCCGCCCACCCGCGCCCAGTTTCCGCCGCGCGCGCGCGTCCGGCGGTCCCCGGTTAGCGACGATGGTTGGTTGCACGCCCGTCGCGTGCCGGCGCGCCTTCGTGCGCGACCGGATCCAGCGTTCGATCCGCCCCTGCACGCGACGCGTGCGCGGGGCGACGCGCCGGCGCGACGATTTCCTCCGGGCCGAAGCCCGGTGTCGTCACGATCGGACAACACGATGCGCTTTGCAGAACTGAACCTCGCGCCGCAGATCCTCGAGGCCCTCGCGGCCTGCGGCGACGACCAACCGACGCCGATCCAGGCGCAGACCATCCCCGCGCTGCTCGCCGGGCGCGACGTCATCGGCTCGGCGCAGACCGGGACCGGCAAGACCGCCGCGTTCGTGCTGCCGGCGCTGCACCGGCTGGCGCAGAACCCGCAGCCGTCGGCCGCGAGGCACCGGCTGGCGAGCGCGCCGCGCGTGCTGGTGCTGGCCCCGACACGCGAGCTTGCGCAGCAGGTCGCCGAGCAGGCGGTCCGCTACGGCCAGCGGCTGCGCGTGACCACCGTGTGCCTCTACGGCGGCGCCGTACCCGGTGCAGAACCGGCAGCTCGCGCGCGGCGCGGACCTGCTGGTGGCCACCCCCGGCCGGCTGCTCGACCACGTCGAGCGCGGCCGCGTCGACCTCACGCGCCTCGAAGTGCTGGTGCTCGACGAGGCCGACCGCATGCTCGACCTGGGCTTCGCCGACGACGTCGAGCGCGTGTGCGCGTGCACGCCAGCGACCCGGCAGACCGTGCTCTTCTCGGCGACGTTCGACGGCGCGGCCGGCCGCCTCGCCGCGAAGCTCGCGCGCGATCCGGTGCGCGTCGACGTCCGCAGCGAGCGCGCGGCGCCGCTCGCCATCGAGCAGCGCGTCCACTTCGCCGACGACCGCGCGCACAAGAACCGGCTGCTCGACCACCTGCTCGCCGACGTGGCGATGCGGCAGAGCATCGTGTTCATCGCGACCAAGCGCGACGCCGAGGCGCTGGCCGTCCGGCTGCAGGGCGAGGGCCATGCGGCCGCCCGCGCACGGCGACATGAACCAGCGCGAGCGCAACCGCACGCTCTCCGACCTGCGCCGCGGCGGCGTGCGCACGCTGGTCGCGACCGACGTCGCCGCCCGCGGCATCGACGTGCCCGGGTTGACGCACGTGATCAACTTCGACCTGCCGCGGCAGGCCGAGGACTACGTGCACCGGATCGGCCGCACCGGTCGCGCCGGCGCCAGCGGCATCGCGGTCTCGTTCGCCAATCACGCCGAGCGGGGCGCGCTGCGCACGATCGAGCGGCTGACCGGCGCCGCGATCCCGGCGCACGTGATCCCGGGGCTCGAGCCGCGCGCCCGCGCGAGCGCACACCTGGCCGCCGGCCACGCGCGGCGGACCGGCTTCGCGAACCCGCCGCCGGGGCGTGGCGGCAAGCCAGCGCCGGCCCGCGGCAGCCGCTGGACCGGCGACGCGCCGGCAGGGGCGGGTTCGCTAGCGCCTTGCCGGGCCGCGCCCGCCGGCCGGGGCGCGGGCGCGGCTCGCGACAATCGGCGCTGCCGCGCGAATGCCGTGCGGTGATCGAACCGGCCCCGTCGTGACCCTGCTCGAGCTCATCGCCGGTTTCGCCCGGCGGCACTGGCGCGCGTACGCGAGCGCGTCGGCGATGCTGGTCGGCATCGCCGTGCTCACCGTGTACGTGCCGCGGCGCGTCGGCGGCATCATCGACGGGCTTGTCGCCGGCGAGGTCGCGGGCAGCGCGCTGTGGCGCGAGGTGGCGATCCTCGTCGCGATGGGCGTGGCGATCTACCTGCTGCGCGTGGGCTGGCGGCTGGCGCTGTTCAGCGCCGCCTACCGGCTCGGCGTCGAGCTGCGCGGGCGGCTGTACGCGCAGCTCGCGCGGCAGGGGCCGGCGTTCTTCCACCGCCAGCGCACCGGCGACCTGATGGCGCGTGCGACCAACGACGTCGACGCGGTCGAGATGGCCGCCGGCGAGGCGTTCCTCGCGGCGTTCGACGGCACGCTCACGCTGGTGCTCGTGGTCGCGATGATGACGCTCGCCGTCGACTGGCGGCTCGGGCTCGTCGCGCTGCTGCCGTTCCCGTTCATGGCGTGGGCGTTCTTCACGGTCTCGCGCCACGTGCACGAGGCGTGGCGGGCGTCGCTCGAGCGCTTCTCGGGCCTCAACGAGCACGTGCAGGAGACGGTCGCGGCCGTGCGCACGCTGCGCGCGCTGGGGCAGGAGGACAACGCGGGCCGCGAGTTCGGGCGGCGGGCGCAGCGCGCCGCCGACGCCGGCTTCGAGGCGCAGCGGTGGGAATCGGCGTACGAGCCCGCGGTCGGCCTCACGCTGACGACCGCCGGCGCGCTGACGCTCGCGGTCGGCGGCGCGCTCGTCTGGCGGGGCGAGCTGACGGTCGGCGGGCTGACGGCGTTCACGATGTACCTGACGCAGCTGATCTGGCCGATGTTCGCCGCGGGCTGGGTGCTGTCGCTGCTGGAGCGCGGCCGCGCCGCGTGGGCACGGCTCGACCCGCTGCTCACGGCGCCGCCGGCGGTGGCGGACAGCGGCGCCGTCGCGGCCGCGCCGACGGGCGCGCTGCGCTGCGAGCGCGTGACGTTCGCCTACCCGTCCGCGGAAGAAGGCGGTGCGGGAGCGGCGGGGCCCGCCCCCGCACTGGCCGACGTCGACTTCGTGCTGCCGGCCGGGCACACGCTGGGCGTCGTCGGCCCCACCGGCGCCGGCAAGTCGACGCTGCTCGCGCTGCTGCTGCGCCACTACGCGCCGCAGGCGGGAACGCTCGCGTGGGGCGCGCACGCGCTGCCCGACTACACGCTGGCCGCGCTGCGCGGCGCGATCGCGTGGGTGCCGCAGGAGCCGTTCCTGTTCTCCGCGTCGGTCGCCGACAACATCGCGCTCGCTCGCGCCGACGCGACACGGGAGGACGTGGAGCGCGCCGCCCGGATGGCCGACCTCGCCGCCGACATCGCGCGGCTGCCCGACGGCTACGACACGCAGGTCGGCGAGCGCGGCGTCACGCTGTCGGGCGGGCAGCGGCAGCGCGTCGCGATCGCCCGGGCGCTGCTGGCCGACGCGCCGCTGCTGCTGATCGACGACGCGCTGTCGGCGGTCGACACCGGGACCGAGGCGCGCATCCTCGGCGAACTGCGCCGTGCCCGCGCCGGGCGCACGGCGATCGTCGTCAGCCACCGGCTGTCCGCGGTCGCGGATGCCGACCGCATCCTCGTGCTGATGGGCGGGCGGGTCGCCGAGCAGGGCACGCACGCGGAGCTCGTGGCGCAGGGCGGCTGGTACGCGGCGCAGTGGCGCTACCAGCAGCTCGCGGCGACGCTCGACGGAGCCTGACGGTGAGCGAGTACGCCGACGACTTCGCCGACCACCCCGACCTGCAGCGGGTGGGCGCGCGCGAGCGCCGGCAGGCCTTCGCGCTGCTCTGGCGCGCCGCGCGGCCCGATCGCCGGCAGGTCGCGCGCGCGACCGTGTGGCTCGCGATCGCCGGCCTACTGGAGGCGGCGGGCCCGATCTTCGGCAAGCGGCTGATCGACGACTACCTGCTGCCGCGCACGTTCGACGGCGCGGCATTGGCGCTGCTGATCGGCGGCTACCTCGTGACCGGCTGGCTCGCGACGGCGATCCGCTACTTCGAGCTCGTGCGGCTCGCGGGGCTGGCGGCACGCTCGGTGCGCCGGCTGCGCGACGCCGTCTACCGGCACGTGCTGCGGCTGCCGATGAGCTACTTCGACCGCGCGATCACCGGCCAGCTCACGAGCCGGATCACCAACGACACCGAGGCCGTGCGCGAGCTGTACACGAAGGTGCTGTTCGAGCTGCTGGTGGGCCTGACCGTGCTCTTCGGCGTCGTCGTCGCGATGCTGTGGCTCGACTGGCGGCTGATGCTGATCGTGCTGCTGCTGGTGCCGGCCACGATCGCGATCGTCGTCGGCTACCAGCGGCTGTCCGCGGCCGCCGTGACGCGCTCGCGCGAGCTGCGCAGCGACATCAACGCGCAGATGGCCGAGGGCATCGCCGGGATGGCCGTGCTGCAGGCGGCCGGCGCGGTCGCGCGCTTCTCCGCGCGCTTCCGGCGCACCAACGCGGCGCAGTACGCGGCGCGGATGGGCGAGGTGCGCGCCAACGCCTGGCTGCTGCGCCCCGCGCTCGACTTCGCCACCATCCTGCTCGTGGTCGTCATCGTGACGGCCATCGGCACCCAGCGGCTGGGCGGCGTCGAGGTCGGGCTGCTGTTCGCGTTCATCGCCTACGTGGGGCGCGTGGTCGAGCCGCTGATCCAGATCACGATGCAGTTCTCGCTGCTGCAGCAGTCGGTGATCGCGGCCGCGCGCGTCGACGCGCTGCTGCAGGAGGGCCAGGCGCCGGCGGCCGGGCACGCGCGGCGGATCGCGGCCGGCCGCGTGGAGCTCGCCGCCGTGACGTTCGGCTACGACCCGGCCGTGCCCGTGCTGCACGACGTCTCGCTCGCGATCCCCGCCGGCAGCTTCGTCGGCATCGTCGGCCACACCGGCAGCGGCAAGTCGACGCTGCTCGCGCTGCTGCTGCGCTTCTACGCGCCGCAGGCGGGGCGCATCGAGATCGACGGCATCCCGCTCGCGCAGATCGGCGACGCGCACTTCCGCACCGACGTCGGCCTCGTGCCGCAGGAGCCGTTCCTGCTCGCGGCCGACGCGCGCGAGAACATCGACATGGGGCGCGGGCTGCCCGACGAGGCGATCGAGGCGGCGGCCCGCGCGGCCCGCGCGCACGATTTCATCGAGCGCCTCCCGCGCGGCTACGCGACGCCGCTCGGCGAGGGCGGCGCGCGGCTGTCGGCGGGGCAGAAGCAGCTCGTCGCCGTGGCGCGGGCGCTGGCCGGGCAGCCGCGCGTGCTGTTCCTCGACGAGGCGACGTCGCGGATCGACAGCGAGACCGAGCAGCGCGTGCAGGAGGCGCTGGCGGAGCTCGCCGGGAAGACGACGGTGATCGCGATCGCGCACCGGCTGTCGACGATCCGCGCCGCCGACGAGATCGTCGTGCTCAACCACGGCCGCGTCGCCGAGCGCGGCACGCACGACGCGCTGCTGGCGATTCCCGGCGGGATCTACCAGCGGCTGTGGCAGCTGCAGCAGATCGGCGACTGAGCCCGCAGGGCAACGCCGGCGCCGACGTGGCCGGCGACGCGTGCCGGCCGGCGGTCGCCCGGCGCGGTCAGCGGCCCGGCACCGCGCAGCACTGCACGTCGCAGGCCACGTCGTGAATGACGGCCGTGTAATTGCTGAACCGGCAGACGCCCTCCGTCACGGCGCCGACGTCGACGCCGTGATGGAAGTTCCTGGGCAGCGCGACGATCGGCGTGAAGTCCGGAGGGCAACTGGGCGCCGAGAGGTCGACGCTCTCTCCGGGCGGAAGCCCGGTCGACCGGCCGGCCACGCGCGTGCAGTGGAGTGGCGTGGCCTGGTTGCGGACGAAGTACCCGACGACGTCGACGACGACGTCCACCGGGCTGCCGGAGTTGTTGTAGACGGCGAAGTCGCGCTTGATCGCGCCGCTGTCCGGGTAGGCGTCGATGTTGCGGTTGAGCGGGATCACCGTCGTGTTGGACAGCACGTCGCCGGCGTTCCAGCCCAGGATGCCACCAACCGTCAGCGTCGTGCCGCCGTTCCACGCGCGCAGATAGCCGGTCGAGGCCGTGTTGACGACCGCGACGGTCGCCACGACGCTGGCCGGGTAACCGGACGAGAACACGGTGCCGGCGCAGTTTCCGGTTCCGGCGATGCCGGTGCCGCCCTGCTCGCTGGCGAAGTCGAAGCCCGAATACACCGAATACGCCCAGATCTGGCGGGCCGTGAGCCCGCCGATCATGCCGGGCCAGTCCGCGTAGTGGCCGAGCCGCGTGTCGGCGACGCGGCACGGCCCGGCGGTCGCGACGAAGACGAGGTCGCCGTCGGTGCCGAGCTTCTGCAGCATGCCGCCGGCCGCCTGCTTGCTGCCCCCGACGGCGGCGATCCGCGCATCGCGGGCCTCGGCCGCCTGCCGCCGTGCCGCGTCGGCGATGGCGCCCTTCATCGCCGCCAGCACGTCGAGAGCGCGCAGGTCGCCGGCCGCCTGCTGCGCGACGACGAGCACGCCGGCGCGAGCTTCCGGCGACATCGCGAGGAACTGCAGCTGCAGTTGCTCGCGCGCGACCGGCGCCGCCGCGGCGTCGAGTTGCCGCGACGCGACCCGTAGCGCGACGATGCGCTCGATGGCGGGGTCGAGGTCCGTGGCCAGCGGCGCAGCTCGCGCGGGCGTCGGCGGCGACGTTCCGGCGCCGACGGCATCCGGAACGCCTTGCGCGAGCAGCGCCGCCAGAGCGCCGACGGCCAGCGGCATGCGTGCGGTCGAATCCATGTGCGCCCCCCTGTCCTCGCTGCAGCGACGATCGGGACCGCCAGGCGCAGGCGGATCACGCACCTCCGGCCCGTCGCGGGACGGGTGGCGGGATGCCTGCGCGACCGCTCACCGTACGCCGGATGGCGCCGGATGGAAAGGTGCGGGCGCGCCGCTCGTCGGCGGGGCCCGCGCGGGGTGGCCGACCGGCGCCCGGACGGGATGACCCGTCCGGGCTTCCGGGCTATCGCGCCGGAGCGCGTTGCGTCAGCGGCCCGGGATGCGGCAGCAAAGCGCGTCGCACGCGAGCCCGCCGATCGATCCGCCGGTCGTGTTGCTGATGCGGCACGCCGTCTGCAGCACGGTGCCCGTGTAGACGCCGTAGACGTTGGTCACCGGCTGGCCCATGATCGGCGTGTAGCCCGTCGGGCACGCCGGCGCCGAGCGCAGCACGCTGGTCCCGGCCCCGAGCGAGAACGACGTGTCGCTCACGGTCGTGCAGTCGAGCGGCGTGGCCTGGTTCTGGATGAAGTAGCCGACGACGTCGACGATCACGTCGATGGAGGTGCTCGAATTGTTGTAGACGGCGAAGTCGCGCTTGAACGGTCCACTGCCCGGATACGCGGTAATCGACCGGTTGAGCGGGATCACCGTCGTGTTCGACAGCACGTCGCCCGCGTTCCAGCCGAGGATGCCGCCGACCGTGAGCGTCGTGCCGCCGTTCCACGCGCGCATGTAGCCGGTCGACGCCGTGTTGACGACCGCCACGGTGGCGACGACGCTGGTCGGCCAGACAGACGGAAAGACGCTCCCCGTGCAGTTGCCCGAGCCCGCGATCCCCGTGCCGCCCTGCGCGGCGAAGTCGTACCCGGCGAACCAGGAGAAGGCCCAGATCTGCCTGGCGGTGAAGCCCCCGATCATGCCGGGCCAGTCGCCGGAAAGCCCGAGCCGGGTGTCGGCCACGCGGCACGGTCCGGCGGTGGCCACGAAGACCAGGTCCCCATCGGTGCCGAGCTTCCTCACCATTTCACCGGCGCTCTGCTTGTCGCCCGGCAGGCTCGCGATCTGCTCGTTGCGCGCGTCGTCGACCTGCTTGCGCGCCGCCTCGGCCACCGCGCTGGCGAGCGCCCGCTCGATGCCCAACGCGCCTTCGGGAGTGGACTCGGCTCCTTGCGCGGCTGCCAGAATCTTCGCGCGCGCTTCCGCCGGCATCGCCAGGAACTGCAGCTGCAGTTGCTCCCTCAGGACCAGCGCGCCGGCCGTCGAGAGCTTCTGCGAGGCGACGCGGTGCTGGACGATCATCTCGATGGCGCGGTCGAGGTCCGTGGCGAGCGCCATCGACCGACCGGGCACGGGATCCGTCGTGGTCGCCGCCCCCACGCCCGCCACACCGAACGGCAACAGGACCGCCAGCGCCCCGGCCGCGAGCCACATGCGTCTGTTCGTGCTCATGTTCGCTCCTCGCTTCCTCGTTCTTCGGAATGCCGGCGCAGCGCGCACCGGTCCCTCCACCGTACGCCAAATGACGGCGGAATAAAAGGCGGGGAAACGGGAATCGTTCGCGCGGCGCGTGCGGAACATTCCACACCACCGCGCGCGCGGGCGAGAACCGCGGCGCGCGTCAGCCCGGCGACGCGCCCGGGCTCGCTTCGCCCAGCGCGAGGTCGACCATCATCTCGTTGGCGAGCGCCTCAAGCGCGCGGCGCACGTCGTCGTTGCCGACGTTCTTCGGCACCAGCAGCGTCGCCTTGACCTTGAACAGGTGCTCGGCGCTCATCGCGCCGCTGACGATCTCCGTGTGCAGCTCCTCGATCGACACGCCGCGCTGGGCGAGCGCGCCGGAGAGGTCGCGCACGATGCCGGGCCGGTCGTGGCCGACGAGCTCGAGGCGCACGATGCGGCGGCCCGCCGGCGCCGGCGCGCCCTCGCTCTTGACGATGACGACCTGCAGGTCCGGCGACGCGAGGCCGCGCAGCGCGGCCGCCAGCGCGTCGGCCTTGTCCGGCGCGACCTCGAAGTGGACGATGCCGGCGAACTGCCCGGCGAGGCCCGCCATCCGGCTGCCCGACCAGTTGGCGCCGAAGCCCTGTGCCTTCGCGGAGAGCTGGCTCACGATGCCCGGCCGGTCCGGGCCGACGACGGTGACGACGAGCGACGTGATCATCGGTTGCTTATCCTCGGTGAGTGAGACGGTGCGCCGGATCATCGGCGCGCGCGTTGCGTAGCGCTCGTCCTGCCGGTACGCGGGCACGCTCCCGTGCTCGCGCGCGTGGCGGACGACCTGCGTGAGGAGCTTCAGCCCCATCGGCGCCAGCGCGCGCTCCCAGAGCTCGCGCGCCGTCTCGCCCTTGCCGACGAAGCACCAGTCCTGCGCGGCGACGGCGCCCGCGTCCCAGCCGTCGGCCAGGTGGTAGACCGAGCCGCCGGCGATCGGGTCGCCCTCGAGGATCGTCCACTCGACCGCCGCGATGCCGCGGTGCCGCGGCAGCAGCGACGGGTGGTAGCCGATGCCGCCAAGCTGCGCGCGCGCGAGAGCCTCGTTGGACACCCGCGCGTGCGTGTGCGCCGCGACGATGAGGCCGGTGCCCGCGGCGATCGCCTCGCCCGGGACGACCTTCGGATCGGCGAGCACGTGCACGGGCACGCCGGCCTTCGTCGCGGCGACGGCCAGCCGGTCGTCGGCGGCGGGCGCGACGACCTGGACGATGTCCGTCCCGTCGGCGCGCAGGGCGTCGAACACCGTGGCCCCGAAGTAACGGGACCCCACGAGCGTGCACTTCATCGCTTCTCCCCGATGTTGTTCGCGGCGGCCGGTGGCCGCGCGGCGTGGTGGGAAATGAGGGTCAGACTCGAATTTCCCCGGCAGCCCCGTCGCTGCGCCGAGCCCGGTATCGCCGGGGCGGGAAATTCGAGTCTGACCCTCATTTCCGTCCCTTGCCATTATAGGGGGATCGCCCGCCGCCCGCCGGTCGGCGGCCGCGCCATTGAAATACGCGGCCACGCACCGACCTTGGGTTGGGCGCGCGCCGGAATCCGGTCGCCCCGGCCATGCAGATCCACGTTCCCGATCCCGAGTTCACCGCGTCGGCCGCCAACCGCGCGCACTTCCGCTCGGCGCTCGTCGTGGCCGCAGCGTTCGTCGTGGTGCTCGTCGCGATCCACGCGGCGGGCGCCGCGCTCGGCCTGCCGCTGCAACGCTACGGCGTGCAGCCGCAGGCGTGGGCGGGCCTGCCCGGCATCCTGATGGCCCCGCTGCTGCACGCCGACGTCGCCCATCTCGCCTCGAACGCGCTGCCGCTGCTGGTCGCCGGCACCGCCATGCTGCACCTGTACCCGGACGCCGCGCGCGTCGTGTTGCCGGCGGTCTACGTCGGCCCGGGCATCGCGGTGTGGCTGTTCGGGCGTCCCTCGCTGCACCTGGGCGCCAGCGGGCTCGTCTACGGGCTCGTGGGCTACATCTTCGTCGCCGGCGTGATCCGCCGCGACCGGCGCGCGATCGCCGCCGCGCTGCTGGTGAGCTTCCTCTACGGCGCGCTCGTGTGGGGGGTGTTCCCGCTCAAGGTCGGCGTGTCGTGGGAGACGCACCTGGCCGGCGCCGCCATCGGCGTGGCGCTCGCGTTCGCGTTCCGCGCGCGCGACGTTCCGCCGCGCAAGCGGTACTCGTGGGAGGACGAGGCGGACGCCGAGGCCGGGGCGCCGCCGCCGCCGGACGCCGGCGAACGCCCCGCGGCCTGACGGCCGCCGATCGCGCCGGCCCAAAAAAAGACCCCCGCATCGGCGCGGGGGCAGTCCCGCGATCCTCGCGGGAGGGGAGACGATCCGGGCCGAGGGCAGCCGGCGGGCGGACACCCTCGGTACCCCAGCCTACGCGCGCGCCCCGGGGGTCGCCAATCCGGGAATCGCGTACGTGCCGGCGCGCCCCGGCCGGCCGGGTTCAGCGGAAGAAGATCATCACCATCAGCACGTAGATCGGCGTCAGCGCCAATAGCGCCCAGCCCAGGAAGGCGAAGAAGCTCGGCATCCGGACCCCGCGCGACTCGGCGATCGCCTTCACCATGAAGTTGGGGGCGTTGCCGATGTACGTGTTCGCGCCCATGAACACGGCACCGGCGGAGATCGCGGCCAGCGTCGTCGCCTGCGCGCCCATCAGGACCGCCGGGTCGCCGCCGGCCAGGTTGAAGAACACGAGGTACGTCGGGGCGTTGTCGAGGAACGACGACAGCGCGCCGGTCAGCAGGAAGTAGAGCCGGTCGTCCGGCCGCCCGTCGGCGCCGGTCACGAGCGAGACGAACGGCGCGAAGGCGCCCCCGTCGCCGGCGCGCAGCATCGCGATCGCCGGGATGATCGTCAGGAAGATGCCGGCGAACAGCTTGGCGACCTCGACGATCGGCCCCCAGGTGAAGTGGTGCGCGCGGCGGACCGCGGCCGGCGTCAGCCGCCAGGACGCCCACGCGATCCCGAGGAGGGCCGCGTCGCGCAGCACGTTCTGCAGCTCGAGCGTGGTCCCGTAGACGATCGCCGTCAGCCCCGGCTTCCACAGGCCCGACGCGAGCACGCAGGCGAGGATCGCGGCCAGCAGCAGGAAGTTGAGGCCCCCTTCGATGCGGATCGGCGAGTCGGGCGTCGGGTCGTACGCCGGCGCCCGCGCCTCGTCGTCCTGCGCCCACAGCCAGCGGTCCAGCACGTAGAACATCGCGAGCAGGATCGTGCTCGCCATCAGCGTCGGCCAGAGCATCGCCCGCGTGGTCCAGAAGAAGTCCACGCCCTTGAGGAAACCCAGGAACAGCGGCGGGTCGCCGAGCGGCGTGAGCGCGCCGCCGATGTTGCCGACGAGAAAGATGAAGAACACGACGACGTGCGCACGGTGCCTGCGGTTGTCGTTGGCGCGCAGCAGCGGGCGGACCAGCAGCATCGCGGCGCCCGTCGTGCCCATGACGCTCGCGAGCAGCGTGCCGAGAGCGAGCAGACCCGTGTTGAGCGCCGGCGTGCCGTGCAGGTTGCCGCGGATGTGGATGCCGCCGGAGACGGTGAACAGCGCGAACAGCAGGATGATGAACGGCCCGTACTCGGTCAGCAGCGTGTGCACGACCTCGCGCAGCGCGACCTCCGGGCCGAAGTGAACGGCGAACGGAACGACGAACGCCAGCGCCCAGAACGCGCTCGCCTTGCCGAAGTGGTGGTGCCAGAACGACGGGGCGGTGACCGGCGCGACGGCGATCGACAGCAGGATGCCCGCGAACGGGATCACCCACAGCGGCGACAGCGCGCCGCCGTGGAAAGCGCCTTCCGCCGCTGCGGCGGGTGCGGCGACAAGCGCCGCCAGCGCGCCCGCGAGGCCGCGCGACCCGGTCATGGCCGCGTGCGGTCAGGCGACGAGCGTGACCGGGTGCGGCGAGCGCTCGCGGATCAGCGTCCACTCGCGCCGTGCGAGCCAGCGGTCGCCCGCCGGCGGAAGCACGACGCGGTCGATGTCCGCGCGATCGGCCGCCGCGCGGATCGTCGCGCGCGGCGGGCCGAGCACCACCTCCGACGAGTGCGCGACGCCCGCCGCGGCGAGCGTCGCCTCGATGGGCGCGAGCCAGCGCTGCGCGGCGTCGAGCGCCATCGCTTCGGCGCGCACCCGCGTGAGGTAGATGCCGACCTTGCCGCCGGTCCGCGGCTCGACCGCGGCCAGCAGGTGCACGTGCAGCGCCGCGCTCCGCGGCTCGCGCAGCAGCGCCTCCACGGCACGCCGCGCACCTTCGGGATCGGCAAACGGGATCAGCACTCGTGTCATCGCGCACCTCCGTGTCGGCGCCGCCGCGCGCAGCGCGCAGCGATCCGCCACGTAGGTTACGAAGCGCGGAGGCTTCCCGGAATCCGGCCGCCACCTACGGCTGGCGGCGTACGCCATGCGCGTAGCCGGTCCGGCGTACGGCGCGATCCGTACGGCCCGCGGCGTAGGGGATTCCCTAGCCGAGCTTCGCGTCGAGCGCGAGCCGGATCAGGTCGGGCAGGCGCTCGACGTCGAGCTTGTCCATCAGCCGCGCCTTGTAGACCTCGACGGTGCGCGGGCTGATGCCGAGCTCCTGCGCGACCTCGCGGTTGTGCCGGCCGTCGACGACCATCGCCAGCACCTCGCGCTCGCGCGGCGTCAGCCGGGCGAGCCGCCGCGCGGTTTCGGCGCGGCGCGCGGCGGCCACGTCGGCCGCCTCGGCGTCGGAGGCCGCGTGCTCGATCGCGGCGAGCAGCACGGCGTCGTCGACCGGCTTCTCGATGAAGTCGTGTGCGCCGGCCTTGAGCGCGTTGCGCGCGGACGCGGCGTCGCCGTGCGCGGTCAGCATGATGACCGGCCACTCGAGCTTGCGCGCCGCGAGCGCCGCCTGCACGTCCGCGCCGCTCATCCCCGGCATCCGCAGGTCGAGCAGCACGACGGCCGTCGGCGCCCCTTCCTCCAGCGCGTCGAGGAAGGCCTCGCCGGAAGCCGCGGGCCGCGGCACGTAGCCGTGCAGACGCAGCAGCAGGCACAGCGAGTCGCGGACGGAGGCGTCGTCGTCGACGACGTGGACGGCGAGGCGGCGGTTCATGGCGCGGGCGTGGTCGGCGGGGATGGCGTCAGGCGGCAACCGGTAGCGTAAGGCAAAAGCGCGCGCCGCGCGCGGCCGGGTCGAGCCACAGCCGGCCGCCGTGGGCCTCGACGATCGTCCGGCTGATCGCGAGGCCCAGCCCCAGCCCCTGTGCCTTGCTGGTGACGAGCGGCTGGAACAGCGTGGCCGCGAGGTCCGGGGCGACTCCCGGGCCGTCGTCGGCCACGCAGAAGCGGACCGTGGTCGCGTCGTGCAGGGTGGCGGACAGGCGGACGACGCGGGGGCCGGCCTGCGCTTTCTGCGCGTCGATCGCGTTGCCGATCAGGTTGTGCAGCACCGTCTCCATCTGCACGCGGTCGCCCAGCACTTCCGGCAGGTCCGCGGGCGCGGTGACGGCGAGCAGCACGCGGTGGCGCTCCACGCGCGGGCGCGCCGCCGCCGCCGCGTCCTCGAGGAGGTCGACGGGCCGCAACTTCTCGCGGCGCAGCGCGCCGGTCCGCACGAACTCCCGCAGCCGGCGCATCACGGTGCCCGCGCGGGCCGCCTCGGCAACGACCTTGCCCATCGTGGCGCGCAGCTCGCCGTCGGGGTCGCCGCGCTCGAGCATCATCTGCGCGGCGCGCGTGTAGGTGCCGATCGCCGACAGCGGCTGGTTCAGCTCGTGCGCGAGCGCCGACGCGAGCTCGCTCGCCGCCGCCGCGCGCAGCGTGCGGTCCAGCTCGGACTGCTTGTCGCGCAGCTTGCGCTCGGCCGCGCGCCGCTCGTCGACGGACGCGCCCAGGTAGAGCGCCGTCAGCGCCAGCGCCAGCATCAGGAGCTGGAAGTCGAGGACGGCGCCGGGCGGGTGGCCGCCGAACTGCAGCGCGCCGATCAGCCCGACCTGCACGAGCAGCGATGCGGCGGTGGTTCCGGAGAGCCCGCGCCGCATCGCGATCCAGACCAGCGGCAGGAACAGCACGTAGAAGAGCTTGAGCTCGTCTCCGATGCCGGAACCGAACACGAGGAACAGCGCGGCCACGATCGCCGCTGCCTGGGCGAGCGCCTCGCCGGGACGCGCCGGCCACGCCGCGGGGCCGCGCGTCGCCACCAGCAGCGCCGGCGTCAGCACGGCGATGCCGATCAGGTCGCCGATCCAGAACTGCGCGACGCTGCGCGCGTAGTCGGCGGCCGGCACCACGCCGGCCGCGGCGAACAGGCCCACGGAGGCGAGGCCGATCACCGCCTTCGCCTACAGCCGTGGCGACGAGACGGTGACGTCGCGCAGCGTGGCGAAGCGGTCGGAGAGCGCGAGCCGCCCGCGCAGCAGGACGGCGACGCACGCGTAGCCGCCGGCCAGCAGCGCCGCCGCGGCGACGATCGCCGGCCACGGCGCGACGACGCCGCGCACCAGCAGCTCCGCCAGCAGCGCGCCCACGAAGAGCCACGGGACCATCGACAGGCCGACGCGCAGCAGCAGGAAGAGCGCGAGCCCGGGCGGCGGGTTCCACGGCGTGATCCGCAGCGGCCCCAGCGGGTCGATGAAGGAGAGCCAGTCGAAGGCGACGTACAGCGCGACGGACGCGGCGACGAGCGGCGCGCTGCGCTCGAGCGGCAGCGTCCACGGGCCTATGTGCAGTGTCGTCGCCAAGGGTCGGACGTGATCGTTGCGAGCCGGCATCATTGCACAGAGTTCGGCGGGCCCGTCGCTCGTGCCGGCCGGGGCGGGTGGCAGTCTACCGGTGCCATGGACGCCCTCACGGCTCGTCGCGGCGAGGGTCAGACCCTGGGATGCGAGAAGCCGATGCCGACTTGTTGCGCCGAGGCTCTGACCCTATAGGCCGCCGAAGCGCGCGTGGAACGCGGCGTTGGCCGCCGGCAGCGCCTCGCCGTCGGCGGCGTACGCGGCGGCGAGGTGCGCCTCGGCCGACCGGTGCGTCAGCCGGTAGAAGTCGCGGCACAGCGCGTGGGCGGCGGCGCCCGGCCAGTCGAGCGGCAGCAACGCGGCAGGCAGCAGCGGATCGCGCAGCAGCACGCGCCGGTACGCGTGGATCAGCAGCGTGCGCACGACGAAGCACTGCTGCGGGTCGTGCGCGTCGCCGGCGCGGAAGCGCTCGATGACGGCGCCGAAGCGATGCAGGAAGCCGCGGTACTCGGCCGCGAGGGCGGGGACGTCCCACGCGCGTTCGGCCAGCGCGGCCAGCGGCCGCTGGCCCGGCAGGTCGCCGGCCTGCGCGACGAAGACGCGCTCGCCGATCCCGCGGGCGCCCAGGACCGCGGGCAATCCCCGGCCGCCTGCGCGCGGCCGGACGAAGACGCCCGCCGCGGCCTCGCCGAAGCCCGCCCAGGCGAGCTCGTCGCGCAGCGCCCGCCGGCGCGCCGCCGACACGCCGTCGGCCACGACCAGCTCCCACAGGCCGTGCCAGTCCTCGGGCGGCCGGTCGTAGATGCGGCGGTAGGCGTCGTCGAAGCGCCGCTCGCCGGCGGCCGTCAGCCGGTAGCGGCTGCGCCGGCCGTGGCTCGACGCCGCCAGCCAGCCGTCGCGCACGAGGCGGAACACGCTGGTGCGCACGAGGCGCTCGTTGACGCCGAACGGCGCCCCCAGCCGGATCAGCGCGGCGAGCCAGGCCGCGCCGCCGTGCGGCGCGAGCGCGTCGCCCCAGACGGTGACGAGCAGCGACTTCGCGCGCGGCGGGTCGGCGGCGAGCGTGCGCGCGATCCAGCGCGCGACGGCCGGGTCCCGGGCCGGATGCGACGCGGCAGAACGTGATACAGATTGTCCTTGACGCATGTTAAAACTGTATCAGATAATCCGCCGCTCGCGCCAGCCCGGACCGGGCGGCGCCCCCGGAGGATGCCGATGTACGCGCAGATGGTCGACACCGGTCAGCAGAGCGTCCGCGCAGCGGCGGACATGTCGCCGGAGGAGTCCGCGTTCCAGCAGCGCATCGACGCCGGCGTCAAGGTCGAGGCGCAGGACTGGATGCCCGACGCCTACCGGAAGACGCTGATCCGGCAGATCCAGCAGCACGCGCACTCGGAGATCGTCGGCATGCTGCCGGAAGGCAACTGGATCACGCGCGCGCCCACGCTGGCGCGCAAGGCGATCCTGATGGCCAAGGTGCAGGACGAGGGCGGCCACGGCCTCTACCTGTACGCGGCCGCGGAGACGCTCGGCGTGTCGCGCGACCGGCTGATCGCCGACCTGCACGCCGGCAAGGTCAGGTACTCGTCGATCTTCAACTACCCGACGCTGACCTGGGCCGACATCGGCGCGATCGGCTGGCTGGTCGACGGCGCGGCGATCATGAACCAGATCCCGCTCACCCGCTGCTCGTACGGGCCGTACGCGCGCGCGATGGTGCGCATCTGCAAGGAGGAGTCGTTCCACCAGCGGCAGGGCTACGACATCATGATCAAGCTCTGCCAGGGCACGGCCGAGCAGAAGGCGATGGCGCAGGACGCGCTCGACCGCTGGTGGTGGCCGTCGCTGATGATGTTCGGGCCGCCGGACGCCGACAGCGTCCACAGCGCGCAGTCGGCTGCGTGGAAGATCAAGCTCCTCTCGAACGACGAGCTGCGCCAGCGCTTCGTCGACCAGACGGTTCCGCAGGCCGACTTCCTCGGGCTCGGGATGCCCGACCCGGACCTCGCGTGGAACGCCGGGCGCGGGCACTACGACTTCGGCGCGATCGACTGGAGCGAGTTCCACGAGGTGCTGCGCGGCAACGGCCCGTGCAACCGCGAGCGCCTCGCCGCGCGCGTGCAGGCGTGGGAGGACGGCGCGTGGGTGCGCGAGGCGGCGCTGGCGCACGCGCGCAAGGGGTCGGCCCATTCGACGTCCCAAGTCGGCGCGGCCGGGGCCTGACCCCGCGGTCGCCAGGAGCACGAGATGTCCAACGAATGGCCGCTGTGGGAGATCTTCATCCGGTCGCAGCACGGGCTCGCGCACAAGCACGTCGGCAGCCTGCACGCGCCGGACGCCGCAATGGCGCTGAAGAATGCGCGCGACGTCTACACGCGCCGCAACGAGGGGGTGTCGATCTGGGTCGTGCGCTCGGCCGACATCACGGCCTCGGCGCCGGGCGACCGCGACGCGCTGTTCGACGCCGCGCAGAGCAAGGTCTACCGGCACCCGACGTTCTTCCCGATGCCCGACGGAGTCAAGAACCTGTGAACCAGGCCGCTGCGACGAGCCTCGACGCCGCGCTGTTCGAGTACCTGCTGCGGATGGGCGACACCGACGTCGTCCTCGCGCAGCGCCTCGCCGAGTGGACCGGACACGGTCCCGTGCTCGAGGAGGACATCGCGCTCACCAACGTCGGCCTCGACCTGCTGGGGCAGGGGCGGCTGTGGCTGCAGTACGCCGGCGAGGTCGAGGCGCGCGTGCAGGGCGCCGGCCGCAGCGAGGACGAGCTCGCGTTCCTACGCGACGGCGGCGCGTACCGTAACGTGCAGCTCGCCGAGCTGCCCAACGGCGACTTCGCGGAGACGATGGCGCGCCAGTTCTACTTCGACCACGCGCACCTCTTGCTGCTCGCGGCGCTCGCGCGGTCGGCCGACGCACGCGTGGCGGGCATCGCCGCCAAGGCCGCGAAGGAAGTCGCCTACCACGCGGAGCGCAGCGCCGACTGGGTGATCCGGCTGGGCGACGGCACCGCGGAGTCGCACGCGCGGATGCAGCGGGCGCTCGACCGGCTGTGGCCGTACACGGGCGAGCTGTTCGCGGCCGACGCGATCGACGAAGCGCTCGTCGCCGCCGGCATCGCCGCCGCTGCGCCGGCGTTGCGCGCACCGTGGCTCGCCGCGGTCGAGCGCGTGCTCGGCGAGGCGACGCTGGCGCTGCCGACCGGCACGTGGATGCACGGCAGCCGCGGCCGCGGCGGGCGGCAGGGCGTGCACACGGAGCACCTGGGCCACCTGCTGGCCGAGATGCAGTTCCTGCAACGCGCCTATCCCGGCGCGCGCTGGTGATGGCGACCGACGAGCGGCGCGCGCTGGCGGCCGCGGCCGAGGCGGGGGCGGACGCGGCGGTCCCGCCGGTCGACGTCGTATGGGACGCGCTCGCCGCGGTGCCGGACCCGGAGATTCCGGCGGTGTCGATCGTCGACCTGGGCATGGTGCGGGCGGTGGACTGGGACGGCGCGCGCCTGCGCATCGAGGTGACGCCGACGTACTCCGGCTGCCCGGCGACCGACGTGATCGCGGGAACGATCCGCGAGCGGCTCGCGGCGCTCGGCTTTGCCGCCGTCGACGTCGTCATGCGCCTCGCGCCGCCGTGGAGCACCGACTGGATGGCGCCGGAAGCGAAGGCGAAGCTCGCGGCGTACGGCATCGCGCCGCCGCAGGCGCGCGCGGCGGTCGTCGACGTCGCCGGCATGAGCCCGACGGGCCGCCGCGAGGGCGAATACCGGAGCGCGCAGCGCGAAGGTAGCCCGGTGAGCCCGCTGCGGCGCGCGCCGCCGGTGCCGTGCCCGCGCTGCCGCTCGCCGCGGACGACGCTGCTGTCGCAGTTCGGCTCGACCGCGTGCAAGGCACTGTACCGGTGCGACGCTTGCCGCGAGCCTTTCGATTACTTCAAGCCGCACTGACCGCGATGCAGCCCCGTCGCCCGGAACCGCTCCCGCGCGCGGGAGGCCCTCACCCCGGCCCTCTCCAGCAAGCGGGAAGCCCTCACCCCGGCCCTCTCCCGCAAGCGGGAAGCCCTCACCCCGCCCCTCTCCCGCAAGCGGGAGAGGGAGCAGAGGCATGAGCCGCTTCCACCCGCTGCGCGTCGAGCGCGTCGAGCGCGAGACCCGCGACGCCGTCGCGATCACGTTCGCCGTGCCGGAGGCGCTCGCGGCGCAGTACCGGTTCGCCCCCGGCCAGCACCTGACGCTGCGCGCGTCCATCGGCGGCGCCGACGTGCGGCGGTCGTACTCGATCTGCTCGGCGGCGCCGGACGGCGCGCTGCGGATCGCGGTCAAGCGCTGCGCCGGCGGCGTGTTCTCGACGTGGGCCAACGAGTCGCTGAAGGCCGGCGACACGATCGACGTCATGCCGCCGCTCGGGCACTTCAACGTGCCTCTCGACCCCGCGGCGGCGCCCCACCACCTGGGCTTCGCGGCGGGCAGCGGCATCACGCCGCTGCTGTCGCTCGCCGCCACGACGCTCGCCGCGCTGCCGCGGGCGCGCTTCACGCTGGTCTACGGCAACCGCGCGTCGGGCACCGTGATGTTCCGCGAGGAGCTCGCGGCGCTGAAGGACCGCTTCCTCGACCGCTTCAACCTCGTGCACGTGCTGTCGCGCGAGGCGCATGACGTCCCGCTGCTGCACGGCCGCATCGACCGCGAGAAGGCGGACGCGCTGCTCGCGCACTGGGTGCCGCTGGCGGACGTCGACACCGCGTTCGTCTGCGGCCCCGAGGGCATGATGGACGCCGTGGTCGCGGCGCTGCGGGCGCGCGGCTTTCCCGAGGCGCGGATCAAGGTCGAGCGCTTCGCCGCGAGCATCCCGCGGCACGCGCACGTCGCGCACCGGCCGCCCGAGCCCGGCCACGCGCAGTGCGAGGTCACCGTGGTCATCGACGGCACGACGCGGTC
Organism: Casimicrobiaceae bacterium; assembly: GCA_044223185.1. Lineage (GTDB taxonomy): Bacteria > Pseudomonadota > Gammaproteobacteria > Burkholderiales > Casimicrobiaceae > VBCG01. Next base: position 11,407 of record JBGAMF010000031.1, on the reverse strand, counting down.
GTTCACGCTGGACAAGGCGAAGGACAACCTCCTCGAGGCGGGCCTGCGCCACGGCGTCGATCTGCCCTACTCGTGCAAGGGCGGCGTGTGCTCGACGTGCCGCTGCCGCCTGACCGAAGGCGAGGTCGACATGGACGTCAACTTCGCGCTCGAGGACTACGAAGTGGCGCGCGGCTTCATCCTCGCGTGCCAGAGCTACCCGGTGACCGACCGCGTCGTGATCACGTTCGACTGAAGGGGTCGGATACGAATTCCCCGCTTCGGCCACGCGTTCGGCGCGGACCTCCGCCGGAATTCGTGTCCGATCCCGCGCGCGCAGGGATCAGACACGATTTCCCGCGCGCGGCTTCGGAAAACTGGGCAATAATGCCGGGAAATCGTATCTGACCCCTTGAGGAGTAGTTCGTGTCGCATCCCATGTTCGAACGCCACCGCGCAACGCTCGAGCGCGCCGTGCAGGCGATCCGCGAGCGCACGTACTGGAGCGCCTATCCGGAGTCGGCCAGTCCCAAGGTGTACGGCGAGGGTGCGGCCGAGGCCGGCCGCGCCGCGTTCGAGGCGCTGCTCGGCAAGCGCTTCCCGCTCGCGCAGCCGGCGACCGTCGGCGACGTCGGCGGCGAGCGCTCGCCGTACGGCATGGCGCTCGGCGTCACCTACCCGAAGCCCGACATGGACGGCCTCTTCGCCGCGGTCGGTCGGGCCCACGACCAGTGGAAGAAGGCCGGCCCCGAAGCGTGGGCCGGCGTGTGCCTCGAGACCCTCGCGCGGATCAACAAGGCGAGCTTCGAGATCGCCAACGCGGTCATGCACACGACGGGCCAGGCGTTCCTGATGGCGTTCCAGGCCGGCGGCCCGCACGCGCAGGACCGCGGGCTGGAGGCGGTCGCCTACGCGTGGGACGAGCTCGCGCGCGTCCCGGCGCAGGCGCTGTGGGAGAAGCCGCAGGGCAAGGGCGACCCGATCCGGATGGAGAAGCGCTACCGCATCGTCCCGCGCGGCGTCGGCCTCGTCATCGGCTGCTGCACGTTCCCGACGTGGAACGGCTACCCCGGCCTGTTCGCGAGCCTCGCCACCGGCAACGCGGTGGTCGTGAAGCCCCACCCGGCGGCGATCCTCCCGCTCGCGATCACCGTGAAGATCGCCCGCGACGTGCTGGCCGAGGCCGGGTTCGACCCCAACGTGGTGACGCTGTTCGCGCACGAGCCCTCCGGCGACGTCGCCCAGCAGCTGGCGCTGCGGCCCGAGGTGCGGATCATCGACTTCACCGGCAGCACGGCCAACGGCCGCTGGCTCGAGGAGCACGCGCGGCAGGCGCTGGTCTACACGGAGAAGGCCGGCGTCAACCAGATCGTCGTCGACAGCGCCGCGGACTTCGCGGCGGTCGCCCGCAACGTCGCGTTCTCGCTCGCGCTGTACACGGGCCAGATGTGCACGGCGCCGCAGAACATCTACGTGCCGCGCGGCGGCATCGCGACGGCCGCGGGCCACCTGTCGTTCGACCAGGTCGCGGAAGGGCTTGCGGACGCGGTGCGCAAGCTCACCGCCGACCCCGCGCGCGCCGTGGAGATCCTGGGCGCGGTGCAGAACGACGGCGTGCTGCGCCGGCTGGAAGCGGCGCGCTCGCTCGGCACGCTCGTGCTCGACACGCAGGCGGTGGCGCACCCCGCGTATCCGGACGCGAAGATCCGCACGCCGCTCATCGTCAAGCTGGGCACGCAGGACCGCGCGACCTACCTGAACGAGTGGTTCGGCCCGATCGCGTTCGTCATCGGCACCGAGTCGACCGGCGAGAGCCTCGGCATCGCGCGCGACGCCGTGCGCGGCCACGGCGCGCTGACGCTGTCCGTGTACTCGACCAGCGACGACGTGATCGCGCGTGCCGTCGACGTCGCCGAGGACGCCGGCGTGGCGCTGTCGATCAACCTGACCGGCGGCGTGTTCGTCAACCAGTCGGCGGCGTTCTCGGACTACCACGGCACCGGTGCCAACGCGGCGGCCAACGCGGCGCTGACCGACTCGGCGTACGTCGCGTCGCGCTTCCGCGTCGTGCAGCACCGGTGGCACGCCTGACGCGCGCCATGGCCTACGCGTCGATCCTGTTCGACAACGCCGGCGGCATCGCGCGCATCACGCTGAACCGCCCCGACCGGCTCAACAGCTTCACCGCAGCGATGCACGCGGAGCTGGCCGACGCACTCGCGCGCGTCAAGGCGGACGCCACGGTGCGCGTGCTGCTGCTGACCGGCGCGGGCCGCGGCTTCTGCGCCGGGCAGGACCTGTCGGACCGTGCCGTCGCGCCGGGCGGCACGCCGGTCGACCTGGGCGAATCGATCGGCAAGTACTACGCGCCGCTCGTGCAGACGCTCGCCGACCTGCCGGTGCCGGTCGTCTGCGCGGTGAACGGCGTCGCCGCCGGCGCCGGCGCCAACATCGCGCTCGCGTGCGACATCGTGATCGCCGCGCGGTCCGCGAGCTTCGTGCAGGCGTTCTGCCGGATCGGCCTCGTCCCGGACTCGGGCGGCACGTACTTCCTGCCGCGGCTGGTGGGAACGGCGCGCGCGATGGGTCTGGCGCTGCTCGGCGACAAGCTCCCGGCCGAGCAGGCCGAGGAGTGGGGCCTCATCTGGCGGTGCGTCGAGGACGCGGAGCTCGTGCCGACCGTCGACGCGCTGCTCGCGCACTTCGCGCAGGCGCCCACGCGCGGGCTCGCGGCGACCAAGCGCGCGCTGCGCGCTTCGGCGGGCGCGACGCTCGCCGGTCAGCTGGCGCTGGAGCGCGACCTGCAGCGCGAGTTGGGCTACTCCGACGACTACCGCGAGGGCGTGGCGGCTTTCGTCGCCAAGCGCGCGCCGCACTTCACCGGGAAGTAGCCGATGGCCGCCGCGCTTCCCCGCACCGCCGACATCGGCGTCATCGGCGCCGGCGCGATGGGCGCCGGCATCGCGCAGATCGCCGCGCAGGCCGGCCACCGCGTGAGGCTGTTCGACAACCGGATGGGCGCGGCCGACCAGGCGAAGGCGACGATCGGGCAGACGCTCGCGGCGCTGGCGACGAAGGGCAAGCTCGCGCCGGCGGACGCCGAGGCCGCCGCCGCGCGCATCGTCCCCGTGCACGCGCTCGGTGACTTCGTGACGGCGGGGCTGGTGATCGAGGCGATCGTCGAGGACCTCGACGTCAAGCGCCGGCTGCTGCGCGAGCTGGAGGTGGTCGTGGCGCCGGAGGCGATCCTCGCGACCAACACGTCGTCGCTGTCGATCACGGCGCTCGCGGCGGGGCTGAAGCACCCGGGGCGGGTGGTCGGCATGCACTTCTTCAACCCGGCGCCGGTGCTGCCGCTGGTCGAGGTGGTCAGCGGCCTCGCCACCGACGCCGCGGTGGCGGCCGTCGTACACGCCACTGCGGCCGCGTGGGGCAAGGTGCCGGTGCACGCTTCGTCCACGCCGGGCTTCATCGTCAACCGCTGCGCGCGCGCGTTCTACTCCGAGGCGCTCGGCCTCCTCTGGGAGCGCGCGGCCGACGCGGCGACGATCGACGCCGTGATGCGCGAGGCGGGCGCGTTCCGGATGGGCCCGTTCGAGCTGATGGACATGATCGGCAACGACGTCAACTTCGCGGTGACGAAGAGCGTGTGGGAGGCCTACTTCCACGACCCGCGGTTCCGGCCGTCGGTGCTGCAGCAGGAGCGGGTGGCGGCGGGCCACCTCGGCCGCAAGGCCGGGCGCGGCTATTACGATTACGCGCCGGGCGCGGCGAGGCCCGCGCCGCACACCGAGGCGCCCGCGCCGCGGCCCGGACGCGTGGCGCTGGCCGGCGGCTCGCCGACCGCCGACGCGCTCGCGGCGCGGTTGCGCGCGGGCGGAACGGCCGTCGACGCCGCGCCCGCCGACACCGCCGTCGCGCCCGCGTATCTCGTCGTCGACGGCACGCTGCTCGTGCCGTGCGACGGGCGCACCGCGACCGCAGTCGCCGTCGCGTGCGGCCGGCCCGACGTCGTCGTGTTCGACCTGGCCTTCGACTACGCCAAGTGCACGCGGCTCGCGGTCGCTGCGGCCGACGGCTGCAGCCCGGCCGCCGCGGGCGCCGCCGTCGGCGCGCTGCAGGCGGCGGGCATCGCCGTCTCGCGCTTCGACGACGTCGCGGGGCTGCCGGTGATGCGCACCGTCGCGATGCTCGCCAACGAGGCGGCCGACGCCGTCACGCAGGGCATCGCGAACGCACGCGACGTCGACCTCGCGATGATGCGCGGCGTCAACTACCCGCGCGGGCCGCTCGCGTGGGCCGACGCGATCGGCCTGCCGCACGTCCGCGCGACGCTCGCCAGCCTCGCCGCCCACTATGGCGAGGACCGCTACCGGCTGTCGCCGCTGATCGCCCGGCGCGAGGCGACCGGCGGCAGGCTGGGCGAGTGAGGCCGTGAGCGACGACGCGCCACCGCTGTCCGCTGCCGACGCGCAGGCGCTCGCCGAGCGCGTCGCCGCCGGCATGTACGCGCGCGACAACGCGTCGCAGGGCCTGGGCATCCGGATCGCGCGGGTGGCGCCCGGTTCCGCCGAGCTCACGATGACCGTGCGCGCCGACATGGTCAACGGCCACGCGATCACGCACGGCGGCCTCGTGTTCACGCTCGCCGACAGCGCATTCGCGTACGCGTGCAACAGCTACAACGTCAACACGGTGGCGGCGGGCTGCGCGATCGAGTTCCTGGCGCCGTCGCGCGAGGGCGACGTGCTGACGGCCACCGCCCGCGAGCACACGCTGGTCGGGCGCCACGGCATCTACGACATCGACGTGAAGAACCAGGACGGCGACACGATCGCGCTGTTCCGCGGCAAGAGCACGCGGATCCGCGGGAACGTCGTGTAGGCGAAGGGTCGGATTCGAATTTCCGCGCTGCCGATGGCTTGGCGCCAAGGGGTCAGATTCGAATTTCCGCGCTGCCGATGGCTTGGCGCCGGCCTCCCGAGGAAATTCGAGTCTGACCCCGCTGCGAGCCTGGCCCCGTTGCAAGGCGACCGACGCTTCCGTCCTTCTTGATTTCGAGCAAGGCCGGCCGCCGGGGTGGGGAGGCAGACTGCGGCTCTGGCGCGCAGGGTCAGACTCGAATTTCCGTGCGCGGTCTGCGCACTGCGCGCTGCGGTGTGGAAATTCGAATCTGACCCTTTCGGGAGGACCCATGACAGCGAAGACACCGCGGCCGGACGAACTGGAGCCGATCGAGCGGGCGAGCCGCGACGAGCTCGCCGCACTGCAACTCGGGCGATTGAAGCAGACGCTCGAGCGCGCCTACGCCAACGTGCCGCACTACCGGCGCGCGTTCGACGCCAAGGGCGTGCACCCGCGGGACCTGTCCACGCTCGCCGACCTCGCGAAGTTTCCGTTCACGGTCAAGACCGACCTGCGCGACAACTACCCGTTCGGCATGTTCGCGGTGCCGCGCGAGCAGGTGGTGCGCATCCACGCGTCGTCGGGCACGACCGGCAAGCCGACCGTCGTCGGCTATACGAAGAACGACGTCGACATGTGGGCGACCGTGATGGCGCGGTCGATCCGCGCCGCCGGCGGCCGGCCCGGCGACATCCTGCACGTCGCGTACGGCTATGGCCTGTTCACCGGGGGCCTCGGCGCGCACTACGGCGCCGAGCGGCTGGGCTGCACGGTGATCCCGATGTCGGGCGGGCAGACCGAGAAGCAAGTGCAGCTGATCGCCGACTTCCGGCCGTCGGTGATCATGGTGACGCCGTCGTACATGCTGGCGATCGCCGAGGAGATGGAGCGGCAGGGCATGGATCCCAAGGCGTGCTCGCTCGAGATCGGCATCTTCGGCGCCGAGCCGTGGACTCCCACGATGCGGGCGGCGATCGAGGCGAAGCTCGACATGGACGCCATCGACATCTACGGGCTGTCCGAGGTGATCGGCCCGGGGGTCGCGCAGGAGTGCATCGAGACCAAGGACGGACTCACCGTCTGGGAGGACCACTTCTACCCCGAGATCGTCGACCCCGAGACCGGCGCCGTCCTCCCGGAAGGCGAGAAGGGCGAGCTCGTGTTCACGTCGCTGACCAAGGAGGCGCTGCCGATCATCCGCTACCGGACGCGGGACCTGACGCGCCTGCTGCCGCCGACGGCACGGTCGATGCGGCGGATCGAGAAGATCACCGGCCGCTCCGACGACATGATGATCATCCGCGGCGTCAACGTGTTCCCGACGCAGATCGAGGAGCTGATGCTGCGCGACCCGGCGCTCGCGCCGCACTACCAGATCCACATCACGCGGCCGAAGACGCTCGACGAGATGACGGTGCTGGTCGAGCGCGTGCCCGCCATCGGCAGCGCGGACGGCGACGCCGCGGGTGCGCGGCTCGCGCACCACATCAAGAGCCTGATCGGCGTCTCCGCCGACGTGAAGGTGCTGCCGCCCAACGGCATCGAGCGCTCGCTCGGCAAGGCCAGGCGCATCGTCGACAAGCGGCCGAAGCAGTAGCGGCCGGACGGATCAGCCGCCCGGCGGCCGGTGGCCGAGCCGCCGCGAGACCTCGTCGGCGCAGCCGCGCACCGCGCGCGCCAGCGCCCCGTCCCACGCCGGGTCGAAGCTGCCGGCCGGGCCGATGGCGGTCACCGCGACGACGATGGCTCCCGCGTGGTCGAACACCGGCGCCGACAGCGCGTTCACGCCCGGGATCGGCTCGCCGACGGCGCGCGCGAGGCCGCGCCGCCGCACGTCGGCGAGCAGCGCGTCGAGCTCCGCCTTCGGCCGCCGCGCCGCCGCCTGCGCGGTCACCGCCGGGTCCTTCTGCTCGCGCGCGATGTAGTGCTGCGCGACCGCCGGCGGCAGCCACGCGGAGAACACGCGGCCGGTCGCCGTATTGACCGTCGACATCACGGTGCCCGCGCGCATGTTGACGTGGATCGGGCGCGCGGACTCGTGGATGTGGACGATCGTCGGGCCGTGCGTGCCGAGCACGGCGAGCGCGACGGTGTGGCCGGTCGCTTCGCCGAGCGCGGTGATCGCGGGGATCGCGGCGCGCACCGGGGACAGGAGCTGCAGGCTGACGAGGCCCATCTGCAGCGCGAACGGTCCGAGGCCGTAGCGGCCGGTCAGCGGGTCCTGCTCGATCAGGCCGAGCTTGCCGTAGCTCACGAGGTACGGGTGGGCCTTGGCCGAGGTCATCCCCGCGCGCTGCGCGAGTTCGCGCAGCGGCAGCGGCGCGCCGGCGTCGACCAGCGCCGCGAGCAGCGCGCCGCCGACCTCGATGGACTGGATGCCGCGACGGGACTTGGTCATCGGAAATTAGGGTCAGAGCTGTAATACTCGGGCGGCCACGGCTGCGTGTTCGGCGGTACGGCGTCGCGGCCCGAGTATTACAGCTCTGACCCCAATTTCCTAACCCTCGCCGAACAGCGCGACGATACGCTCGCGCAGCCACCGGTTGCCCGGCTCGTGCTCGAACCGGCGCAGCCAGTGGACCGCGACGTCGAAGCGCGGCAGGCCGACGCGCGGCTGCCAGACGGCGTACTCGGAGAGCTCGTTGAACGCGGCGGCGAGCCGCGACGGCATGATCGTGGCGAGGTCGGTCCCGGCGAGTATGCTCGGCAGCACCATGAAGTGCGGCAGCTCGAGCCGCACGCGGTCGGTGAGGCCGAGGGCCTGCAGCGCGCGGCCGGTGGCCGGATGGGAGCGCACCAGCGCGTACGAAAGCGAGGCCAGCGCCGCCCGCGTCGGCGCGCGCCGCGCCGCCGGGTGCGACGCGCGCATCACGACGACGTAGTGCTCGGACAGCAGGTACTGCCGCTGCGTGCCGGCCAGCGCCGGGATGTAGCCCAGCGCCAGGTCGACGCGGCCGCTCTCCAGCGCCGGCAGGATCGCGGCGTCGTCGAGCTGGTACGCCGCGATCCGCACGCGCGGCGCCTCGCGCGCGAGCGCGGCGACGAGCGGCGGCAGGAAGATCGTCTCGCCGATGTCGGTCAGGTGCAGGCGGAACGTGCGGTCGGAGCGGGCGGGGTCGTAGGTCTGCGTCTCCCGCAGCGCGACCTCGAGCGTGGCCAGCGCCTGCTCGACCGCACGGGCGAGCCGCTGCGCCTTCGCCGTCGGCGCCATCCCGCCGTGCGTGCGGACGAAGAGCGGATCGCCGTGCAGCTGCCGCAGCCGGCGCAGCGCGTGGCTGACCGTCGGCTGCGACACCCCGAGGCGCTCGGCCGCGCGGCTCACGTTGCCGGTCGCGTGGACCGCGTGGAACGTCTGCAGCAGGTTGAGGTCCAGCGCACGACTATTCATCCTGTCTATATTACTTCTAAAGGCTATGCCATTTACAGATAACGCGTCGGCGTTACCATGACGGCCACGGCCCGCTTCGAGGCCCGGAGGAGGATCGCGCGTGGAAGTCTCGTTCGCCAGCGAGGTGCGCATGCTGCGCTGCGGCAGCGGCGAGACGTTCCATGGCGAAGGCATCCTCGCGATCACCAAGGCGCTGCTGCAGTCGGGCGTGGCCTACGTCGGCGGCTACCAGGGCGCCCCGGTGTCGCACCTGCTCGACGTGCTCGTGCAGGCGAAGGACTACCTCGCGGAACTCGGCGTGCACGTCGAGCCGTGCGCCAACGAGGCGTCCGCCGCCGCGATGCTCGGCGCCTCGATCCACTACCCGCTGCGCGGCGCCGTCACGTGGAAGTCCATCGTCGGCACCAACGTCGCCGCCGACGCGCTGTCGAACCTCGCCTCGCCCGGCGTGACCGGCGGTGCGCTCGTCATCGTCGGCGAGGACTACGGCGAAGGCGCGTCGGTCATCCAGGAGCGCACGTACGCGTACGCGCTCAAGTCCTCGCTGGTGCTGCTCGACCCCCGGCCCGACCTCGCGCACATGGTGCGCACGGTCGAGCACGCGTTCGCGCTGTCGGAGGCCTCCAGCATGCCGGCCGTGCTGCAGCTGCGCATCCGCGCCTGCCACGTGCGCGGGACGTTCGCGGCGCGCGACAACGTGCCGCCGCCGGTGTCCACCCGCCACGTGCTGGCCGAGCCGGCGGCGTTCGACTACGCGAAGCTGTCGCACCCGCCGGTCACGTTCCGGCAGGAGAAGCAGAAGACCGAGGCGCGGATCCCCGCGGCGCGCGCCTACGTCCGCGAGCACGGCCTCAACGAGCGGCTGGGCGGCGACGCCCACGGCGTGGGCATCGTCGTGCAGGGCGGGCTCTACAACTCGCTGGTACGCGCGCTGCAGCAGTTCGGCCTCGCCGACGCGCTGGGCGAGCCGGCGGTCGCGGTCCTCGTGCTCAACGTCGTCTGTCCGCTCGTCCCCGACGAGATCGCGGCGTTCTGCCGCGACCGGCGCGCGGTGCTCGTCCTCGAGGAAGGCCAGCCCGAGTTCATCGAGCAGGAGATCCTCGCCACGCTGCGCCGCGCCGGCGTCGCGACGCCGGTCGCCGGCAAGGGCGCGCTGCCGATGGCCGGCGAGTACACGGTCGAGGTGATCGCGCGCGGCCTGTCCGCGTTCCTCGCCGCGCACGCGCCGGATGCGCCGCGCGCCGGCGGCGACGCGTGGCTCGCCGCGACCGACGCGCGCCGCGAGGCCGTGGCGCAGGCGCTCGGCGCGCCGCTGCCGCCGCGGCCGCCCGGCTTCTGCGTCGGCTGCCCGGAGCGTCCGTTCTTCGCGGCGCTGAAGCTCGCCCAGCAGGACGTCGGACCCGTGCACGTCGCCGCCGACATCGGCTGCCACGCGTTCGCGACGTTCGAGCCGTTCTCGTCGGGGCACTCGATCCTGGGCTACGGGATGAGCCTCGCGAGCCGCGCCGGCGTGTCGCCGCTCCTTGGCCGGCGCGCGCTCGCCGTGATGGGCGACGGCGGCTTCTGGCACAACGGCTTGCTGACCGGCGTGCAGTCGGCGCTGTACAACGGCGACGACGCGGTGCTGGTGATCCTCAAGAACGGCTACACGTCGGCGACCGGCACGCAGGAGATCATCTCCACGCCGGCGCACGACGGGCCGCACGCGTCCGCCGACGCGGCGGCCTCGCGCGTGCACGAGAACCAGACGATCGAGCGCACGCTCGCGGGGATCGGCGTCCAATGGCTCCGCACGGTCGACAGCTACGACGTCACGGCGATGCGCGCCGCGCTGGACGAGGCGTTCACGACGGACTTCGCGGGCCTCAAGGTGATCGTCGCCGAAGGCGAGTGCCAGCTCGAGCGGCAGCGGCGCGTCAAGCCCTGGCGCGCGCGCGAGCTCGCCGCGGCCCGGCGCGTGGTGCGCGTCAGGTACGGCGTCGACGAAGACACCTGCTCGGGCGACCACTCGTGCATCCGGCTGTCGGGCTGCCCGACGCTCTCCGTCAGGGCGTCGTCCGATCCGCTGCGCGTCGACCCGGTGGCGACCGTGCTGGACGGCTGCGTCGGCTGCGGCCTGTGCGGATCGAACGCGCACGCGGCGGCGCTGTGCCCTTCGTTCTACCGCGCCGAGGTGATCCGGAACCCGGACTGGCGCGACCGGCTCGCCGCGCGGATGCGTGGCGCCGTCCGCCGCGCGTTCGGTGGCGCGTGAGGGCGGCGATGACGGCGACCGACCAGCCGGTCACGATCCTCGTCGGCGCGCTCGGCGGCGAAGGCGGCGGCACGCTCGCGCAGTGGCTGGTCGAGGCGGCGGTGGCCGCCGGCTACCCGGCGCAGGCGACGTCGATCCCGGGCGTCGCGCAGCGCACCGGCGCGACGACCTACTACGTCGAGGTGTTCCCGCGGCCGGCGGCCGAGCTCGGCGCGCGCCGGCCGGTGCTGTCGCTGCTGCCGGTGCCCGGCGGCATCGACGTGGCCATCGCCTCCGAGCTGCTCGAAGCCGCGCGCATCGTCGCCAGCGGCATGGTGAGCCCCGAGCGCACGCTGCTGGTGGCGTCGACGAGCCGCACGCTGACCACGACGGAGAAGGTCGCGCCGGGCGACGGCCGCGTCGACTCCGCGCGGCTCCTCGCCGTGGCGCGCGGCTACAGCGCACGCCTGTGCGCGTTCGACATGGACGCCGCAGCGAGGGAGGCGGGCACCGTCGTCAGCGCCGTGATGCTGGGCGCGGTCGCGGGCTCGGGCGCGCTGCCGATCGCGCGCGACGTGTTCGAGGCGGTCGTCCGCGCCGGGGGGCGCAGCGCGGAGGCGAGCCTCGCGGGCTTCGCGCGCGGCTGGGACGCCGTGCGTGCGGACGCCGTGCCCGCGGCGCCGGCGACGCCCGCGCCGCCGGCGCCGGACCCGCGCTACGCCGCGTTCCCGGCGGCGGCGCGCGAGTTCGTCGCGCTCGGGCACGCGCGCACCGGCGAGTTCCAGGACGCGGCGTACGGCGAGCTCTACCTCGCGCGCGTCGCGCGCATCGCGGCGGCCGAGCGCGCGAGCGACCCCGGCGCGCGGCACGCGCACGCGCTGACGCGCGAGGCCGCGCGCTTC